>CAZEQO010000274.1:0-1572 GCA_964514365.1 uncultured Robiginitalea sp. | reverse complement strand
ATGGGGGGTATCCTTTTCGAACGTATGCGGGAGGCCTGTATCAGGGCGGATACAGCGATCACTTCCCCGTGTTTGCCTACCTTATTCGCCCTGCAGTAGCAAGGGCTAATTAAACCATTGCCCCCAAGGTATGCGACTGAGGATCAAGAGCAGGCCCAGACCGTAAAAAATGGCGATACTCCGGAATTTTTTACTCCCCTCGAGGAATTTTTTATGTCGGGACCATCCAATAGTGATTAAAACTACTGCGACGATATTGATCAGGGGGTGTTCGAGGGCGAGAAGGCGGGCGGCAGGATTGGCGGTCACTCCCTCCATCCCTACGAGCTGTATGGCCTTGAAACCACTGGTGGTAACGAAGTAAAGCACCAGACCTATTAAAAGTTGGATATGACTGAGGATCAATGCGAAAAGACTGATTCTCAAATCCTTTTCCATCGTAAACATCTTGTTGCCTACAAGGCCGAGCACAGCATTCGCTACAGCGATAAAGAGCATCGCCAACACGACGTAGGCCAGATAGGAATGTACAGTTTGCAGAATTTCCATTGTCTTTGATTTAGCCTTAAAGGTATTCTTTTTTACAAAAAAACCCCGGTCTCGCGACTGGGGTTTTAGAACCTGAATCCAATTCTTAGTTAAAAAGATAACGAACCCCTACCTGAAGCCTCCAGGTATCCGCAATACTCGTTGAGGGTCTGTAGGTTGAGGTTGGGAATTCCGTAGTTCCCGGGATCGTGTTTAACCGATAAACCGGTTCGCCCGCATCATTCCTACCGCGATAATTCAAAGGAGTCTGCTGGAAGGCAAACTGAGGCACGCCCCAATCTGAATTAAACATGTTTCCGATGTTGAGGAAGTCCATTGAGAGCTGGATTTTATGCTTCTCGTTCTTGGAAAGCTGGATATCCTGTGTTATCCTGAGGTCATACCGGTTCAGCCATGGATTCTTGGCCCCGTTCCTCTGAGCCACACTACCCCGATTGGCATCCAGATATTCATCCCGGTCAATGTAATCGTTGAAAAAGTCAACCTGCGCCTGGGTAGTTACCAGTCCACCGTCCAAAGTGAATTCTTCAAAATTCAATTCTGAAGCATCATTCGGGATATAGATCAGTCGATTGGAATTATCACCGAAGTTACCCGAGTATGTATAGCTAAAACGCCCGTTTTCGCCCCCTTCCCAGAAGAGGGAAATCGTACTGTTTTTCGTACGATAGCTCAGATTGGCAATGAAGCGGTTGGGTTGATCGAAACTCGCAAAACTGAGTTCCGGGTCATTTCGGTCTTCCTGAACTTCAGCCGTCCACAAAGAACCTGCCTGAGATCCCCCGGCAGCCGCCAAATCCCTCGACCTTGAAAGAGTATAGGCAATCATCGCATAGAACCCATTGTCAAATTGCTTTTGCAATTGTGCCGTAAGGGAAATGTAATCCGCTTTCCTTTCCGCATTGGTCAGGTAGAAGACGTTTCTGAAATCGGGATCATTCGAATATCCGCCATCCCAGTAAGGGCGTTGATCGGGTCCGGCGAGGAAGCCGTCTGGCTCACGAAGTACCGGATTATAGACAA
>CAZEQO010000273.1:0-1587 GCA_964514365.1 uncultured Robiginitalea sp. | reverse complement strand
TTACCTATTCAAAAGTTAAGACGGGCAGGACTACCTTCCAGAATCACTATATTCATCAATCTTTGATGAAACCTGAAGAGGTTGTAACAAAACCATTGTAACATTGTACCTGAGAAAATGAAAAGACTTAAGACAGGAATTGCCTTTGTAGTATTCTTCACGGGCCTTACGTTCACCCATGCACAATACGAAATCAAGCCGGAGGCCGGGTATTCGCCCCAGATTGGCACGATGGTGGATATGCTTGAAGATTTAAAAGGCAGGATTGAAGAAATGACCCGTGATTTAACACAGGCAGAAACCGATTATCTGTTCGATGGCGATGCCAATAGTATTGGAGCACTCGTCATGCATTTGGCATCCACAGAAGCCTACTACCAGGTCCAGTCGTTGGAGGGCCGTGCCTGGACGGATCAGGAAGCAGCCGTGTGGATTGTAGGCGGAGAATTGAATGAAAAAACCAGGGAACAACTAAAGGGCAAGCCCATAGCGCACTATCTGGAGTTGTGGGATGAGGTTCGGAATAAAACCCTGGAAGGCCTTAAGGCAAAGGATGATGCCTGGTTTGCGGCTGACATTGATGAAGGTATAAACAACCATTATGCATGGTATCATGTTTTGGAGCATTCTGCCAACCATATGGGCCAGATTGCACTGGTAAAAAACAGGCTGCCCGAGTAATTTAGATTTTAGCACTCCATGGGAGAGAAAAAATTGGTTCGCATCAATAAGTATTTCAGTGAAATAGGGGTTTGTTCACGCAGAGCCGCAGACAAATTGATCGAGCAAAAGCGGGTAACCATCAATGGGGTCACTGCCGAAATGGGGACTAAGGTCTCCCCTGAAGACGAAATACGCCTGAACGGGAAGCTCATTAAGGCCCCGGAAACAAAACCGGTATACCTTGCCTTTAACAAACCCCGCGGAATTGTCTGTACTACCGATACCCGAAGGGAGAAAAACAATATAATCGACTTTATCAACTATCCGGAGCGTATTTTCCCGATTGGCCGTTTGGACAAGGAAAGCCAGGGTTTGATCCTGCTCACCAATGATGGCGATATCGTCAATAAGATTCTGCGCGCCCGCAACAATCACGAAAAAGAGTACCTGGTCACCGTTAAAAAGCCCATTACCCCATCCTTTATCAAAAAAATGGGCAATGGGGTTCCGATACTGGATACCGTTACCCGCAAATGTTTTGTGGAAAAGATAGATACCTACCAGTTTCGAATTATCCTGACCCAGGGGCTTAACCGGCAAATCCGTCGGATGTGTGAACACCTGGGGAACGAAGTGCGGCAGTTAAAGCGCTATCGGATCATGAATATTCAGTTGGACGTCCCACTCGGGAAATGGCGGGATTTAACCCAGGAGGAACTTTCCGATCTCGAGAAATTACTGGCGGATTCTTCCAAAACCAACGAAGCGGGGGATTAGTCAGGTGCCTCATATAAAGCAAAAAATCATGAAAAATATTCACATCATTTGTATCCTGTTAATTCTCTCCAGTTCAGTTTACGGACAGAAACCCAGACCGCGCGACCTGGGCGTACCTTTTGTGGGAAAAACCGGTGCGTTCAATGC
>CAZEQO010000272.1:0-1623 GCA_964514365.1 uncultured Robiginitalea sp. | reverse complement strand
ACTTAGAACACGGCGCCCTGGAAAAATCTGTAATTACCCAAAAGGATATTTCCATTGTGCCTAACTACCCCCGATTTGTTCGGGAAAAAGACACGTTGTACTACTCGGCTAAAATCAGTAACCTCACGGCTGAAACCTTAAAGGGAGTATCCGTTCTGGAGATCAGGGACGCGATGACGATGGACGTTGTGAGTGCTCAGGTTATTAAAGGGGAGCAAAATCAGACCTTCCAGCTGGCACCTAAGGCCAGTGCCGAGGTTACCTGGATGCTTACCATTCCCAAGGGAATGGGCCCGCTTCAAATTAAAACTGTGGCAAAAGCGGGTCAAAAGAGCGATGGGGAGGTTAAGATTATTCCCGTATTGTCAAACAGGGTATTGGTCTCGGAGTCTAAACCGATTTGGGTGCCCCCCGGAGCCGAGAAATCTGTGACTCTGGAAAACCTGAAAACCCATACCTCAGGATCGATAAACCACCATCGGTTCACATTGGAGTACACCTCTAATCCGGCCTGGCTAGTCCTTAAATCCCTTCCGTATTTAATGGAGTATCCCTTTGAATGCGCTGAACAGACTTTTGCGCGGTATTATTCCAATGCCATTGCAGAATCCATTTTAGAGAGCTACCCGGGCATAGAATCGGTCTTTAAGAGTTGGGCCTCGGATACTATTGAAGAGTCCCCTTTGGAGAAGAATCCGGAATTGAAATCCATAGTTGTTTCGGAATCGCCCTGGTTGCGTGATGCCGAAAATGAAAAGGAGAATAATGCCCGACTGGGCCGCGCCTTTACAGGGGAGGGGGTACAGGATCGGCAGGCAGAAGCCATCGCTATGCTGAGGCAACTTCAGCTTCCTACAGGAGGTTTTCCCTGGTTTGCCGGTGGAAGGGAAAACAGGTACATCACCCGTCATATTATTGCCGGCTTTGGCCATTTGGCAAAACTGGGTATAGAGAGTGCCAACAGTGATGGAGAAAAAGCCATAGTTAGAAAAGCCCTGGACTATCTCGACGGTGAGTTTATTGCCGATCATAAAAAGCGTTTGGAGCAGGGCCCCGGGATATCCCGTATAAACCTGGGCCGTTCGGATATACACTACCTCTATATGCGGAGTTTTTTCCTGGACCACTATCCTTTAACCGAAGAAGAGCGGGGTATAGTAGATCAGTATCTGAAGTCCGGGGAACGGGACTGGCTGACCTACCCGGTGTATGAAAAAGGTATGGTTGCCCTGGCCCTGCATCGTTTC
The DNA here is from genome assembly GCA_964514365.1 of uncultured Robiginitalea sp. Classification (GTDB taxonomy): domain Bacteria; phylum Bacteroidota; class Bacteroidia; order Flavobacteriales; family Flavobacteriaceae; genus Robiginitalea. The sequence goes on along the minus strand of CAZEQO010000272.1, from coordinate 376 downwards.
GGGAAACCGCGCACTGCCGTGGAAATCATGGAAGCCCTTGGGGAGCAGGCTGTCTATAGTGAGGAAAATGGTATGTATTGGAAGGAAAATGAGCCCGGGTGGTATTGGTACCAAGCCCCGGTGGAGATACAGTCGCTCCTGATTGAGGCCTTTTCGGAGATTACAGAAGACGTCGAAAAAATCGATCAACTCAAATTGTGGTTGCTTAAAAATAAGCGTACCCATAGTTGGGAAACGACAAAAGCGACAACGGAAGCCGTGTATGCTTTGTTGATGCGGGGAGGGCCATGGTTGTCCCTTTCACAAAGCACTACCTTATACCTGGGGGATCAGGAGATCAATCCCGATAAGCTCAGTTCCGAAGATAAGGAGGCAA
>CAZEQO010000271.1:0-1644 GCA_964514365.1 uncultured Robiginitalea sp. | reverse complement strand
TGGTATCCGGAAGCGACTGTTGGAGTACGACGATGTGATGAACGCCCAGCGCGAGGTGGTTTACAAGCGCCGAAGACACGCCCTGCAGGGTGATCGGCTGAAGGTGGATATCGCCAATATGATCTACGATACCTGTGAGGTTATTGCGGAAACCAATAAAATGGCAAATGATTACAAGAATTTTGAATTCGAACTGATCAAATATTTCTCCATAACGTCCCCGATAGATGAAGAGGAATTCGGCAAAATGTCCGTACAGGATATTGCGAGAACAGTCTACACGGCTACTTATGACCACTATCACCAGAAAATGGAGCGTTCGGCTGATTCCGCTTTCCCGGTGATCAAAAAAGTATTTGAGGATAATTCCAATAAATTCGAACGTATTGTAGTCCCCTTTACAGATGGAATTAAAACCCTCAATGTAGTTACAAACCTTCAGGACGCATACGACACAGAGGGCAAGCAACTGATCACAGATTTCGAGAAGAATATATCCCTTGCGATTATTGACGACTCCTGGAAGACCCATCTCAGAAAGATGGACGAAATGAAACAGTCGGTTCAATTGGCCGTTCACGAGCAAAAGGATCCCTTGTTGATCTATAAGTTTGAGGCTTTTGAACTCTTTAAATCCATGATCGAAAAGGTAAATAAAGAGATCGTTTCATTTTTATTCAAAGGAGAGCTCCCATCGGCTAACACCCAGGAAATACAGGAGGCGCGACAGGTACGACGTCCCAAAGATAACCTCAAAACCTCCAAAGCCGAGATCCCCAACAGCGATGAATTAGCTGCCCAAAGCAGGGCTGCAGGCGCCACTCAGGGACAGCGGCCACAAGTGACCGAGACCATTATCCGGGAAACGGCTAAAATTGGTCGAAATGAAAGGGTGACCATTAAAAACGTCCTTTCCGGGGAGAATAAAACCGTAAAGTTTAAACAGGCTGAACCCCTGATCTCAAAAGGGGAATGGGTACTTGTGGACCATTAATTGAAAGGCTATCTTTATGTCAAACGATCCCCTCGGGGATCGTTTTTTGCATGTGGTGCAATCCTTATTTTGATACTATTGCAATAAGAAGTAGCTTTACTTCTGTAAACCAATATCCTCATTAGTCCCCGCCGCCGCCTATGCCGACTAAGCCGTTTTTTATCAGAATGGAAAAAAAACGAAAGCACCTGGAGCGGTCACAGGATGCTTCCCGCCTTTTGCAAAACACCAGTCTTTTTGCAGCCTTCGGCTGTGGTTTACTGGCAGTTGTCAGTTGGTATTTTCTCGATGTTTTACAACCCCTGCCCTTTCTGCTCATCGTCCTGGCATTGATTTTTGGGTTACAGTTTGCCCTCCTGAAACGCTTCCCGGAAAAGCCGCTGTCGTATTTGCTGCTCAATGTCCTGGGTTATCTGGTGGTATTTGGGATAAGTCTTTACACAGGTGGTGTTGCCAGCCCTTTTGTTAGTGTGTTCGCCTTGTTTATTCTGGGGGGATACCTGATCAAAACTTCAATAGGGAATCTTTATTTGGGGGGCGCTGTTCTTTTTATTGGATCGCTACTCGTCTTTCGCCCGGCTATTGAATCTAAAACTAAATGGCACAAACAAAAAACACTTTTGATGGTGCAAACCGATCTGCAATGGTAA
>CAZEQO010000270.1:0-1690 GCA_964514365.1 uncultured Robiginitalea sp. | reverse complement strand
TGAATGGGACTGAATCCCGCCGGCCCTTTCAATTTCTCCAGGGCCACCCTCCTCCTCTGATTGTTGAAATGCCTGAGGATTTCAAAGCTGACCGCATCCTGCCCTCCTCCATTAAACCGAATATCCAAAACGATGCGGTCGGCAGACTTCAGATCGGCCATAGCGCGCTCCATGGCCTTTCCAGCGCCCGCTACTTCCCTTTCGATATAGTTTCCTTCGTCCATGGCCTGGAAAGCCTCCACATAGGCACCCACGTACCCGAGCTGCTTTGTGCGGGACTCCGGGATATTGAGATCGGCGAATAACCACATCGCTTTGATCTGCACGTATCCGGTGGCGGTATCGAGCATCCCCCAACGAATCAGGTTGGATTCTCGGGTTTTCTCCTCAGACAGGTATACCTCTGAAACGATATTGGCTACTTCAAAGTCCCCGTACTCCTTTCGATCGTTCTGATCATCGGTTGTCCCGGACGGCGGGCTATTGGCTTCCAACCGCTCATAAAAGTCCGTGTCGGTTTCAAGGTATCCGTGGTTGTCGTTGAGGAGTTCCAGAGTCTCCTCCAGGATTTCGTAGAGGCGGAATTCCGTTGGATCCACCGACAATTTGCTAAGCTGCTGCCCATAAAGTGCGGGCCAGTCGATTCCATTTAATTCCATAAAGGCATAATGGTCGGCTACAGTCCGGGAAAATACCTCAAAATTATACATAGGGTCCGATGCCTTTACCGGAGGCAGGGTCTCGCCACAAATCCCGGGAAGTTCTGAACTCCGGAGAAAGCGGTAGGTAAGAACGCCCTTCGTCAATAACAGCGTATCCCTATCAACCTGGATCGCATCGCCAAAATCTGCAAGCGGGCCGTGTCTTTGGAGGCTACAGTACAGGGTATTCCAGTGAAAAAACGAATACGTGCTGTCTTGCCCCACCTGCAATACCCAACCGGACTCCGGGGATTTCCAGACTCCTGAAATACCGGTTTCAGGTACCTTTTCCATGCCACAGGAAAGCAGGACTAAGGGAAGCATTGCATACAAAAGGTGATTGTGTTCCCAAGGGCGTATCGGGCCAATTCGTTTCATGTTGTCCAGACTTTTATCCAACTAAAAATGGTATATTAAAAATAAAAAGTGTCCTCTGGGATTCTTTAAAAAGATGTTCCTGAAGTATTATTGTTACAGCTACAGGGGTGATACTTGTGCACGCTCCGGGACCCGGGGAATCCATATCAGGCAGAAAAAAGATGGATTTAACTCCTTATTCTCTGAGTATAGACAGGCGGGATAGTCCTGTACTAAAGGTCGTCCTCGCTTACTTTCTTTGTTCTGTACGGATACCCATCGGGTTCCCAAATCGTAATCGGGTCGTTCACGCTTTCCGGGAATGCTAATTTTAATGATATTTCAACCGGCACAAATACGCGTTTCCCCGTTTGTGTCAGCACATATTTCCTGTCACCCTTTTCAAGCACCAGGTTGTTGTCCTCCAGGGTTAAAAGCACTTGGTCATCCCTCCAGTTGTACATTCCCAAAAATGGGGTAACCCAACTCAAATCAGCAGAAATGGGATTTAATATTTCAGGCCGGACATATTCCCATTGGTACTCGTCGTTTACCGCCCGTTGAATATAGTCGAAAAGACCAAAGCTATTATCGCTGTTGGTCATTACTACAATCCCCTGATTCTTATCAAG
>CAZEQO010000269.1:0-1691 GCA_964514365.1 uncultured Robiginitalea sp. | reverse complement strand
CGGGGCTTCCGTACCTTTTTTGCGGGTAATCCGAAATTGCGCCGGAGTAAGGATTTCCTTCCACTCTGCCTCTGGCTTCTCAACGCGTCGGTCTGGTTTTGGATTCCCGTTGACACAAAAACTGATGATTTCTTTCCAGGTTAACATAGACTGATCTTTTTTTTGTAAAGATACCAATTTTGACGCCCGGAATGCAGCTCTAAGTAACGATAACAGGACTCCTCATAATAACACCGACCAGCCAGATCACAACGACCAAATACAACATCCACTGTTTTTTTAACCAGGCAGTAGCCAAGAGAAGTACGATCATAAGGCTCCTGCGCATATAATGGTCCGGCGGTTCATTAAAAGTGTAGAAAAAATGGCTGCCCACAAAAACAGCCATGAGGATCAGTATGAGTCGGATGTTTTCCATGAAATAGGCTTCGGTTTTACTTCCCTCATTCGGAGTAAAAACATTGACAACTATCATAAATAAAACCGGAGGCAAGAGGTGAGCCAGGTACTGCCCATAGGTTTGTTCCGGAAAAGAATTGACCAGATCTACATAAATCACCACATTGTAAATAGCTACTTCTGTGAGTATAATCGTGTAGATTACATAAAGCAAATACCGGTCTTCCTTATCGAAAATACGCTTCCATTCACTCAACAGGTCGGTTAGTCCAATACCGTAGATAAGAAGTGGGATAATAGCGAGATACTCAGCGGGATCCATGGAACGAATTTAGGAAAATATTCCGTTTTCAAATGCTGAATTCCGCACTGTGGAACCCTGACAATTGTCATAAAATACCGGAGCTGATCATCCTACCTTCGCTGGTATTAACCCATATAATTCAAAGGTTCATGGAGACCATTAAAGAACGCACCATGAGTGTGTATAAGTTCGGAAATAAAAAAGCCGACGGACGGAAGGAACTCAAAAACCTCCTCGGCGGTAAAGGTGCAAACCTGGCTGAAATGAGTCGTATAGGCATTCCTGTGCCCCCCGGCTTCACTATTACCACAGAGGTATGCACCCAATTCAACAAGGAAGGTAAAAAGGCTGTTATCGAAAAAATTGATGCCGAGGTGCGCGCTGCGATTGAGGAAATTGAGGAAACTATGGGTACCCGATTTGGGGATAATGAAAACCCATTATTGATTTCTGTGCGTTCCGGAGCCAGGGTTTCCATGCCCGGGATGATGGATACCGTGCTGAATTTGGGGCTTAATGAGGAGTCCATAGCAGGCCTGGTAGAAAAAACGGGGAATGAGCGCTTTGTATGGGATTCCTACCGACGTTTTATCCAAATGTACAGTGGGGTGGTCCTCGGCCTGAAACCTGAAAACAAGGAAGATCTGGATCCCTTTGAAGAGATCATCGATCATCTGAAAGAAAAGCGCAATATCGACCTGGACACCCACTTCACGGTTCAGGACCTGAAAGACCTTGTGTATGATTTCAAGGACATTGTAAAAAAACGCACAGGCAAACCCTTTCCGAACGATCCCTGGGACCAGTTATGGGGGGCTGTAATTGCTGTGTTTGAAAGCTGGAACGGGGATCGCGCCCTGTACTACCGCAAGATGCATGGGTACCCGGAAGACTGGGGTACGGCTGTAAATGTACAGGCCATGGTTTTTGGAAATATGGGTGAAGATTCGGCTACCGGAGTATGTTTTACCCGGGATGCTGGAACAGG
>CAZEQO010000268.1:0-1698 GCA_964514365.1 uncultured Robiginitalea sp. | reverse complement strand
AGATGAAAAATGGACTCCCCGGAACTATGGGAAAGTCTGGGATTTCAGCCTCAGGTGCACGGACCGATCTGGTCTTCGCCGTAATTGAAGCCGAAGGCGACAAGTCCGGCGTCTACCGCTCGGATGACGGGGGTAAAAAATGGCGCCAAATCAATAAGGATCGTATCAATATCACACGTTCCTGGTACTATATGGAGATTTTTGCAGATCCGCAGAACCCCGAAATCGTCTACGTACTCAATGCACCCGTAACGCGATCTATCGATGGGGGAAAAACCTTTCAACCCCTCGCTACGCCCCACGGGGACAACCATGATCTTTGGATTAATCCCGAAGACAACCAGCGCATGATCAATGCCAACGACGGAGGGGCCAATGTCTCCAACAACGGAGGAAGAAGCTGGAGCACACAGCAAAACCAGCCTACGGCCCAATTCTACAGGGTTAGCACCGACAATCTATTCCCGTACAACGTCTATGGAGGACAGCAGGATAATTCGGCCATTGCCATTGCCAGCCGCACCAATGACGGAGGGGTAGACTGGAAGGACTGGTATTCTGTCGCAGGCTGTGAAAGCGCTTACCTGGCCTTTGACCCTGACAATCCCGAGGTGATATTCGGAGGCTGCTACCAGGGTATTATTGAAAAATGGGTAAAGGCAACGCGAGAGGGCAAACCCATAAAGGAATATCCGGAACTCTCCCTGGGGAATGCCCCGGAGGATTTTAAATACCGCTATAACTGGAATGCCCCGATTATTGCCGATCCACATGATCCCTCGGTGATCTATCACGCGGGGAACGTCGTATTCCGCTCCGGGGATGCCGGGCAGACCTGGAAGGTCATCAGTCCGGACCTCACCCGGAATGATCCGGAAAAACAAGGACCCGGAGGTATTCCCTTTACCAATGAGGCTGCCGGGGGTGAGAATTACAATACGCTGATGTACCTTACTGCTTCTCCCCACGAAAAAGGGGTTTTATGGGCGGGAAGCGATGACGGTTTGGTACACCTGACCCGAAATGGGGGGGATTCCTGGGAAAATGTGACGCCGGAGGGGATGCAGGAAGGCATCGTCAACAGTATCGAAGTTTCTCCCCACGATCCCGGGACCGCATACATTACCCTGATGCGGTACAAATTCATGGACCTGAAATCCTATGTATACAGGACTTCGAATTACGGGGCGGAATGGGAACTCATCGTCAATGGCCTCGAAGATCCACATGGTTTTGTACGAGTGGTTCGGGAGGATCCGATACGCAAAGGATTACTCTATGCGGGAACTGAAACAGGATTGTATATTTCCCTGAATTCAGGCGATTTCTGGCAACCCTTTCAATTGAATCTCCCTATCGTGCCCATCAATGACCTCACTTTCCGTCACAACGACCTCATCGCTGCCACAGCCGGACGTTCCTTCTGGATCCTGGATGACCTCTCGTTCCTTCAAAACCCTAAAGGTTCGGAATCGCAGTCCTTTTTGGCAGAGCCCAGGGACACCTACCTCTTTACAGGGGGATATTCCGAAAAGCCCCGGCCGGGTCTTGGGCAAAATCCCAAATCCGGGGTGCCGTTGAATTATTATCTGCCGGCCGTTTCAGATTCGGCAACTGTAACCCTGGAAATACTGGAAGAAGGGCAGGTTATCCGGACCTTCACCAACCAACCGGATAAGGACTTTAAAACGTGGCCCG
>CAZEQO010000267.1:413-1747 GCA_964514365.1 uncultured Robiginitalea sp. | reverse complement strand
ACCGATGCCTTTACTTTATCCTTCCAACCGACTCTTCGGGGTGATCGGGGTTGCACTGCTCCTGGCAATCGCTTCCTGTAAGCAAAACCCGAAAGAAAAACCTGATCCTGCTACCCCTCAGGATAAAGGACCTGACCGAATTCAGGTGACCACCAAATCCATGGAGTTTTTCGCGCCAGACACTATTCCCTCGGGCTGGAATACGTTTGTATATGACAACCAGTCCACAGAACCGCATTTTATCCTGCTTGATAAATACCCGGATGGTAAGACAATTGAAAATGCGGAAAGTGAAGTAGGGCCGGCATTTGAGGCCGGGATGACCCAGATCATGGAAGGAAATATGGAGGCCGCCATGGAGGCTTTTGGCAAGTTGCCCGAATGGTTTTCAGAGGTCGTCTTCTCAGGAGGCACAGGTTTGATTGGTGCAAATCAAACCGCCATAACCACTGTTCACTTGCAACCCGGCTATTATGTAATGGAGTGTTATGTCCGCATGCCGGACGGCCGCTTTCACAACACTATGGGAATGGCCAAAGAACTTATTATCCTGGAAGGCGACAGCGGGAAGAGGCCGCCCGAGTACGACATACAAATCGACGTCAGGGGGCAAGGCGGGATTAGCTGGAACGGTTATCCCAAGGCAGGTAAAACCGTATTCCGGGTTGAATTTCCAGACCAGAGGGTACATGAAAATTTTGTGGGGCACGATCTAAATCTCGTCCGCATGGAGGAAGGGGCGGACCTGGAAGCGCTGGAGGCCTGGATCAATTGGGCCACGCCCACCGGACTTATGAGCTCCACCATGCCCGGGGGATTTACCTTCCTGGGGGGTGCAAATGATGCCCCGGCAGGGAGTGTTCTGTACTTTGAAGCTGAACTTACACCGGGCACCTACGTCCTGATTTCGGAGGTCCCCAATGCAAAGGAAAAGGGGATGCTAAAAACGTTTACAATTAATTCCTGACACAAAAATCACAGTATTGTCACAACCCTCCTGATTTCTCGCGTTGGTAAATCTGATAAGAAAGCATTCAGGCTGGGGTAGTCACTACCCCCTGAACCAGATGGCTTGCGGTATTTTCCCAAAAACCTGAAAGAACTCGCGGTGTACTATCGAAAGTGATGCAGTTAAAAATATCATTTTGATAATAATTCAATGAATTTTTAATAACTCTGTATTTCTTTCACTTAAACACCTTAATCATTAAATTAAATCAATTGTTTTCGATATTTTGTAAATACTCGTACAGCCTTAACGGACCTGTATGAATGATAGCCTCAGATACAAAATATGAGAAAACAGGGATTATATTTACCGGAATTCGAACACG
>CAZEQO010000267.1:0-403 GCA_964514365.1 uncultured Robiginitalea sp. | reverse complement strand
TCAGGGAATCACGTCGAATGATATCATCCATAAGGCCCTGGAAATCCTTGAAAAACTCGAGCATAGGGGTGCTGTTAGTGCTGATGGAAAAACCGGTGATGGGGCGGGTATTCTCATCGATATCCCCCATGGGTTTTTAACCGAAGTATGCGACTTCGACCTTCCGGACCCGGGAGGATACGCGACTGGAAATGTTTTCCTTCCACCCAGCACAAATCAGCAGGAATATTGTATTCGCATTTTTGAAGAGAGTTGCCGCAAAGAAAATCTCGAAGTACTGGGATGGCGCGATGTACCTGTAGACAGGACGATACCCGGGCGGATCGCTGCTGAGACCGAACCGCACGTAAAACAAGTCTTTATCCGGCCGCACTTCACCCCAAAGGATCCACTCCAGTTGGAA
>CAZEQO010000266.1:0-1771 GCA_964514365.1 uncultured Robiginitalea sp. | reverse complement strand
CTACTTGGATCTGATGCCTTTCAGGAGACGGACATTATCGGTATTTCCACTCCTGTGACCAAGTGGAACTATCAGGTTACCAGGGCATCGGAAATCCCGGAAATCCTTGCAAAGGCTTTTTATATTGCACGCTCCGGAAGACCCGGCCCAGTGCTTGTAGATATTACCAAGAATGCTCAATTTGACGAACTCGATTTTGAATATACGCCCTGTAAAGGGGTTCGCAGTTATGTACCCGTTCCAAAACCCGATGTCAAGGCCATTGACGCAGCTGCAGCTATGATCAATGCTGCCCGAAAGCCGTTTATCGTATTTGGGCAGGGTGTGATATTGGGTAATGCTGAGGATGAGTTGAAAACCCTGATTGAAAAATCGGGAATCCCGGCCGCATGGACCATCCTGGGGTTATCCGCTTTAGATTCGGAGCACCCCCTAAACGTGGGAATGGTGGGGATGCACGGTAATTACGGCCCGAATATACTCACCAATGAATGCGATGTACTGATCGCTATTGGGATGCGTTTTGACGACCGGGTAACCGGGAGTCTCGATACATATGCCAAACAGGCAAAGATCATTCACTTTGAGATTGATCCTGCAGAGATTGACAAAAATGTACAGACCGATATCGCCGTTCTCGGAAATGCACAGGAGACCCTGTCCCTGTTGTTGCCAAAAATCCGCGAAAACAACCATGCGGCCTGGGTAGGGGAATTTCATAAGAAGTATCAACAAGAGTTTGACGCGGTAATTCAAAATGATATACACCCCGCCAAACCCGGTCTGACTATGGGGGAGGTCATTGAGCAAATCAACCAGGCTTCGGCCCATAAGGCTGTGATAGTTACAGATGTGGGGCAGCATCAAATGGTCACCTGCAGGTACGCCAAATTCAAAGAATCGAAGAGCAATATCACTTCCGGGGGGTTGGGCACTATGGGATTTGCGCTTCCCGCTGCTATAGGAGCTAAGATGGGGGCCATGGATCGGGAAGTAGTCGCCGTGATCGGGGATGGGGGTTACCAGATGACCATTCAGGAGCTGGCGACCATTTCTCAGAATAAATTACCCGTTAAAATTGTGGTTCTCAACAATGATTTCCTCGGTATGGTACGCCAGTGGCAGGAGCTCTTTTTTGAGAGCCGGTATGCCTCAACGGTCATGGTCAATCCGGATTTTGTCAAAATAGCAGAGGGCTATTATCTCAATGCACGACGGGTGGATAAGCGGGAAGAACTCGCTGAGGCCGTAGCAGAAATGATGGCCTCCAGGGAGGCTTATTTTCTGGAGGTTCGGGTGGAGAAAGAGGACAATGTGTTTCCCATGATTCCTTCGGGGGCATCTGTTTCGGAGATCCGCCTTAAATAGGGATTTACAATAAAGTTAATGCAGTAATCAGAGGTCATAAAATCATGGAAAAAACCTGGTTCACCATATCCGTTTATTCAGAGAACAATGTTGGATTGCTCAATAGGATATCCGGAATTTTCTTAAAGCGGCACATTAATATAGAAGGCTTAAATGTTTCTAAATCAGAAATTGATGGTGTTTCTAAATTTACGATTGTGATTTATACGACGCTCGAATGGACACGTCGTATCGTTTCCCAAATCGAAAAACAGGTGGAGGTGATAAAGGCCTTTTACCATACGGATGATGAGATCATTTACCAGGAGTCCGCCCTGTTTAAAATTGCATCACACCTCCTCTTCGACGAACGGCAGATACAGAACATCATCAAGGAGAGCAATGCCCAGATCGTGACGGTGAG
>CAZEQO010000265.1:0-1776 GCA_964514365.1 uncultured Robiginitalea sp. | reverse complement strand
CGCGTCTCCATCCGCGTACGCAACTGAGTGGGGAATGCCACAGGTTGTTCACATCCGGCGCCCTGACCTTATATCGCCAAGCCTCTACAGAAAATGGAATTATTAAAAGAGTCCAGGAGGGGTTAAGATTCTGAAGGAATGCTTTTAAGGAATGCATTCAGGGCTTTCAGGTGCTCGGCGGCCATATCCGGATCCGTAATCCCTGTTCCCGGATTAAAATTATCGTAATACCCTGAAAGCGAAAATGTTGAAATCACCTCCGCTCCGAAGCGCTGGAGCATTTGTTCCACCACATTGCGGGAAGAAATGGCCCCGCGCTTACCCCCGGATGCAGACATCAGAAAGACCGGAACCCCATCGAGAAAGCGCCGCTCATCCCTGGAAAACCAGTCGAGGAGATTCTTAAAAAAGGCAGAGGGATTGCCGTTGTGCTCATTCACAGATAGTACCAAACCCCTGGCTTGCTGTATACGAAGTCTCAACTTTGTGATCTGCCTGGGTATTCCATCTGACTTCTCGAGATCCTCACTGTACATTGGGAATTCAAATCCAGCCAGTTCAACGCATTCAACAGGGTGCTCCTCAATACACCCCGCTGTGAATTGAACCAAATTGTAGTTAATTGAAGTGGATGAATTACTGCCTGCTGTGGCCAAAATTCCGGACATAAAACCTGATTTTTAGCGAAAATAAAGGAATTTACAACCCGTGGGCCGTGTTTTTTGATAATTTTGCCGCCTGAAACATCCGTAGAAGGCAGTTGAGAGTATATATGGTATCCGGTTTATGAAAGATCATCCAAAACGACTCTATTTTATAGATGCCATGCGCGCCTGGGCCATCCTTATGATGTTGCAGGGGCACTTTATAGATGGCTTGCTGGACCCGGTGTACCGGGATCCTTCAAATCTGGTGTATACAGTATGGAAGTATTTCAGGGGCATTACGGCCCCCGTCTTCTTTACGGTATCCGGATTTATATTCACCTATCTCCTGCTTCGCGCCCCGAAACAGGGAAAGGACAATCCGCGCCTGCGGAAGGGAGTCAAAAGGGGATTGGAACTCATCGCTATCGGATATCTCCTGCGAAGCAATATTTTCGGACTGCTCAACGGAGTGGTAAATCCCTCGTTCTTCCTCGTGGATGTCCTGCATTGTATCGGGATTGCCATCTTGCTCCTTATCGCCTTTTATCTCTTGGTTCCCAGGGGAAAAACAATCAGGTTTGGCCTTGTTTTACTCGCCTCGGGAATGTTGCTTTTTCTATTTGAACCCCTCTATAAGACATGGGATCTCGCCTTTTTGCCTGTAGCACTGGCAAATTATTTTACAAAAGATCATGGCTCAGTCTTCACGATTATTCCGTGGGTGGGCTATGCCTTTACCGGCGGATTTATGGCGTCCTTTTTTTACAGGTTTCGCCAGCTGAATTTTCTATACCTGAAGAGCATGCTGCTCTTCTTTTTGGGGGGAATCACGCTGATTTGGTTTTCCTCCCCTTTTTTCGAATGGATGGGACAGCAAACCGGGATATCACTATTTCAGGATATTGCTGTCAATAATTACCTTTTTATCCGGTTGGGTGACGTACTGCTTGTTTTCGTGGTATTTATCTTGCTCCGTGGCCTGATGCAGCAAAAGGTTTTCCTCAGTATCGGGCAGCATACCCTTTCCATTTATGTCATTCATTTTATGGTATTGTATGGAAGTCTTACGGGGATTGGGCTATACGCATACTGGTATCACGCCTTATCGCCCGTTCAGGCGATAGCAGGA
>CAZEQO010000264.1:0-1871 GCA_964514365.1 uncultured Robiginitalea sp. | reverse complement strand
AGTGCGGACACGAAATTTGGCTATCATGTTGGGGTTTGGGGGCGCATAGGTGGCCGGGCTTATGTGAGGCCGGAGCTTGTCTTCACCCAGGTGAATTCGGATTATTCAGGTGAAAAATTCAAGATGCAAAAACTCGATCTTCCGGTACTCTTTGGCCACAGGTTTTTGAAAATTTTCCACGGCTTTATCGGACCGGCCTTCCAGTATGTGTTGAAAACAGACTTGCAGGACGTCGACCTTGGGGATGTGGAAAATGAATTTTCCGTTGGGTTTCAGATTGGAGGGGGGTTAAACCTCGGAAAAATTGGGATAGACCTGCGATGGGAGCGCGGCCTCGGCCCAAACTACGCCGATATTATCGGTGGGGAAATTGAGGGTATAAGCCTGGATACCCGCCCCACCCAATTGATCCTGGGGCTTTCGTTTAAATTCTGATCGGGTATACCCGGTCCGGAGAAATCAGACGGGTAGCATGCTTACCCCGAGTTTTAACGGAATTTACAGATTAGGAGTTCTCCGGGAAGGTATTGTCCAGGTAATCCGGGATCCCATTGCCATTTGAGTCCGGGAATTCAAGAGTCCCGTCCGGGTTGATAATAATCTCATCACGGGTAGGCACATCATCCCCATCGTCATCCGGGTCCAGAAAATTCACCCGGAGCACCCCACCAACGGTCTCGCGTTCCTGCTGCTCATTGGTGTTGTCGTTATATAAATATCCATCTCCATCCAGATCTTCCATAATGGTCGGTTTCGTTTATGCTAAAAAGCTCTACAAAAAAGATCAGGGGACTGTAGTTGGGAATCGCATTGGTGGGCGCTGCATTAAAATACCCCAGGCCTGACGGCATTATGATCATTCCCACTCCCCCATCTATAGAAGTCACGGTTCCATCAGGATTGGTTGTAATTCCCCCCGAAGCTTTAAAAAAGGGCATCCCCTCGGTAAATCCCCGGGCCCCCTGAAGCGGGCCCTGTATCCGGGCGAGGTCAAACCAAATCGGTTGGGAAAAAGAACCGTCAAAATCGCGATTGTCCAGCAGTGTACCCCGATAAGTGAGGTAGGCGGAATCTGCAACGGTAGGGCTTTCGTCCATTCCCTCCCGGGCAATAAGATAATATAAGGTATGGTCTACATCGGGCTGGTCTTCCAGACCCAACTCACCACTGGTAACGGTGATTTCAATACTCTCCATCTGGTCGATAAGCGGAATTTTACCGGCATTTTCACCTGCAAGTGTATCTACGGAAATTTTAAAATCAAATCCGGCGGGCGGATTCTCAAATTCCTCATAATTATAAAAATGGGACTGCAAATACTCCCGTATCTCGGCCTCGTTTTCAATGGCCACCTCATCGAGATCCCTGGGTGGAACGATTTCTACATCAATCCCATCATCTTCCCCACATCCGGAGAGCAAACCGATACCAACGAGTACTACGCAAAAGCGCTTCCACAACATAGCCTTTCAATTAAAGGCCGCAAGATACAATTTTCCCCTATTTTTGCGAATCCCTTAACAAAGAATTGGGCCATGCGGATTGACAAGTACCTATGGTGTACACGCTATTTTAAAACGCGGAATCAGGCTACCGAAGCGTGTAGAAAAGGACACGTTCGAATCGGGGACCAGGTGGTTAAAGCTTCCCGGGAAGTCATGCCTTCGGACGAAATTCAACTGCGTAAAAATCAAATCCATTACCAGTTGAAAGTCCTGGACATCCCGTCGCAGCGGCTTGGCGCCAAACTGGTAGATATCTACAGAATGGATACGACCCCTGCAGAGGCCCTGGAACACCAGAAACTGATGCAGTCCACAAAAGAGTACTACCGGAAAAAGGGAACGGGACGACCGACCAAGAAAGACCGT
>CAZEQO010000263.1:0-2058 GCA_964514365.1 uncultured Robiginitalea sp. | reverse complement strand
CGTAGAGGTTGATGGAGAGATTGGTGCCGCTGTCGCCCCAACCGGGTTGACCTGCGTAATCGTTGTTGTAATTCTGAATATAATTTCCTTCCTCCAGTCGTAAACTATCGATTTCTGAGGTGCTCGAGTACGCCTCGGCATCCGTAAAGACTTCCCCATTCATATAATCATCCAATTCCTGGGATTTCTCCCCGAAGTAGTTTTGGTAAAAATCATCATCAGAGGGTTGGGTTCTGGTCTGGGGCTGTGGCGTTTCCACTACGACAACACGCTCGGTGCGCTCCACCGGGGTGGAATAAATACCGTCGTTGTCGTAATAGGAAGCCTGCTCGTATGAACCACACGAAATCACCAGGAATCCCAGAAGCCCGAACCATGCTGATAATTTGATTTTTTGAAGGGTTATAAGGGGTGTCATCGTACTAAAATTAAGTTGTTGGACCGTCTAAAAATAGTTAGTTTTGGCCAACAGATTTGCTATTAAAGTTACAAGATTTGTGCCAAACTATTTTTAATGGGAAAAAACTTAACAAAACGTTCAGAGGATTACTCTAAATGGTATAACGAACTGGTTGTAAAGGCCGATTTGGCTGAAAACTCCGGAGTTCGCGGTTGTATGGTTATAAAGCCCTATGGCTATGCGATTTGGGAAAAGATGCAGGCCGCACTGGATACTATGTTCAAGGAAACGGGCCATGAAAATGCCTATTTTCCCATTTTTATTCCCAAGTCCTACCTGAGTCGGGAGGCCAGCCATGTGGAGGGCTTTGCCAAGGAGTGTGCCGTAGTCACCCATTACAGGCTGAAAAACGCAGAAGACGGAAGCGGGATTGTGGTGGATGAGGATGCGAAGCTGGAGGAAGAACTCATCGTCAGACCGACTTCAGAAACCATTATTTGGGACACCTTTAGAAAATGGATTCAGTCCTACAGGGACTTACCGCTGAAGATCAATCAATGGGCCAATGTGGTGCGATGGGAAATGCGCACGCGCCTGTTCCTGAGAACCGCGGAATTCCTGTGGCAGGAAGGGCATACGGCCCACGCGACCGAAAAAGAGGCCATCGAGGAAGCAGAAACGATTTTGAACATCTATTCCGAGTTTGCGGAAGGCCATATGGCGGTACCGGTAATCCGGGGCACCAAAACCCCCGGGGAACGGTTTGCCGGCGCCCTGGAAACCTATTGTATTGAAGCACTGATGCAGGATGGTAAGGCCCTGCAGGCGGGAACCTCCCATTTTCTGGGGCAGAATTTTGCCAAAGCCTTTGATGTGCAGTTCGATACGAAGGATGGACAACGGGATCATGTTTGGGCTACTTCATGGGGGGTTTCAACCCGACTGGTGGGTGCCCTGATTATGACGCACAGCGATGACAATGGTCTGGTCCTTCCCCCTAAACTGGCACCGATACAGGTAGTGATTGTGCCGATATACCGCGGAGAAGAGCAACTTGAAGCCATCAGTGCAGAAGTCCGTCCGGTCCTCGAAGCCCTAAAAGCCAAGGGGATTTCAGTAAAATACGACAACCGGGATACCCACAAGCCCGGCTTTAAATTCAATGAATATGAATTGAAGGGGGTTCCGGTACGTTTGGCTATTGGTCCCCGGGATATGGAAAATAAGACGTTTGAGGTCGCCCGGCGGGACACCCTTGAAAAACAGGTGATTCCCTCCGAGGGTATTGCAGACCATATTTCTTCTTTGTTGGAGGAAATGCAGCAAGCGATCTTCGATAAAGCGGCTGCCTTCAGGGATGACCATATTACAGAGGTGAATTCTTATGAAGAGTTCAAAGAAGTGCTCAATACCAAGGGAGGGTTTGTATCGGCTCACTGGGATGGGACCGATGCTACAGAGCAAAGGATTAAGGACGAAACCAAAGCCACCATACGTTGTATACCCCTGAACCCGGTTCCAGATCCCGGAACGTGCGTGGTGAGTGGAAAACCCGCCTCGTTTCGGGTGCTGTTCGCAAAGGCATACTAAGGGAGTAAAAAAATCGCTGAGTTGTTGTTGTAGTTAAAAATAATTGTATTTTTGCACCTGCCTAATTA
>CAZEQO010000262.1:0-2100 GCA_964514365.1 uncultured Robiginitalea sp. | reverse complement strand
AATGGATGACCTCCTCCATAAATGCCCTGGAACCCGCCTTGTAATATTCATCCAAACAGGTCGCTTGCCCGGAAATATCGGCAAACTCCTTATAAAGTTCCTTCCAGGTCTCTGCAACCTTGACTCTTCTGGCCCCCTGGTGAAATCGGGCCAGGATCCCGGCAAGTTTGTCCATTTGTCCGACCTCAACCTCCCCCTGCTCCAGTAGCAAATCCAATTGCCGGCTGTCATCCATACGCCGCATCCAGACCACATGGTCAATAACTTCTCCCGTTTGCCCGGCTATTGTGACATTTCCCGAGGCATTGGTAACCGGAAGCACCCCCAAATACATCTCGGGGGCCAGTCTTCGGTTGAGCAGTACTTCCTGCTCACAATAGTACTCCCGCTTTGAAAAAGTGGAAAAGTCCAGGAAGCTCAGCCGCAGCGGTTTTTTAATTTTATATACAAAGGAGTCCGCAAGGATTACCCAGGAAATATGGGTCTCGACCAACCGCATCTCAAGGGTGGGATGCGGTACCCTCTTTTCAAGAATTATCCTTTCGACCTGGTCTTTTGTCATTCGCTCAGGAATTCCACGGTTTTTTCTATCATTTCGGGCAGATCTCCAGAATCCGAATGCAGCCGGAGGGCTTTAACCTCCAGGGGTTCGAATTCCTTCCTGATCTTCAGGTACACCTCAAAGTCCGCTTCGCTGTAAGGACGGGTACCTGACACCCTTTTCCGGACCACATCTTCCCCGGCGGTGATTTCAATCCATTTAACCGGTATCCCGAGTTCCCTGCCCAATTCGGTGAAGGGGTTTCTGAAAATCTCCCGGTGAAAGGTTCCATCCAAAATAACCCCCTTCCCTTCCTGAAGTTCGCCCCGGGCGCGCTCCAGCATCCGGGCGTATATAAAGGATTTATCCCTAAGATCATATTGCTGTTTTCTACCCAGTTCCGCACGTATGATATCGGTATTGAAGTGGGGCATGCCCAGTCTCGCCGCCAACGCCCTGGCGAAGGTGGTTTTCCCGGTTCCGGGAAGGCCAAAAACTACGAGGAGTATGGCCCCGGACACATTAAATGGCTGAAAATCTGCACTCATAACCCTAAAGCTACTAAAACCGGATTTCATTTAAGCGCAAGACCGCAGGACTTTCGAACAAGTTTGAATACAGCATGTGGAAACAGGGCAGATTCCCTGAAAAGAATTCCCTTGTGAAGGTCTGCTACAGCCCGTATCCCAACCTAAACCAACTAAGCTTTCATTTCCTTATCTTAGAGCGATTCCCACCGCAAACCGGGAATCCCATCCCATGAAGACAGCAACTAAGTCCATACACCTGGGAGACCTGGAATTCGATTATCGCGTCTGTGGAGATGAAAAAGACGAACTCGTAATCTTTCTCCATGGATTTCCGGAAACCTCCATCATGTGGACGCAGCTCATGCCTGAAATCGCAGCCCTCGGGTTTTACTGTATTGCCCCGGACATGAGGGGGTACAGTAAAAATGCCTGTCCAAAAGGTGTGAGCAACTATACCGTTGAAAAAATCAGCAATGATATTCTCGAAATTGCCGATACTTTAAAGCCGGGCAAATTCCACCTGGTCGGCCATGATTGGGGAGCTGCCATTGGCTGGGACATCACCTATAACCACCCCGGGAGGATCCTGAGCTGGACGTCTCTGTCCATCCCACATAGCAGGGCTTTCGCCAGCGCCTTAAAAGAAAATAAAGAACAAAAAAAGATGAGTCGCTATATCGGCCTGTTCTTGCTTCCCTATATCCCGGAGCTCTTAGTGAGGCGTAACGATTTTAAGGCGTTTCGAAAACTATGGAAACACTGCAGCCCGGAAGCCCTGGAAAATTACCTCTCCGTGTTCAGGCGAAAGGAATCCCTGACCGGGGCCTTAAATTACTACCGGGCTAATTTTCGAAAGGGCCGGGAACCCATAGGGGATGTTGCAACGCCAACCCTTTTTATTTGGGGGAACCGGGATTTTGCGATCGGGGCATATGGAGCCCATAAAACACGGGACTATATGAAAGGAGCATATACATTTTTAGAGGTGGACGGAGGGCACTGGTTGGTGCAGTCCAATTTCGCTGAAGT
>CAZEQO010000261.1:0-2113 GCA_964514365.1 uncultured Robiginitalea sp. | reverse complement strand
CAGATTTGATAGCCGTGGAGGGTAAATGCCGTACCGTTTCGCATCGGCTCCGGTGTCCTCTCGGTATGCGTAATCCCCCGTCCGGCCACCATCAGGTTTACAGAGCCCGGCTCAATTCGCTGGCGTGTCCCCAGGCCATCGCGATGTTCGAGGGTTCCCTCAAAGAGATACGTCAGGGTGGCGAGCCCGATATGCGGATGCTGCCCCACGTCCATATAACGCTCAGGCCCCAGGGTTACAGGGCCCATATGGTCTATAAAAATAAACGGTCCAATCATTCGTTTCTTCCGAAACGGAAGCAATCGACCCACCAGAAAATCGCCAATATCCCTGCTGCGTTCAGGAATAATCATTCCACTATGTGACATAAAGAATTTTTATCTTCGGAACCTAAAGATATCGCATTTCAAATGAAAAACAGGAAACGAAACCTGAGGGGACTCCTCATTTTTATTTTGATTTTATCGGCAGTATGCTATACCCAGTATCCCAAGCTAAATATCATTAGTGGGTATACCGCAAAAAACCTGGCATCCTGGGTATATATCTCAGGGCGTTCAGAATCTTCGGTGATAGAGAACGATCATAAAGCAGGTTTGATTTCCCTGGCTACGGAAGAAGTCAACCCGGCATCCAACAGTGCTACCTCCACCGTTTTCGGACTGCACAAGCGGCAGGCCGTTTATCGGGAAGGTCTCGGGGTGGTCTTGCTCCCAAAATCTTCAAAGTTGCCGGATTCCTATCTCGTCCCTCAGCGTTTTCAGGTCTCTTCAGCCCTTCCCTATCCGCTCGGACATGGTAATCCCAGGGATACTGTTTTCCCCGAAGTGGATTACAAACAACTCCAACGCGGATTGGATCAGGCCTTTTCCAACCCGGAAAAGCAGCGTACCCGCACTGCAGCTGTACTCTATAAGAATCACCTGGTGGCCGAACGTTACATCGAGGGGTTTGGGCCACAAACCCCGATTTTAGGTTGGTCCATGACTAAAAGCGTGTTGGCAACCCTGTATGGAATCCTGCAATATCAGGGCCAGGTGGATGTTGCCGAAAAAACAGGGCTCCCCCAATGGGAAGGGGATGAGAGAAGGGAGATTACTTATAATGACCTGCTGCGAATGCAAAGCGGATTATCGTGGGAAGAAGAATACAGTGGCATCTCGGACGTTACAAAAATGCTCTTTTTAAGCGAAGACATGAGTACGCCCCAGGCCGAGAAGGAATTGACAGGCCCCCCGGGGTCCGTTTGGTATTATTCCTCCGGAACTTCTAACCTTTTATCCGGACTTCTGAGAAAGCAATTCCCGGATCCTCAGGAGTATCTCGACTTTCCGTATCGCGAGCTTATCGATAAAATAGGAATGCACACCATGCTCCTGGAGACAGATCTGAAAGGAAATTTTGTAGGTTCTTCGTATGGATGGGCTTCCACCCGCGATTGGGCCAGGTTTGGTTTGCTGTATCTCAACAGGGGGAAATGGGGGGATTCACAAATCTTTGATCCCACCTGGGCCGACTATGTGGCCTCACCCACTTCCCATTCAGAGGAGGCGTACGGAGCCCATTTCTGGTTAAACGCCGGAGGCAAGTATCCGGATGCCCCCAGGGATATGTATATGGCTAATGGATTCGAGGGGCAGCATGTCTTTATTATCCCTTCCAGGGGATTAGTGATCGTACGCACCGGACTTGCAGAAGACCCGGACTTTGAACTCAATACATTTTTAAAAGAAGTTATCGCCGCGTTCCCTTAGACTTAAAGCCCCTTGCAGGCATTGGTCTGCCCGGACTCCCTACAACAATAAAAACCCTCACCACAGAAATTGTCCTTTTCACAACAATAAGTTTCCGGACTCCACGAGCTGCCGTATGTTTACATCGTAATCAAAAACAAAGCATTACAAGTTTATTTTTTCATTTTCATATAGTGTTCTCGTAAAAGAGTCCTGTCCCAAACGGCAGGGCTCTTTTTAGTTTGAGAAACTCCGTTCCTTTTTTAGGGATTTCACTGCAGACATGTACGGCCCCGGAGAAGGCCGGTCCCATAGTTATTCCGGGGGGTTCAGTACCACCGTGTCATCCGGTGTGAGCGGGATGACCGTCAATAGATTTT
>CAZEQO010000260.1:0-2136 GCA_964514365.1 uncultured Robiginitalea sp. | reverse complement strand
ATGGGAATCCACGCCGATTTTACAAATAACGGGGAGTTCAATAAGAACGAAGGCCTGGTCGGCTTCTATTCTGAAGGCGCACCGCTGAGAATTGGAGGAACTTCCGAAATTGAACTCTACGACGCTGAATTTGCAGTTCCCGGGGGAATCCTTTTGGAAAACGACCTGACGATCAACAACAACGGTAACCTTATTGAAGGGGATATCCAAACTTCCCGTAATACTGAGTCTCCATATACGTTGAAGTTTAATGATGAAACATTCTACACTGGAGAAAGTGCGGTCTCCAAGGTGGACGGGTTTGTCTCTTTTCAGAACAAGGAAGAGTTCACATTTCCTGTCGGGGATGACGAGCGACTGAGGCCGCTTAAGATCAGTTCCATGGCCATAAACCCCACAGGGGTGTGCGCTTATTTTTCAGAGGATCCGGGCAATCCCCAGAGTTTGGCCGGAAATTATAATACAAATAGCAGGGCCAAATACGGCTTGAAGGTGAGCCAGTTGGAATTCTGGCACCTGAGTGCAGACCTTCCTTCCCAGGTAACCTTGAGCTGGGATTCGAGGAGTGAAGTACGGAAATTATCGACGAACCCCGAGTTTTTGCGGGTAGTCGGATGGAATAAAGCCACTCGTCAGTGGGAGGATCTGGGGAATACGGGTACGGAAGGCAATCTGGCCAGCGGAACCGTGAGATCGGATTTCTTTACCCCCGGGGAATATGAAATCCTCACCCTGGGAGGGATGTCCGATGCCTCTTCGGCCTTTAGTGTCCTCGAATTGGATAACTACTACCTCTCGCCCAATGGTGACGGGAATAACGAACGCCTCACTATTGATGCGGTGGCAGACGCCCCAAACAACACGCTTCAGATTTTCACAGAGGATGGTGCTTTGGTCTACCAGAAAGACAACTACCAAAACGAGTTTGACGGCAATTCCAACGTTCGCGGTGGGTTTAGTCGCGGCAACGGGCTGCCACAGGGGGTGTACTTCTACGTCATCACCTTCCCGGAACTGCGTCAAAAGCATCAGGGATACTTCTATCTGAACCGATAGAAATCATGAAAAGAAGAACGTTTCTGGTCCGTGGGGCCCTTGGAAGTCTGGCCCTGAGCCTGCCAATGAATGCACTGATGGCCCAGGACCGGGAATTCAGTGTGGATGAACTGACCGGAAAGGCCAATATTGAGCTCCTTGGCAAAGACATCAACCTTCGGAAAGAAGCCCATGACGCCTTTATAGAAATGAAGAAAGCGGCCTATCAGGATGGTATCGACATCAAGGTGGTCAGCAGTTATCGGGATTACGAACGCCAGCGCGCCATCTTCGAACGCAAATACGTCAACTACACCGAAGAGGGGATGGAACCCCTGGAGGCTATAGATGAAATCATCAAGTATTCCACCATTCCGGGAACCAGCCGCCATCACTGGGGTACGGATGCAGATCTTATTGATGGCTCGAAAAGAGCTGAAGGCGATGTTCTTGTCGCCGATAAGTTTGAAGCCGGGGGCCCTTTTGAAGACTTTAAGAACTGGATGGATGCCCACTCCGAAGAATACGGCTTTTACCTGGTCTATACAGATACACCCAAGCGTCGGGGTTTTAAATACGAACCCTGGCACTACAGTTATGCCCCACTTTCCATTCCTATGCTCAGCGCTTTCCGGAGGATGAACATCCTAAAAATCCTGGAGAAGGATGACTTTTTGGGCAGCGAGCACCTGACCACCGGTTTTATCCGCAGTTACATCACCGACAACATTCTGGATATCAATCCGGATTTGCTCTAAGACTATTGCAGTTTTCAGAAAGCTGAAATGGCTCTGATTTGGCTGTACTGAGACCGATGGGAGGAAAAATTTCAAGTCTTTAAGGATATCCAGATGTGATGCTGAATCTTGAGCAGGTACATTTGTGAAGAACGAGTCATGAATCTATAAGGATTCTTCTCGATCGAGGTTCTGAAAACCCCCGAAAAGCTTCAGGACCGAATCGCGCGCCTGAATCCCAAAGCGCTTACTCCAATTCTATTAACTGCAGCGGAGCGATTCCGGCCGCTATCGATAAATATTCCACTTAGAACGAATCTAAAGCGGTTCTTCCCCCTTCCTATTTCCTTTTTTGTATATTGGG
>CAZEQO010000259.1:0-2156 GCA_964514365.1 uncultured Robiginitalea sp. | reverse complement strand
TGCGTTGGCTTCCCCTATGTTGGCCAGCAGGATGTCTTGCAGGCCGTCCTGGTCTACATCCGCCACACTTACCGCGCGGGTATTGTCTTTACCCGAACCAAAAGGGATCTTTTCGCCAAAACCCAGGGCGCCATCATTCAGATAAACATAGTTGGGTTGGGCATCCCTGTTGGCCAGGATAAGGTCCGGGTCCCCATCTCCATCCATGTCAGCCACCTCCACGTCTATGGTGGAGTCTTCCCTGCTGCCAAATTCCAGGTTTTCAGTAAAGTTGCCGGCCCCGTCATTGAGGCAAATCTCATTGGGCTGGCCCCGGTTGGTGATCACGATATCCATATCCCCGTCCTGGTCCAGATCGGCCAGGCTGAGGTTGCGGGTAGGGGCGTAGTCCCGGCCGAATCCTTCCTTTTCCGTAAAATTTCCTTTCCCATCGTTTAAAAACAAGGCGTTGGGCGCCATGTCGTTGCCTACGGCAATGTCGAGATCCCCGTCATTGTCCAGGTCTGCCAGTTCGGTGGCATAGGTCGTGGCCCGAGTCGTACCAAGGGGTCGTTCTATGGTAAATATGCCACGACCGTTGTTGAAAAAGATACGGTTTTGTCCGGGCCAGTGCCTGCCGTTGGCCACCACAAGATCCATATCCCCATCCCCGTCCAGGTCCCCGGAAGCCACAGAAGCGGTGCGCTCTGTATAGGTACCCAGAATGAACCGTGGGGAGGTCCTGAACCCGATTTCCTGTGCCCGGGTGCTTTCTGCAAAAAACCCAAACAGCACAAGAAGGTACACTAAAGCTTTCTGTTGCATAAGTGGGAAAGTACGAAAAAAGAGGATGCTGTGATGCGATCGTGTAAAGTGCCCTCAGCTAGCTGAGGGCGATTCGGCATAGCGGAATGAGCTATGAGATTAATCCGACTCGGGTTTCTCAAAAAAGGTATACCGGAGGCCCCAGCGTCCGTCAGGCTGTTTTTTCTGTATAAAAACGGGATTGTTGGTGACGCCCATTTGGCGGATTATCGCAATACTGTCCAGCACTATGGGCCTGGAAATGGCGAGGGAATTTCGTTTCTTACGCGATACCTGAATATGGCTCAGGTATTGCCCGTCTAAATACAACTCCCCGTCCTGCCCTGATTTTTCCTGTATCTGCCGGAGGGTTTCAGGCCTTAACAGGTTTTCCAGGACATAGTCACGGGTGCGCTCCGGATAACGTTTTCGCAGGGCAATCGAATCGTAATCTGAAAAGGTGGGGCTTAAGGCACTATTTACCGTACGATGGTATAAAGGAAGATGTGCCCTTTGGAAAAAGTCGTCAATGACCTGGTACTCCTCAGGGGTTATTCCCGTCTCCTGCTGTTTTTGTGATGCACATGAAGCGAGCAGTATGCCTGTCGCGAATGCCAGCGAGATCTTTATGCGCCCTGCGTTTTGTAGAAACTTGCTTATCATAATCTTACTCCAAACTGCGGTAGATGGAGGTGACGATCCCCTCGCTGTTAATAAACCCGGTGCCGAAATCGGCATCCCATTCTTTGGAGAGCCCCATAGCCAGCACTTCCTCCAGGGACTTTCCCGAAGTCTGTGCGACCCGGACGCGATCCCGGAGTGTTTCGAGCATATCGCGGTACGCCTTCAGCGTTTCCCGGTTGGTCACGGGGCCGTGGCCCGGGATAATTTTCGTGTTTTCATCCACGATAAAGAGCGCCATGTTCAGGTTCTTTATAAACCCTTCAATTTCACCCCCTGAATTTAAATCGATAAAAGGGAAGCCCCCATTGGCAAAATTATCCCCCATATGGATGACGTTTGCCTCCGGAAAATAGATGTACGAGTCTCCGTCGGTATGGGCGTTATTCACATGCATGACGTGCATGGACTGCCCCAGGCCCAGATGCAGTGTGAGTTCGTTTGTAAAGGTAATTTCCGGCAGGGCCACTTCCGGGGAGGCCTCCCGGACCTGCCCATTGCGCTCTGAAGGACTGCCCAGGCGCTTGCGCACATTTTCGTGGGCAATCAGCGTAGTACCGCCCTGGGCAAAGTTGGCATTCCCGCCTGTATGATCCCCGTGCCAGTGGGTATTGACAAGAAATTTCAGGCGCTTGTCTGTCACCTTGCCTATAGCGTCCTTTATTTTTTCGGAAAGGGGGGCATACTGGTCA
>CAZEQO010000258.1:0-2214 GCA_964514365.1 uncultured Robiginitalea sp. | reverse complement strand
TCCACAATTCAAGGGCCGATTTTTCCTCGTCCGTTTTCTTTTCCTCGACAATATCCATGGCATCGTAAAAAATCTTAAATGCTACGGATTTTTTGCCGTCCCACATCATCATGTTTACAAAACGAGTCACCAATTGATCGCTGTATCTCGGATCTGGTAACAGAGGGCGCGCTTTTGCCTGTCTTTTTCTCATTGCTACTGCTTAACTAGTGATTCCTATTTCTTAGGGCGTTTTGCACCGTACTTAGACCTGCGTTGCGTTCTCCCGGCTACCCCAGCGGTATCCAGTGCTCCGCGCACGACATGGTATCTAACTCCCGGCAAATCCTTTACCCTTCCGCCTCTAACCAATACTATCGAGTGCTCCTGGAGATTGTGTCCTTCGCCAGGGATGTAGGCGTTAACCTCTTTCCCATTGGTCAGTCTTACCCGGGCCACTTTCCGCATAGCGGAATTTGGCTTTTTAGGTGTTGTGGTATACACCCGGGTACAGACGCCCCTGCGTTGTGGACACGAATCCAAAGCAGCCGATTTACTCTTCTTGGTAATTGTGGCCCTTCCTTTTCGTACTAATTGTGAAATTGTTGGCATAAACTCTAAAAATATAATCCAGCCCTGTTTAAGGGTCGGCAAATGTAGCAATTATTCCCTATAATTCAAACCCCGGGAAATTAAATTTATCCGAAAATCATTAGCCCGTAAGTTTGGGGTCTCCATTGGGGGTTGTGACGCTCAATGCAATCAGTGGAATTACAAAATATAAACCGGGGATTACACGATTCCCTTTCTGCGCATGTACGGCTGGAATATTTTTAAATTATACCTTATTATATATATCCATTCTGTAAATCCTTTTAACGTCTCATCCGGGCACAATTCGGGGTTTTCTCATCCATTCACCCCCTTTAGTATTTAGAACGAGTATTTTCTACCCTAAAGAATGCGAATTTATCAACACTGTCCCGGGAAGTTTTAAGGCAGCAGTAAGCCCCTCCTCTGGCCTTAAAAACCAAACGAACTACCCAGGCCCGGAATACAGGTATTCCATTGAGCACCACCCCACCCGGCCCTTCACATAACTGCAGAATTTTAGGATGTCGCAATTTTAGGAGCCTTGGATTATGGAATTCTCAAATATGAAATCCTTGAAGCAAAGAACCCCAATTAACACAACCATGCTTAAAGTTTTATTAAAATAAGTTTGGATTATTAACATGAAATTAAGATTTTCGCAATTAGCTAATTCAAATAATTAAACAATGAGAACAAAATTGAATGGAATCTTGACGCTGTTGCTAGCGTTTATTGTGCAGATTTCGTTTGCACAAGACAAAACGATTTCAGGTACGGTCACCGATCAGGATGGCCTTCCGTTACCTGGGGTCAACATTGTTGTAGAGGGCACCACAACGGGTACCCAATCCGACTTCGATGGGAACTATCAGATTTCGGCCAGCGCCGGTCAGGTACTTCTCTTTTCCTACATCGGCCAGAAGGACGAGCGCAGGACAGTCGGTGCAGGTAGCGTTATCAATGTCCAAATGCTGGAAGATGCGCAGGCACTCGAAGAGGTTGTGGTAACTGCACAGGGTATCAAAAGGGAAAAGAAAGCTCTTGGATACGCTGTAACTTCAGTCGGAGCTGACCAATTAGAGTCCCGGCCCGAAGGAGACGTTGCCCGGGTCCTTTCCGGAAAAGCCGCAGGGGTGCAGATTACTGCAGCCGGTGGAATGTCCGGATCTGGAACCAACGTTACAGTAAGGGGTCTGAGTTCCTTCAGTGGATCAAACCAGGCACTTTTTATTGTGGATGGGGTTCCGTTCAGTAACGACACGAACCAAACGGGAGACTTCATCGATGGAAACACGGGATCTTCGCGTTTTCTGGATCTGGATCCAAACAACATCGAAAACATTGAAGTCCTTAAAGGTCTTGCCGCTGCCACGCTTTACGGAACATTAGGTAAAAACGGGGTAATCCTCGTAACGACCAAAGCCGGAGGTGGAACTACAGGGCCAAAGAAAACTGAGATTACGATTTCTCAGACTTTCTATACCCTGCAGCATGGGTCTATCCCGGATTACCAGCAGCAATACGGTAACGGTTTTGACCAGTCCTTCGGATGGTTCTTCTCCAACTGGGGGCCCAGTTTCGACCGCGATGGTGTATCCGGATGGGGTAACCAGGCGGCTATCGACGACCAGGGAACACTGG
>CAZEQO010000257.1:0-2217 GCA_964514365.1 uncultured Robiginitalea sp. | reverse complement strand
ATTTTTGATGACCATAATCCTTGAAATCGGTTTTGCTGTATTGTTCCTCCTGGGCCGGAACATCCTCCCAACCGTCTATCTGGATGTCAGTGATGTGGCCAACCAGGCAGACAATATGGAGGTATTGGCCATTGCAGCCAGACTTCTCCTTGTCGCGGCCTTTTTTCAAATATCAGATGGGATTCAAGTTGTCGTTCTGGGTGCGCTGCGGGGCCTGCAGGATGTGAGAATCCCGACCCTGTTGACCTTCATTGCCTATTGGGGTATTGGATTCCCGGTTTCTTTTTACCTCGGGTTGCACACCCCGCTGGAGAGTACCGGAATCTGGATCGGGCTTTTGCTCGGGCTTACGGCCTCTTCAATTATGTTGTATCTTCGCTTTAGGTTTATGACTCAGCGCCTGTTGGAACCCCTCCCGGGGCCCCGGGGTGAGAGCGTTTAAGATAAATACCCGTGTAGATGAAACTACCAAAATTCCTCCTCGGAGACAATACAGATTTCCCTTCCGCCATTTTTATCGTTCATACGGAATTCCCGCGTTTTGTTCTCAATCTTGAAAATGACGAAGTGGAATGGATGGAAGAATTCTCGGATGAAGACCGGGACGAACTCGCTGCGGAAGCAGAACGCCTCATTGGAGAAGCCACCGAATTTTACGACCGGGAAGTAGCCCGATACGAAGAGTGATATGTGGGAGGCCCTCATTGAAAAAGACCAGGAGTGGTTTTTGTACCTGAATCAACTGGGGACCCCGGCCTGGGATTCTTTCTGGTTGTTTCTTTCCGATAAATGGGGGGCATTGCCCCTTTATGGGTTGCTCCTTTTTCTCGTTTCAAGACAATTGGGTTGGAAAAAGTTGCTGCTCTTCCTGGTATTTATCGGGTTACTTATCACGACCACAGATCAGCTTTCCGGGTTTTTTAAATACGGTGTACAGCGGTTGCGACCCTGTTATGATCCTGGGATCGAAGGTTTGGTGCGACTGGTCAAGAGCAGCTGTGGCGGCCGGTTCGGCTATTTTTCGGCCCATGCAGCCAATGCCTTTGGTTTGGCCGCTTTTTTTGCTGTATTCTGGGGGAAAAGCCGGCGGCTTTGGGGTGTGTTGTTGATCTTTTGGGCACTCCTGGTCGGCTATAGCCGCATTTATCTCGGGGTACATTACCCACTGGATATTTTCACCGGATTTCTTGCCGGCGGTTTATTGGGATGGCTTTTTGCACAATTGTACAAGAAAGCGGATCAAAACATTTTCAAATGATCAGGGGCCGGTTTTTTTGGATTGCTTTCCTGGGGCTCGCGGGGGTCTATCTCCTGGGTTTGTTCGCCCGTTTGATGGAGAATGATTCGGCCCAGTTTGCGGTAATGGCTATGCGTATGGTTCAGGAACAGGACTTCCTGAATTTGTGGAAAGGGGGGGAGGAGTACCTGGATAAACCCCACCTACATTATTGGCTGGCCGCCCTTTCTTATTCGCTCTTTGGCCTGCATGACTGGGCATACCGTATCCCGGCCCTTTTGGCGACCTTTCTGGGGGCCTATAGTTGCTATGGCCTGGGCAGTGCCCTCTATACCCGAAACACAGGCAGGATTGCAGCCCTGATTTTTATGAGTGCGCAGACCATTGTCCTCTCCGTGATCGATGTTCGTACCGATGCCGTACTGACCGGTTTCGCCGTTTTTGCAATTTGGCAATTGTACCGTTATCTTAAAGAGGGGGCACTCACTCCACTGCTTCTGGGGGCCGCAGGCGCCGGATTGGCCTTTTCCACAAAGGGGCAGATCGCCCTGTTGGTCATCGGGTTGCCATTGCTCTGTCAATTGATCTATACCCGCAGTTGGCACCGGTTGTGGAACCCTAAAATCCTCCTGGGACTCCTCACTTTCGCTTTGGTGATCAGCCCTGTTTTATATGCGTACTACCATCAGTTTGATTTGCATCCTGAAAAAATAATCCGCGGGAAAAATGAGCGCAGCGGGGTGTTCTTTATTTTATGGGAACAGAGTTTTGAACGTTTGAGCGGAGAGGGAGTGGGAAAGAACAGCAGCGACTATTTCTTTTTCTTTCACACCTTTCTCTGGGTCTTTCTGCCTTGGACGCTTATGGGCTTATGGGCCCTGTGGGGAAGATTGAGGCGCACTCCGAAAAATGAGGGTAGCAAAAGCCCCCAAAAGAAAGGTGAAATTCTCACCACAGGAGGTATTTGCAGCATCTTTCTG
>CAZEQO010000256.1:0-2254 GCA_964514365.1 uncultured Robiginitalea sp. | reverse complement strand
AACGACGGGGACCTCGATCTCTACCTCCTCAATCATTCGGTTCATCCGAATCGCACATACGGCAAGGGCAATCAGCGCCTTATCCCGGACAGCCTCTCCGGGGACCGCTTCTATCGAAACGACAATGGTTTTTTTACGGATGTGAGTGCGGAAGCCGGAATATTCCAGGGAAAAGCGGGTTACGGCCTGGGGCTCGGCGTCAGTGATTTGAACGCCGACGGGTATCCGGACATCTACATAGGGAATGATTTTTTTGAAAATGATTACCTCTATATAAACAATGGGAATGGGACTTTTACGGAACTCATTTCTTCCGGGGCAGGCGAGGTTGGGCATACAACCCATTTTAGTATGGGCAATGACCTGGCAGATATCAACAGATATTCTGTCCCTGGACATGCTCCCCGAGGACCTCATCACCTATAAGACTTCCGGTTTGGAATACGCCTACCCCATATACCGGCAGTACCTCAACAATGGGTTTGCCCCCCAATTCATGCAAAACACCCTTCAACTCAATACAGGCGAGAATCGCTTTTCTGAGATTGCCTTTCTCAGTGGGGTCGCCGCCACCGAATGGTCATGGGGTGGGCTCCTGGCCGACCTGGACAATGATGGGTATAAAGATCTGTTTGTGACCAATGGCATCAAGGGGGCTACCAATGATATGGACTATATGAATTTTATAGCCAATGAGGATATTCAAAAGAGAATAGACCGGGGCATGGCGGATACGGATCTTCCGCTTACCCGTGAAATACCCCCTAAAAAAGTATCGAATTATGTTTTCAGGAACAATGGGGATCTGACTTTTTCAGACGAGACTTCGCACTGGATCGGGCAAGAGCCCACGTATAGCAACGGGAGTGCCTATGCCGACCTGGATAATGACGGTGATCTGGACCTGGTGGTCAACAACCTCGACCAGCCCGCCACTATTTATCAAAACGATTTGGAAACCGGGAATTCCATTGCCCTGCACTTCTCAGGCACCGCTCCGAACAGCAGGGGAATTGGGGCCCGTGTATTCGCCTACACGGAAGGTAGCCTGCAGGTTTTTGAAAATTTTACGACCCGGGGTTACCTTTCCGCGGTACCGCCTCATATACAAATTGGCCTGAACCGAGCTGAATCCCTGGATTCCCTGTTGGTTATCTGGCCCGGGGGTGCCTTCGAAAAACTTATGGCCCTCCCTGCAGGTCATGCTGTAATACTCAAGCAGGAAAACGCCCGCGGTAATTACTATACCCGGTCCGGCACTGAAACGTTTTGGAAAACGCAGGACAGTCTACTCCCTTTTGTACACAAGGAAAACACCAGTCTAGACTTTGACCGGGAACCCCTGATCGCCTACGCCAGGTCCAATGAAGGGCCGGCGATTTCCATTGGGGACATCAACCGGGATGGGACAGACGATATCTTTATAGGTGGGGCCAAGCGACAGGCCGGGGTTTTATATCTCCAGGGATCAGAAGGTGACTTTTCAAATGCAGCTGATGAAGTCTTTGCAAAAGACGCCCTGAGTGAGGATACGGGTCATGTCTTTTTTGATGCAGACGCAGACGGGTGGCTCGATTTGCTTGTGGTCAGCGGAGGTAATGAATTTACTGAGGGCCCTGCCATAAGACCCCGATTGTACAGAAACCGGAGCGGGCAGTTTGAAAAAGACAGCCTGGCCTTTGCCGATATTGGCATCAATGCGTCCACTGTGGACACTTTAGATATCGACGGGGATGGGGACCTGGACATTTTTATCAGTTCAGATGCCGTACCAGGGGCTTTTGGAAAAACACCGGAACACCGGTTTTTTGAAAATGACGGGGCTGGCAGGTTTACAGCAATGCGCGCCGGTTTCATTCCGGGATTGCAGGCTTATGGCCCCATAGACGACTTTGGGTGGGCCGATCTCAATGGGGACGGACGCACCGATTTAGTGGTTGCCGGCCACTGGGGCCCGGTCGCTGTTTTTCACAATACGGGATCGGGATGGGAAAGGCAGACCAATAATGGCCTGGATGGCACGAATGGCTGGTGGAATTGTATTGAGGTTACCGATATAGACCAGGACGGGGATTTGGATTTGATCGCGGGCAACTGGGGTCTCAACAGCAAATTCAGGGCAAGCCCCAATACACCGCTGACGCTTTATCGGAGCGACTTTGACCAAAACGGCTCTGTGGAGCCCGTAGTGACGTATTTTCATAAGGGCGTGGAAACGCCTTTTGCCTCCCGGGATGAACTCGGGAAACAGATG
>CAZEQO010000255.1:1468-2269 GCA_964514365.1 uncultured Robiginitalea sp. | reverse complement strand
ACCTGCTGCTCCTGATTTCAATTTTCGGGATCCTGATTGCCTCTGCAGTCATGGGGGTACCCCTCTACAGGGACCTCGAACATAAAACCGGCACCTACCTCTTCAGCTACCCCATTACCAAAACGGGATACTTTATGGGCCGTTTCTGGGGCTCCTTTGTCACCCTTTTGTTTATTTCCTCAGGCGCCCTGCTCGGCATCTGGCTGGGCAGTATGCTAGGGCCTGCCTTTGGAACCGAAGCCACGCGTTATGGCCCCAATCTTTTGGTCAATTATTTTCAACCCTGGTTCACCCTTTTGGTCCCAAACCTCTGGCTGGCCAGTGCCCTTTTCTTTGCCCTGATCGTCTTTACCCGGAACATCCGCTCGATCTACTCCGGGGGTATCATCATTTTTATTGGTTATCTGCTGGCCAATTTTCTGGCCCAGGATATCGAAAACAAGGATTTAGTACAGCTCATCGACCCTTTTGGCATAAACTCTTTTGATATTCAGACCCGGTACCTGACCCCTTATGAACAGAATAGTTTTTTTCTGCCCCTGGAAGGGAATTTGCTGTGGAACCGGATCCTTTGGATAGGGATAGGCCTTGTATTTTTTATTGCTGCGTACTGGAGGTTCAGTTTTGAGTACTTCTTTAAATCGGACCGAAAAGCTGAAAAAGCCAAAAAGCAGGAAGCGGTCGAAGCAGTCCCCGTGCCTGTAACACCTGTCGCTGATTTTTCCAAAGGCTATCAATGGGCGAGTCTGAAAACGTTGGCTAAAATAGAGGTGAAAAACGTGGTGAAAGACGTCTATTTCC
>CAZEQO010000255.1:0-1445 GCA_964514365.1 uncultured Robiginitalea sp. | reverse complement strand
GGAGAGCCTGCACCGGGATAAGTCTACCGGGTATTCCGTGATTAATGACACCTTTCCTGTGCGCGACTGGGTGATTATCGCCTCCAAATTTATCGGGATGGCGGTTATCTGCCTGGCCCTGACGATCCTGCCGATTATTGTGGGGGTCCTCATCCAGACGCTGAAGGGATATTTTGACTATGATTTTGGCGTCTATTTCACAGACAGCTTCCTGATCTCCTTGCCCGATTACCTGCAGATGACTTTGCTTGTTTTTGCCGTGCACCTGGTGGTAAACAACAAATTTGCAGGCCACGCCGCCGCTATCGGCATCTGGCTGGTCATCCTGATCCTGAGAAACTTTGCGGATTACAATTTCAACCTGTTCTTTTTTAGCTACAAGCCGGGGTATACCTGGAGCGATATGAATGGCCTGGGCCATTTTGGAAAGCCGCTCTTCTGGTTTAACCTCTACTGGACAGCATGGGGGATATTCCTGGTGTTGTTCTTTAGTGTCTTTTTCAGCCGGGGAAGCGAAAGTTCCTGGAGGAGCCGGTGGAAAATGGCCAAAGATCGATTCTTCGGGACTTCCCAAAAAATTGCCCTGTTCTTTTTGGCAGTGGCCCTGGGCTCGGGAGCTTATATTTATCAGAATGTGGTCTATAAAAAGAACTACCTCACCCCTGATGAAAATGATATCCGGCAGGTTGCCTATGAACAACAACTAAAGAAATACGAGGACATTCCCCAACCCAAGTACACAAAAGTGAATATCCAGGCCGACCTGTATCCCATGGAGCGGGACGCCTATTTTACAGCAGAAGTAGAGCTGGTCAACAAAACCAATTCGCCTATAGACTCCATCCACTTTAATTCCACGGCCCTTTCTGATTTCAAAGTTGTTTTGAATGGAGATACGCTGAAGCACCGGTTCCCATTAAAATTCAAGGCCCCGAAATTTCAGATTTTCGGGAAGAATCCGGAGCGCGAATGGTACAAGATCACCCCCCTGCCCAATACCATGATGCCCGGGGATACCCTGCAGATGACCATTGTGAGTAAGGCGGTCAATACCGGGTTTCCAAACTCCGGCTATGAGCGGGAACTGGTCTACAACGGATCTTTCTTCAGCGGGGGTATTCCCGAGATAGGGTATGACCCGGGGGCGGAAATCTCCTCTGATGAAGACCGACGCAAGTACGGTTTGCCTGAAAAACCGGAGGACCTCCCACCCCATAATGATCCCAAAGGAAGAAGTACGCTCCTCTTTGCTGACGATGCCGATTTTATTCAGTTTGAGGCCGTCGTAAGCACCGTACCATCCCAAATCGCGGTAGCTCCGGGGTACCTCCAAAAGGAATGGGTAGAGGATGACCGCAGGTACTTCCATTACATACAGGATACCCCCATCCAGTGCTTTTTCACCTTTGTATCGGCCGAATACGACGTCCTGAGGGATGAGGCGA
>CAZEQO010000254.1:0-2308 GCA_964514365.1 uncultured Robiginitalea sp. | reverse complement strand
TGTGGTGGAACTGGGAGATCGTTTGCTGCCGGGCATTGATGCCGATCTGGTGGAACCGCTCAAACGCCGTCTGGAAAAACTCTTCGCGTCGATCATGCTGAATACGAAGGTCAAAGGGCTCGAAGAAAGCCTGGACCGGGTTAAAGTAACCTTCGAAGGCGACGTCGATCCGGCGGAGCAAGAATTCGATCGTGTCCTTGTCGCCATCGGTCGCCAAGCCAATTCGGCCAACATCGGGTTGGAAAAGACGAGCGTCGAGATCGATGACCATGGTTTCGTCAAAGTGAATGAACGGCAGCAAACGACCGACGAAAATATTTACGCCGTAGGCGATGTGGTCGGTGGTATGATGCTGGCCCACAAGGCCAGCTATGAGGGGAAAATCGCCGCCGAGGTGATTGCCGGTGAACCCTCTGCCTTCGATGCGCGGGCGATACCGGCCGTGGTCTACACCGACCCGCAAATTGCCTACTGCGGTCTGACCGAAGAAGAAGCGCACCGGCAGGGAAAAAAGATTGAGGTCAACCGTTTCCCCTGGAAATTTTCGGGACGCGCCGCAACCATGAATGCCGGGGAGGGTCTGACCAAAATGATCGTCGAACCGAACACCGGCCGCATCCTGGGTGTCGGCGTCACCGGCCGAAACGCAGAGAGCCTCATCGCCGAAGGCGTTTTGGCGGTCGAAATGGGCGCTCTGGCCCAGGATATCGGCCTGACCATCCACCCGCACCCCACGCTTTCCGAAACCGAAATGGAAGCGGCCGAAATTTTCACCGGTACAGCCACCCACATTCTCGCCAAGAAAAGGAGCCGATAACAGTGAGGGATAAGAGAAAATAAATAATGGAACGGATTAAGTTGATTGACCCTTTTGAAGAAAATGATAAAACTGCTTCGATTCGGGTGATCGGCTCAAAGCTGACCAAGGAAGTCAAGCGTGATCCATTTACCGGCACCGGCAAGCCCGAACCGCTCAAACACGGTTTATCCGGCTGTTGGTCCCGCCGCATCGACCAGGAGCACCGGTTGGTCTATCAAATTAGAGAAGACAAAATCCGTATTCTCGCCTGTCGTTACCAATATTGAGCGGTGCGTCTGCATGCGATCAGGAAAAAATTATTATCCAGAAGATTCGAACGCTTTCGCCGGAAAAAGTGGCCGAAGTCGTGGACTTTGTGGAGTTTATCAGCCAAAAGGAACGTGACAGCCGCTTGCTAAAAACCGCAAACAAGCTGGCCGAAAAGGCATTCAAAAAAGTGTGGGACAATACCGAGCACGAAGTCTATGACCGATTATAATTTCGGCGACATCGTCCTGATGCCCTTTCCATTCACCGATCAGTCATTCCGTGGAACGCGGTAAACGCATTGCCGCCGAGGATAGTTTTTCGTTTGACGACACAAAACTTTAAAAGTTGAGCGTGTCCCTTAGGTTCCGTATCTTGACGCAATATGCATTAAATGTTAATTTTATGCATAAAATTAGGGGGCAATCATGAGAACAACACTTGATTTACCTGAAGATTTAATTAATGAAGCGATGAGGGCTACTCACATTAATACAAAAACCAAAGTTATTATCACCGCCTTGGAAGAGTTGATAAGGAAATCAAAGATCTCCGGATTGAAAGAATTTAAGGGCAAGGTAGATTTGGATATTGATATGAACGCCATCAGAGGACGTCAATGTCGGTATTAGTTGATACATCCATATGGGTAGCGTATTTCAGGAGTGGAGATAATTCTGAAAAACTTGATTTCTTAATTGATGAAAACCTTATTGTTATTAATGATCTTGTTCTTGCAGAATTGGTTCCATCTTTAAAAGTTCGCAATCAACGCAAAATTATTAATTTATTATATAATATTATTAAGTTAGAACCTTCCATTAATTGGGAACAAATCATTACGTTCCAATCCGAATGTCTGGAAAATGGTTTAAATGGAATCGGCATTCCTGATCTAATAGTTGCTCAAAACGCAAAACAAAATCGATGTGAAATTTATTCGTTAGATAACTATTTTAATCTCATGAAAGACATTCTTGAACTCCAGCTATTAGATTAAAATTGGAAAAGGGCGGGGGGGCCGCCCTCCTTTTTGATCTTATTGGCTTCCGCCCTGGTCTTCTATGATTCGGACGGTGTTGCCGTTTTCGTCAAATTCAACCGTGTAAACCGGTTGAGAAGGACCGAAGTTATATCGCCAAAATTTCCCCTCCTTCTTGGAAGGTTCGCCGCATTTGTCCTGAACGGTTTGGAAGAAATCTCCGATTGCAACCACGCCATTATCGCACATGATTGAATCGG
>CAZEQO010000253.1:0-2309 GCA_964514365.1 uncultured Robiginitalea sp. | reverse complement strand
CTGGAAGCCCAACTCCTCGGGGGCGCTGATGAGGGGGCGCGTTCCACAATGAACCTGTGCACCCCGGGCTCCAGCGTAGTGATTGACGGGAGGTTCCGGGAAGAGCACTGTATTGAGTCCCGCTCAGATACCTATCGCGGGGATCAGTGGGTGACTGCTGAAATGGTAGTGCGCGGAGATGTTGTTATTCATCATATTGTGGAGGGGGATACGGTCCTGACCTATACCCGTCCCGAGATGGGTGGGGGTGCAATCAGCGGCTATGATCCGGAAGTTTATACAGAGGGAAAGCCCATGAAATCAGGTTATATTGCGATTCAGGCCGAAAGCCATCCTACAGAATTCCGCAAAATAGAAGTGATGATTCTGGATCCGGAGTGATTGCATTGGCTCCCTCCGCCTTAGGGCAGAAGGGGACTTTTCAATTTTGCGATCTTCAATAAGAATCCAGCCCATGATTCCCCGTTTTGAAATGTTCCAAAGGCGGGAGTACCGTATGATTTTGATTATTTTTGAACCTGCCGCAAGGCATTGATTTCACCTGAGTTCTATGAAGCCATCTGCTGCACCTATTCACATTATTGGAGCGGGTATCAGCGGCCTTGTCGCCGCCCGCATCCTTGAGGAAAGGGGTTACGCCCCCGTTATCATGGAAAGTGCTGCGACCCCCGGAGGTCGCGTTCAGACCGATTCTGAAGGAGGTGTCCTGTTTGATCGGGGGTTCCAGGTCCTGCTGACAGCATATCCCCAGGCCCGGAAGCACCTGGATTTTGATAAATTAAATTTGCACCGCTTTCGTCCGGGAGCCCTTATATTTTCAAATGGTTCCCCTGAGCGCATCGGGGATCCGCTGCGGGACTTATCCAGTTTGATGCCCACGCTGACGGCCAAAGTAGGTTCCCTCGCTGACAAATGGAAGATTTTCCGCCTTTCCGGAAGCCTTAAAAAAAAGTCGGTTGAAGAAATTTTTTCTACCCCGGAGCAGACCACCCTGGAGTATCTGAAGGCATATGGTTTTTCCGACCAGTTGATTAGGACTTTTTTCAAACCATTTTTCGCCGGGATTTTCCTGGAGGAAGCCCTCCGGACCTCTTCCCGTATGTTTGAATTCACCTTTAAAATGTTCAGTGAGGGGTACGCCGCACTACCTGCCGCGGGAATCGGGGCGATATCCAGCCAACTCGCAGGCGGGCTTCAAAATTCATCCCTGACCTACGGTCAAAAGGTCCGGCAGGTAAAATCAGGGGCTGTAGTCTTAAGCGGGGGGGAAGAACGGCCCAGTCGGGCTACCCTTATTACGGTTCCCTTTGATCCGGTATCGGGAATGCTAAAGGAGTCTGAGGTGTCATGGGAACGATGCGACAACCTTTATTTCAGTGTAGCGAAAAGGACGTTTGAAGAAGGAATCATCGCCCTGGTGGCGGACGCGGATGCCCTGATAAATAACCTGCACTATCCATTTGGCCAGCAGGTGGAAGGCCATCCGGTCCTCTCGGTAACCGTTGTTAAGAAACACACTTTAAATCGGGCCGAGTTAATACAAAAGGTGCGTGAAGATCTGGAAAGTCTCTGTCGGATACAAACCAAAACCTTCTTAAAGCATTATAGTATTGACAAAGCGCTGCCCAAGAGGACAGATCTGAAAATGGAGTTGGAAAGTCCCGAAAGCGAGAACTTCGAAAACGTCTTTGTCGCCGGGGATTATTTATTGAACGGATCGCTCAATGCGGCCATGGCTTCGGGCGAAGCAGCAGCCCACGCTCTGGCAAATGCATTGGAACAGGCTTAGTGTTATTTGTATTCAGTGACTTTCTGTGCGATTGGGGTAATGTTGTGCCTGACATCCCCGGGCGTGATTCCTAGCTCAATCAGTGGTACACCTATGGTTCTATAAATCCAAAGCAAAACAATACGCCGCTTTGCGCATTAAAAATTCTTGGCAATTGCAGGAATTGTTTTAAATTTGCTTCCCGTCTGAAAAGACGTTAAGATCTTTTACAATGCGAAAATAGCTCAGTTGGTAGAGCGCCACCTTGCCAAGGTGGAGGTCGCGGGTTCGAATCCCGTTTTTCGCTCGACAGAAACGCTGCCTGTCAGCGTTTTTTTGTTTCCGCTCGGGTGGTGGAATTGGTAGACACGTTGGACTTAAAATCCAATGGCCATTGCGGCCGTACGGGTTCAAGTCCCGTCCCGAGTACGGATAAGAGAAAAGCCAGTGCATCATGCACTGGCTTTTTTGGTTTTCCGTGCCGAGCCAAAGCGATATGCGCTATGTGCTGTCTCATTCAGGTTCCTCAATTACAGGTAAG
>CAZEQO010000252.1:1952-2459 GCA_964514365.1 uncultured Robiginitalea sp. | reverse complement strand
TATCAAAGTAGGTCTTGAGGTCCGCATCCACCACCCATACATGGCCGACTTCCAACAGGTGTGTAACCCTGCGCAGGGCATCCTTGCACCCTCTGCCCGGACGAAATCCGTGCTACTTTTGTCTGAGGTGACACCAAATCGATTTTCTGCCCTGTTTCTTGTTCCACCACGGCCTCTATATCATGACTGGTCAGGGAATGCCGTCGGGCTTGGATTATCCGCGCATCCTGAAGCTTTGACGGCTGAAGAGCTAGGCGGGAAGAACCGGAGGGGAGATAAATAGCACCGGTCGTGAAATCAACGGCAAAAGCTATCACTCCGGGAACAAAGAAGAAAAGCAATCCTATGCCGTCCAGCATAGCTACGCCAGCATCTATGTAGCCCGCCGTTTGTCCACGGCGTTCGGGGTAGAGAATCGTTCCGCACGAGGTCACGCTTAGCATGATGACAAGCCCCATCAGTAGGGAAATTCCCCGCACAAACAGTATATATTTTTTCATTTCATTC
>CAZEQO010000252.1:0-1942 GCA_964514365.1 uncultured Robiginitalea sp. | reverse complement strand
AAATGAATAACATACTGAAACTCAGAAGTAAAGAGTCGCTATTCGTGTTGAAGAACATCCACCTCGCTATTATAGATTCGAATCTCAAGGGAAAGGCAAAAAGAAACCGAGTCACACATAGCGCGGACCCGGTGGGCAGTATATCTGAAGAGCTGTCCTGTAGTGTAGTAGGACGGCTTTACAAGAGCCCCAACAGTTTACCTGTGGTATGACGCAGGAGTTTTTTGAGCGTATCCTGCTCGGCCTCTGGAAAGTCAGACTCTTGAAGGTAAGAAAGGAGCGCTTTCACGTTATTGCTTTGGGGAAGCAGGTATCCTCCTTCACGCATAAGGTCTTCTGCCATGAGGCGGTTGGATTTTGCAATTCCCTTCAGGAATGTTTTCTCATTCTCGTCCGTGCTTTCCTCGTGCAGGGCCTTGGCAATTTGCTCCTGTCGCAACTTGCTGTCTGCAAGCTTGTACATTTTTTGTCGTACAGCATTCTCTCTATAGTGCTGGGGAGGGTAAATCTTTGGCACCTCCTCTGACACTAAGGACATCGCACCGGAAGGACAGGCATCCACACATTGTCGACAGTCATCTATACATTTATCTGTATCAATCTTGCCATCCTCCGTATCCGTGGCACCGGTAGGACAGACATAAAGACAAAGACAATCCTTAGTACATTTTGTTAGATCGCGTACAGCTATAGTTTTCATGCCACACCTCACACTGCTTTGATTTTAAATTTCGGTACACCACAAACTGGACATCGATCTGGCGCGTCATCATCCACTACAACAAACCCACAAATTTGACAAACGTGGACTGACTTTCCTGTTCCTATCATTGCCAACATTTCAGCTTTATCCTCAAGAAGAGACCGCATGGTATAAGAGACCTTTTTCGTCCATACGAGTGCGCGCTGTGCTCCCCGGTCCGCGACTGTTTTCGCCTCTTTCATCGCAGCATAAAAATCCCTTTCAAGTTCCTCTCCCAAAAGGCAATCCAGCTTGGTATACACACTTTTTGGCTCTTTTTGCATTACGCGATTATAGTGATCCGATAGGGTCTCGAAGAGTGTTTTTTCGTCGGATTTTCCCTGTTTATCACATCCTTTAGCCAGATTGGAAAAAAGCGCACTTAACTGCCCAAAAGAAAGATCTTTGGGGAGGTTGGAATCCAGGATGGGATCCACTTTAGGTTCCACCACGAGCTCCTCCAAGGCATTTAGGCCCACCCCGCATACAGGGCATTTCCAATTTGATGGTAGATCTTCCGGTCGTTCTCCTGGAGCAAGTTTGTATTTTTCACAAGCTTTGCATATGTACTCTTTCACAGTACTCTCCTCCTTGATATACAGCCTAATAGTACGGAGCCTTGCAAGTATTGAACGCATCGGCTCATTCCTTGTGATGATATACTGATTATCACCGCGTTGTTTTGTATGCCGTCAATAATAAGAGATTTTTGTATCTTGTCCCAGGCCCGTCCAATGCAGAAAACGGAACTTTTGCATCAAACAGGAAAACTAGGGGTATTGATGTAAAGAAACACGTATCCCCTTGGGGAAAGACCAAAAAAATCAAGAAAGAGGAGGGTGCTATCAATGAAAAAGAGGCAGTAATGGGCAGTTCAAGATGGAAGGGGTAGGGCTGTTGAGTTTTAATGTAAATTCAATAAAATCAAAGTATCACAACTAGAGTTGCGGTCATTTATACGGTTCCGGGATAAAAAGGTGCCTATTGGCGTTTTGTGTCGCAGTTGGGGAAACAGCGCATTTCCGGGGAAAAACGCTGCGCGACGATAGAGAAAGGGAAACGGGGAGGCAAATTTCCCAGCTGGTTATGCAACTCCATTTTTGAGCCAACAGAACTGATACGGTGACAGGATCAACTCGTTGCGAAAGCAGTGGGGCGGACGACCGGTGAAAAGATCAAGGAGTGATCTTGAATCACCAA
>CAZEQO010000251.1:0-2469 GCA_964514365.1 uncultured Robiginitalea sp. | reverse complement strand
TTCCCACGGTGTCCACAAAAGACCTGGTAATCCATCCGAGAGAACACGATTTGGTTATAGGTACTTTTGGTCGTGCGGCCTGGGTACTCGACGATATCCGCCCGTTGAGAGCCATGGCTTCAGACCCCGATATTCTCACAAGGGATATCAGTGTTTTCACCCCTCCCACGGCATACCTCGCCGCTAGCCAGCAAGCCAGCGGTACCCGCTTCGGAGCTGATGCGATCTTCAATGCCACCAATCGCAACCGGGGGGCCATGATTACATACTTCCTCAAAGAAGGCGCTACCCCTGCGAAACCAAAAACAGACGGAGATAAAACAGCGGAAGAAACTGCAGAGGATACGGAAGAGGGAGTTGAAGAATCTAAAAAGGGCGAGGGCACATCAAAGGACAGTGTTTTTGTCCGAATCTACGAACAGGACCGGTTGATCCGCACCCTGAAGTACAAAACGCCTGATTCTGCCGGTTTGCACAGAGTTTACTGGCGCCTGGATGAAGCCGGGCCAGACCGGCCATCGCGCACCCTGCAAAAACGCAAAAGGGAACCGGGAGGAGTTGATGTCATGCCCGGTACCTATCGGATAGAGGTCAGCCTTGGAGAGGTGAAGGACGAAACCCAACTGGTCGTGGAATCCGATCCGCGCCTTGAAGTAAGCCCGGCCGCCATAGAGGCCCGCTATACCCAGGCTAAAAAGCTGGATACCTATTTACAGACCTCCGCAGATGCCGTCAAACAGCTTGTGGAGAGTAAAAAAGTTGCGGAAACCTATGCCAAAGACTTAAAGGAACTGGATAAAGAAAAGTACAAGACCCAGATAAAGGCTTCCAGGGAAATCAGTACTAAAATCGATTCCCTCCTCGCTGCGTATATTGGAAAGGAAGATAAGCGACAGGGCATTACGAGAAATCCGGAGATGACTGTGACCCGGCGAATCTACAATGCGTATGGCTATGTACAGAGCCGTCCCAGTGGAATGACCTCCACCGAGCAGCAATTGATTGAGTACGCCGAGAATGATTTAAAAAATGCCCTGGCTGAGACCAATGCCTTCTTTGCCAACGACTGGAAAGCCTATAAGCAGGAGATGGAAGGTCTGGACCTTTCCCCTTTCAAAGACACAGAAACGTTTCTCCTGGAAAAATAACAAGACCTAAACCTAACACATGAAATTCACAGATATGAAAAATTTCCTATGGGTACTCGCTGCCGCGCTCCTTTTTACGGGTTGTAAACAACAAAGCGAAAAACAGGAGACCGCTGTGGTGCCTGCCTCCTATACCATTGAGCAGATGATGGATAATGAAAATGTCGGAGGGGGAAGCTTCGCTCCGGATAACTCCAAGCTGCTGGTTTCCAGTAATCGTTCGGGTATTTACAATATGTACACCGTACCGGCAAGTGGTGGGACGTTCACCCCTGTAACCGAATCTGACAGCGCTTCGGTATTCGCCATTTCATATTTTCCTGAAGACGGCCGGAAACTCTTCCGTATGGACGATAATGGGAATGAAATCTATCATATTTACCTGATGGACGAAGAGGGGAACTACCAGGACCTGACACCCTGGGAAGGTGCCCGTTCACTTTTTTATCGGTGGTCTGAGGATAAGAAGTCCTTCTTCTTTGCTTCGAATCAAAGGGATAAGCGCTATAATGATCTTTACAAGATGGATGTGGAGACCCTCACTCCTGAGCTGATCTTTCAGAACGAGGAGGGTTACACCCTGCAGGCGATCACCAAAAATGAAGCTTACCTCGCCCTGGGAAAGACCATAAACACAAATGACAGCGACCTTTTTCTCTATGAGATTTCCTCGGGGAAACTGACGAAAATAAACGAGAACCTTTCTTCAAATTCAGCTGAGGATTTTACCCCGGATGACACGGCCTTACTCTACACCACAGATGATGGGGGGGAATTTTCTTACCTGATGTCCTACGATATATCCACAGGTACACGTAAAAAGGTAACGGAAAAGCAGTGGGATATTACGGGGAGTTATTTTACCGAAAAGGGTACCTATCAGGTTACCTACACGAACGAAGATGCCAAAAATGCCATTGAGGTGGTTGAGGTAGCCACCGGTAAACCTCTGAAGTTGCCGGCTATTGAAGGGATGGATGTCAACAATGTCGGGTTTTCAGCAGATGAAACCCTGATGCGGTTCTATGCAGGAGGATCCAACAGTCCTTCAAACCTATATGTCTACAACCTGGAATCCGGGGAGGTTACACAGCTCTCAGACGTTTTGAATCCGGAAATTGCTGCAGGCGATCTGGTAAAAGCCGAAGTCATACGGTATGCATCCTTTGACGGTCTGGAGATCCCGGCCATCTATTATCGACCGCACCAAGCCAGTGAATCCGAACCGGTACCTGCGCTCGTTTGGGTGCACGGGGGGCCGGGAGGCCAGTCCAGACAGGGATTCAACCCGCTTATACAATACCTTGTAAACCATGGGTAT
>CAZEQO010000250.1:0-2498 GCA_964514365.1 uncultured Robiginitalea sp. | reverse complement strand
AATCCATCTGATCACCACGGCCCAAGGTGCGAAGTCAGCCCAAAACGCCCTGCTCGGGGTTGGAGACGAAAAGGGGGAGTTTCATCGTTTTTGCCAGGACTACAACCTCAGCACCACCCGCTTTACGCCCGACCATATCCACCGCATCAGCGGCCCGGACGGTCCGTTTATCAACGATACCGAATCGGCGGAGCATAATACCATCACAGCAGATTTCATCACCGAGCAGGTACGTCGCTTTACCGAAGACGATCAGGCTGCGCTCCATCTTTCCCTAGCCGGAGGGCGTAAGACCATGTCCTATTATGCTGGCTATGCCCTGAGCCTGTACGGACGGATGCAGGATCGGCTCTCCCATGTCCTGGTCGCTGAACCCTTTCAGGAAAACAAGGATTTTTTCTATCCCCCGCCCCGACCGCAACGCATTGCGGTCAACAATACCTGGTATTCCACCGAGGAATCCCGAATCATCCTCTCTGACATTCCCTTTGTCCGAATGCGCTATCAGATCCCGGAAGCCCTGCTCACCGGCAATGCTGGATTCCAGGAAACCGTGGAGACCATCCAGCGTTTTTCCAGCCCTGAGACCATTGAAATAAATATCGCTCAAAAACAGGTACGCCTGAATGGGCTGGAGGTGAGCATGGGGGATGCGGATCTGGCCCTGTATCTCTGGATGTGTGAACGCCGCATCAACGAAGAACCGCCCTTTGTCCCGGATGCAGATGCCTTTGTGGATGAGTATATCCGGGTCTATGCCCGCATTGTCGGGGAATGAAGCGGTCGGATCGACCGGGTGGAAGAGGTGGCCCGTGGCCGGGACGCGCCCCAGCAGAAGGAGTGGTTTCTTCAGCGTAAATCTAAATTGAAAAAGGCTGTGGTTTCGGTGCTTGGGGAACGGGCAGCTCGCCCGGTCACCCCTGAGGCGTTCCAGACGGTTTCCAGGAGGCACCCTGAGTTCACCGATTTCTCTAATTCGGTTGATTTGATCCAGCTTTCGACGAGCCACGGGCCAAATGGATTTCGGGGCACAAAAAAAGGGCGACCACCGGTCGCCCCTACGTCTTAATACCCTCTTCATAGGGTAGGTGTTCAAACTTTTCTTGCCATATTATTGGAGTGAAAACCTGAATCCGGCATTATCCAAATCTGTCAAAACGGCTTCAAAACTTTGTATCATCTTCTTTTCCCATGCCTTTTTCAACACGGCTACAGTCCCGACAACTGATAATCCGAGTTCTTCCGCCGTCTGACGCGCCTTCAGATCATCAAGAATCAAAAAATC
Source organism: uncultured Robiginitalea sp. (assembly GCA_964514365.1). Taxonomy (GTDB): domain Bacteria; phylum Bacteroidota; class Bacteroidia; order Flavobacteriales; family Flavobacteriaceae; genus Robiginitalea. The sequence continues at coordinate 1,213 of CAZEQO010000250.1, read as the reverse complement.
AGCTCTACACTCATCAGCCAGAATTATGGCCTCCGATTCACCGGGGCCAAGGCTCATTCTTAATGCTTTAACTGCCAAATTATTGCTGACTTTCCGCTGCTCAATCCAGTCGGAGCTTTTCACCTCCTCCGCACCGGGCCTCCCTTTTCCTTTAACCACCACTTCGTGATAAACCGCCTCAGGAATCAGGATATTTTCAAAGATCTTCTCAAGAATAAACAGCCTGTTAATTTTGCATAATCCGATAAGGCAGGATGAATCGGCAATAACTGTTTTAGACATCCGCCAGTTTCTCCATATCTTCTTTCAAGTCTTCCTTGCTGTATTGAACAGGGGTCTTACCGATTTTATTCATTTCAAAAAATTCCCACTGAGTCATTCCGCCTAGTTCACAGGCTTTGCTTAAAGAAATTTTCTTGTGCTCATAAAGGAATATTGCGAACATCTGTTTTACATCTCGGCTTATATTTTCCAAATCCAGCCCAGCTTGGGCAAGTGCCATTCTCGGCAATTCAAATTGTATATTCAATGTGCTCATCTTATTTTCACCTTTTTCCGGGTAAAGAAGATTTAACGAGATGTCGCCATCGCCATACAGGAAACGACAGCATATTTTTCAGAAGGTCTGGGATATTGTAACCGATATTCGCCGGGTTTGGCAACTGTGGAAGGAGACGGGGATTCTGACAGGATTGCGGGATGAGGCGCATGGACGGTCGGCCCAGTTTCAGCCGGGGTGTTACCCCATCCTGGTTATATATTGCCCTTTCAGGGCATTGCCCCAAAGCGGCTCTATATCAGCTCAGGGTAACACCCTGAGTATTCTGCATGTTCGCCCTGGCCTGTCTCGGTGGAAACATCAAGGGCAGACACATAGCTCTGCCCCTACAATACCCTCTTCATAGGGTAGGTGCTACGACAGCGGCCTTGCTTCAAACGATAATAGATTCAGCAGATTAAGCAAGTAAAATTTTACCATCAAAACGGATTTTGAAAGTTGTCTTTTTTGAACCGGCATTACAGGCAATCTCTTCAAAAAGCAGCATTTTTTCCTGGCACCCCTTATCCGACCTGACAAACAGGCCGTATCTGTGTATTATGTGCTTGAACAGCAAGTAAGCATCAGGGTATCCTTCCGAAAAAAGTCCTTCAAGATAAGTGAACCAGCGACAAGCCGATACATGACAAGACCATGAAACGACGAGTTCTCTAC
>CAZEQO010000249.1:0-2572 GCA_964514365.1 uncultured Robiginitalea sp. | reverse complement strand
ACCAGGGGGTCTCCATAGACTTCTGAAGTACTCGCAATAAGGATACGCGCTTGTTTTTCTTTGGCCAATCCTAGTAAATTATGAGTGCCAAGCGCCCCTACTTTCAGGGTTTGAATGGGGATTTTTAAATAATCTATGGGGCTGGCAGGTGATGCAAAGTGTAAAATATAATCCAGCTGCCCGGGGACATGTACGAACTTTGTGACATCGTGGTGGTAAAACTCAAAATTTTCGAGTTTAAAAAGATGTTCAATATTCTTAAGATCTCCCGTTATCAAATTATCCATGGCGACGACATGGAAGCCCTCTGCAATAAAGCGGTCACAAAGATGGGATCCTAAAAACCCCGCTGCCCCGGTAATCAAAATTCGTTTCGTATCCATTTTTTATACTTTGGAGACTCGTTCATGACCCCTTCCTACAGAAGCGTAATAAAATCCTTCTGACTGCATTTCTTCAGTATCGTATAAATTCCGCCCATCAAAAATTACAGGCTCCCGAAGCAATTCCTTTATTTGTTTAAAGTTGGGGTTTCTGAAAACGCCCCATTCCGTGCAGATGACCAGAGCATCGGCATTTTCCAGCACCTCGTACATGCGCGTGGCATAGGAAATCCGGTCTCCCATTTTTCGTTTTACATTCTCCATAGCCTCCGGGTCAAAGGCCGTAACTTCAATTAAATACAAGGCCGGGGCCTCTCTGATATCATCTGTCTCAGGTTTGAATGCCAGCCCCCAGATTCCGATTTTTTTACCCTTCAGCTCTCCCCCAAAATACTCGAGTATCCTGGGGATCAAAATTGTCTTCTGTCTGTGGTTGACATCGATGACCGATTTGAGGATCTGAAATTCGTAACCCGAGTCCTTTCCGGACTTGTGAAGGGCTTTGACATCCTTCGGGAAACAAGACCCTCCATATCCGATCCCCGGGAAAAGAAATCGCTTTCCAATACGTGAATCGGTGCCTATTCCTATTCTCACCTTATCCACATCCGCCCCTACCTTTTCGCAAAAGTTCGCGATCTCATTCATGAAGGTGATTTTTGTGGCCAGGAAGGCATTTGCTGCATACTTTGTGAGTTCCGCGGATTTTTCGTCCATGACGATCATTGGATTCCCGGACCTCACAAAGGGTTTATAGAGCTTTTTCATCAACTCCGTCGCCCGCTCCGAGCTCGAGCCGATGACAATGCGTTCCGGCTTCAGAAAATCATCTACCGCAAAACCTTCCCTCAGGAATTCTGGGTTGGAAACCACATCGAAATCACATCCGGCATTTATGGCAATGGCCTTTTGCACCTTTTCTGACGTTCCCACAGGAACGGTGCTCTTATCGACAATCACGCGATACTCTTTTAATAAATGACCTATTTGTTCCGATACCCCAAGCACGTATTTCAGGTCTGCTGAGCCATCCTCATCTTCCGGGGTGGGTAAGGCCAGAAATACAATAACCCCATGTTCAAGCCCCTCTTCCAGGGAAGTGGTAAACGTCAGCCGGCCCGCTTCTATGTTTCGTTCAAACAGCACATCCAGGTGTGGCTCATATATGGGCACCTCCCCGGACTGCATTCGGCTGACCTTGTCTGCGTCTATATCCACACAGACTACTTCGTTTCCCGTTTCGGCCAGGCAGGTCCCGGTGACCAGGCCTACATATCCGGTTCCTACTACAGTTATTTTCATTGAATACGGTATTTATAAAATAAAGATGTCAATATTAATGAGATCGCTGCTGTTCTCCAATTAAAAGGTTAGAAAACGGGTAAAATGTACGCTTCAATAGGCCTTGTCTTCACCCTTAAACAAATTCAAAACGGTCTGGACAACAATCTTGACGTCCAGAAGGAAAGACCAGTTTTCGATGTAAAATACGTCGAATTTTATCCTGTTCTGAATGTCCGTTTGCGTCTCTATTTCCCCTCGGTAGCCCCTTACCTGAGCCAGCCCGGTAATGCCCGGCTTAACAAAATGGCGCACCATATACTTGTCTACTCTTGCAGCGTATTCATCTGTGTGTTTCACCATGTGTGGCCTGGGGCCCACTACAGACATTGTCCCCAAAAAAACATTATAGAACTGGGGCAATTCATCTATACTCGTTTTTCTGAGGAATTTTCCAATATTGGTGATTCGCATATCGTCCTTGCTGGCCTGCTGTTGATCTGCATCCTCATTAATGGCCATGGAACGAAACTTATAGCAATAAAACTCCCGGTTGTCTAGTCCGGTGCGTTTCTGAAAGAAAAACAGCGGTCCTTTTGATTCTAATTTAATTAGGATGGCCAATAACGGGGTAAGCCAGATCAACACTCCGAATATTACAAGTATACTGAAACCGAGATCAAATACTCTCTTGAGAAAAGCATTTATGGGGTTGTGCAGCGGAATGTCCCGCAGGGAGAGGATGGGGAGGTAATCGTAATATTCAAATTTGAGCTTCTTGGAGTAGATATTTTTGTTGTCAGGAAGGAACTTGAGGGTTTTAAGGTTGTTATCCGCAAAATTTATAAAAGCTACTATTTCATGGTTCTTTAACTCTGAAATGGCGCAATAAATTTCATCAATCTGAT
>CAZEQO010000248.1:1408-2586 GCA_964514365.1 uncultured Robiginitalea sp. | reverse complement strand
GAGGTCCTCCCCAAATTCCGCTTTCCACCAGAGCAGGGCCTCTTCGGCCTGTTTTTCCCCCTGGTTCAGTATTTTTGAGGGGACCTCCCCATAGAGGTTCCCGGTGAGGACGATCAGATCGTCTTTGTACTGTTGCACCACCTCCCGGTCAATCCTGGGGACGTAGTAGAACCCTTCGGTATAGGCGATGGAGGACATTTTGGCCAGGTTGTGGTACCCGTTCTTGTTTTTGGCAAGCATCACAACCTGGTAGCCGTAGTCCTTTACGGATTTGTTGTGACGGTCCTCACAGACAAAGAATTCGCACCCCAGGATAGGGATCAGGGGCGCCGGGCGTTCCCCTTCCGCCTGCTCCTCAAGGCTTTTGTTATAGGCATTCACCTCTTTGACAAAGTGGAAGGCCCCCATCATATTGGCGTGATCCGTCAGGGCGACTGCCGGCATATTGGCCTGGGTGGCGGCAGCCACCAGGTCCTTGATTTGAATGGTGGACTGGAGGACTGAAAATTGGGAGTGGTTGTGCAGGTGGGCAAAGGGAACCTCCTCCAGGGTTTTTTTGTTTTCCGTTATTTCCGCCTGGCTCAGGCCGGATTCCGGGGAGGCTGTTTTCCGGGCCAGGGCTTCAGAAGCCTTTTTTAAGTTTTTGTGTTTCAGGCCGAAGGGGGGGATGACCTCCGGGTTGGCCTGCTCAAAACGCTGCAGGTACCCGGGACCCTGTCCGAGGACCTCAGCACTGAAGGATTTTGTTCGTACCAGCTCCAGGAAACACCGGGCCGTGGCCTCCACATCCGCGCTTGCGTTGTGGGCTTCATTAAAAGGTTCCCCGAAGAGGTGCTCGTGGAGTTCGGTAAGGGTGGGGAGTTTAAATTTTCCGCCCCGTCCCCCGGGGAGTTGGCACAGCTCCGCCGTTTCCTCGGTACAGGTGTCCAGGACCGGGAACGATTCCAGGGGGTTGGCTCCTGAATCCCGGAAAAATTCGGCCCCCATGATATTGATATCAAAACCTACATTTTGACCGACAACAAATTTAGTTTTAAATTCAGGAGTATAAATTGGTTTTTTTGGATAAATATCTCCTTTTGGAAAATTTATTTTACTCACCCAACATACTTTTTTACCTCTATAAAATAAATAATCTGATAATTGATCCGCAAGTATTCTATTTATTTCTTCAGGCA
>CAZEQO010000248.1:0-1398 GCA_964514365.1 uncultured Robiginitalea sp. | reverse complement strand
TTGAGGTCAAAACCGACGTTTTGCCCGACCACAAACCGGGTTTTGGACAGGACCGCCCTGAAGTCTTCCAAAACTTCCTTCAGGGGTTTGCCCTGGGCCGCAGCCAGGGCGGTCGATATGCCGTGGATTTGCTCCGCATCGTAAGGGATGTTGAACCCTTCGGGCTGTACAAGGGCATCGTAGTGCTCCAGAAGCCTTCCCGAATCATCGTGCAACTGCCATGCGATCTGTACACAACGCGGCCAGTTGTCGGTATCGCTGATGGGGGCGTTCCACCGTTTGGGGAGGCCTGTGGTCTCGGTATCAAATATGAGGTACATGGGCAGTTTTCAGAATTTCGGGAGGATAAAAATATAGAAATGCAGCCGGCTATGGAAAGGGAGTTTTTAGGAGTTATCAACCAATAAAAAACCCGTCCGGGACGGACGGGCTTTTATCGAGGGTTGCCTTGTGATCAGGAGAGCAATTCTTCATACATTTTGGAAGTATTCAGGGCTGCCTGTATGGCGTCCCTTTGTTGGATGAGCAGACGCTCCGTGGATGGGGGCAAACGCTTCTCTGAGTTTTTCAGGATATCGTTGTACTCCCCGAGGCTGGCTTTCTCGCCCCGTTCGACTTCTTCCAGAATCTTTTCGGTTTTCTCCGAACTCATCAGGGGTTTTAATTTCATCCACAGGCGGTGTAAGTCTCCGCCCAGGCTTCCGCCTTTTTCGGGGAGCTCTCCGTACTCCATAATTTCGGTCTTCAGTTCGAAGCCAAAGGCACGGCGCTGTTTTTCTTTATCCTTTAAAAAATCTTTTACATAGGGCTCCTGAGCCTCTTCTGCCGCCAGCTTATAGCCTTTTTCGGCGTCATAGGTTTTTTCTAATAAATCGTTTAGTCGATTGGAAATCTCTGTAGTGTACTTCATTAATCTTTCGTCATTTTGAATTAAAAGCAGATTACTGTCTTTCAGTATCTTCATCTATAGTATAACATCTAAAACGTTGAAAATCAAATATATACTTCGGTTTTACATAAGTTTAACAGTTTGCGGGCCCTAAAGCGGTTGCAATCAGGGGTAAAATTTTAAAAAATCGAAGGATGAATTGCGAAAGAAGCTTATATTTGCACCCGCTTAAGCCCTTTGTATGGGGTTAAAACAGGGTTGCACCTGTATTGAAAGAATTAATAACCAGGGTCGGGAACCCTACAAATTAATGTGATATGCCCGTAAAAATCAGATTACAGAGACACGGTAAAAAAGGAAAACCTTTTTACTGGATCGTTGCCGCAGATGTCCGTTCCAAGAGGGATGGCCGTTACCTCGAAAAACTCGGTACTTACAACCCCAATACGAACCCCGCCTTGATTGACCTGAACGTGGACGCTTCGGTCACCTGGTTGGACCACGGGGCA
>CAZEQO010000247.1:0-2596 GCA_964514365.1 uncultured Robiginitalea sp. | reverse complement strand
TACCAACGGGGTCAAAAGCCCCATAATGGCTGCCACGTATTATGCTCTGGATCGCTTTCTCGGTGTGGAAACCGATAAGGACTGGTCCGCCGACTACCTGAAACGCACAAATGAGAATATTTCCAAAGACACCCGAATTGCCGATCGCAAAGCAAAACGGGTATTGAATACGGAGCCCTCTCTCGAAATCGAAAAACTAACTGGCACTTATGAGTCGGATATTTATGGGGCAATCCATATCCGGGAAAAAAACGGGGAATTGACCCTGGAGTTTTCCCATTCCCCATTGCTTTCTGCCCGACTAACGCACTGGCACTATGACGTCTGGGAAATTCACTGGGACCATCCCCAGGCCTGGTTTAGTTTTGGAACCGTGCAGTTTAATACGGATAACAACCTCAATGTCACGGGTTTTGATTTTGATGTACCTAATGACGACTTCTTTTTCGAACAGCTTAAGCCTTACAAGGTTAAAGATGAGTGAGGTAGTCGACGTCCGGGAATATCCCTTAACCTGTCGTAAGTCCGTATTACCCTTAGACAATGTGGACCCTGCTCATGACGTTGATTAGCCGATTTCAAGGATACCCCGTTAAAAACCGAAAAGGTCAAAAAATCCGCAAAAAAAATGTTTAAATCGAGCCTTTAATAATGAAAAAATCAGCCTTTGTACTGATCGTCGCCCTTTTGGTCAGTTGTAACAGCAAACATCGCAATACAGAGACGAGCCAGGTTGCAGAACCCACCCATAAACATGCTCAGGAAGAGCCGTCCGACCACGGAACGGCAAACGAGCATATGCGCCAAAGTTCAGTGGAAGACCTCATCCGGCGCTTTGAATCCCCGGAAAGGGACGCCTATCAGCAACCCGGGAAGGTGTTGGAGTACCTGGGGGATCTTAAAGGGAAGGACGTTATGGATATCGGTGCGGGTTCCGGTTATTTCTCCGTGAAACTGGCCGAAGCAGGAGCCAGGGTAATTGCTGCCGACGTGGATGACGAATTTCAGGAATTTCTCCGAAGGCGTATTCAGGAAAACGACCTGTCCAATATCGAAACACGGAAAATCCCCTATGACGACCCAGGTTTAAGTAAAGAAGAGGTAGATATGGTGTTGATGGTCAATTCCTACCACCATATAGAAAACCGTCCGGATTATTTCGCCAAAGTCAGGGAAGGCATCAAGCCTGACGGGGAACTAGTCATTATCGATTATTTTAAATTCGAGATTCCTGTGGGCCCTCCTGTCAACCATAAGGTCTCCATGGATGTTGTGGTAAACGAACTAAAAGAAGCTAGTTTTACCGCTTTTGATATAAACGTGGAATTACTTGAATATCAATTCGTGATTCGGGCAAAGTTCACGGCCAGTAAATAACTGATCTGTAGTACTTTACATTCATACTTTGAAGAAAACACACCTTATTATCCTTATCGCCCTTTTTGCAATTACGGCTTGCAGAGATGAACCGAAAATTCCAGAAGTGGCCTACGCTCAGGAGGTGGTTTCAAGCCCCATTCCCTTTGCCAAAGGAATCATATCCACGGCAGAGAATAGTGAATTCGAGTTGACCTTTTCTACGGACGGTCGCACCACCTACTTTTCCAGAAGGCCCCCGGGCGGAAAACAGATGATCTACGTGAGTAATTTTAAGGATGGTACATGGTCCGTACCCAAACGTGCGGATTTCTCAACGGATCGGGACGAGACAGCATACATAACCCCCAATGGTCAATACCTTTTTTTTGGTTCTGAGCGGCCTATTCCCGGCAAACCCAATAAGGGAAATTTTGATATGAATATTTGGATGATGGAAAAAACGGAAAAGGGCTGGAGCGAACCCAAACCCCTGCCTGAACCCATGAACGCAGTTCAGTTAGAAAACGAGGAATGGCCATCGTCAAACAATAATTTCCTTTTTACCCATGATGATGAAACTTTTTATTTCACCTCTATGAAGCGTGGAACGAAAAGTATAAAACTCTATCAGACAACATTTGATGGACAAGATTTTTCAGAACCCCAAGCCATAGACGGTATTTTTGAGGATGAAAAATACTGGGTGTATTCAGCAGTCATTTCACCTGACGGACAGTATTTGGTCTTCAATTCATACGATGCCCCGGGTGGCACAGGGGGAGAAGATATTTTCGTTTCCAAAAAAACCGAGAACGGCTGGAGCACGGCCAGGCCCATAGGAGAACTGGTCAATTCCAAAGATGAAGAAAGCAGTCCGAGGTTTTCAAGGGATGGAAAGTATTTCTTTTTTAGTCGGGCCGAGAATCTGGGAAATTATGAATACGGCGAATGGGACATCTTCTTTGTGGAAACGGAGTACCTCCATTTGGATCAAGTATTTGAATAAGGAAGTACCTCAGTACCCATAGGACCAGACCTCAGAGCATATGCTATATTTCTCGTTCGCATGGATCCTAGAAGAAGGTTCGTTCCCCGTTTATTCTGAACTGAAATTGAATAAAAAAAATATGAAACTAAAATGGATTCCTCTTATTATTTGGTGTATCCTCCCCATGACAGTGGGCGCTCAAAAGAATCCCCTGCCCACCTCAGCCCCCTTACTCCATAATGCCTTTAA
>CAZEQO010000246.1:0-2612 GCA_964514365.1 uncultured Robiginitalea sp. | reverse complement strand
ATCATCCTCCGCAAAGTCCCCGTATTTTTTCTCCCGGGCCTCGGATTCCTCCTCTTTGTCCTCCCCCTGTAGAAAGGCCAGCTGCTTCCCATCAGGGGACCACTCAAAGTTCGAAACCCCCTCTGAAGTATCTGTCAGTGGAAAGGCTTCTCCCCCTCCGGGCCGGATTACATGGATCTGGTTCTTATCCCCTCGTTTGGAGATAAAGGCTATCCACTGCCCATCCGGTGACCATTTCGGGTTCCGGCTATCCGCGGAAGGATTATGAGTAAGTGGAAAAGGCGTACCCCCGTCTTTGGAGAGCCACAGCTCCCGGTCAAAACGGTTTTCAGACCAATCCGCGGCCGACTTTTCAAAAACGACATGCCGGCCATCCGGGGAGATGACCGGGTTGGAGACAGACTGAAGCGAGATCACCTCCTCAAAGGAGGGGTTTTTCTTTTGGGCGGTCGCAGTATGGAGGGTTATAAACAGGAGCAAGAAAGCGGTCAGGGGTCTTTTTTGGATCATGGAGGTGTGTTTTATGATGACGGAGAAGATATGAAATAATCCTGTGGCGTTCAGGGGTAAAAAACAAGCAAAGGTTTAATCCCTCCCATTTATCCCCTATCTTAGTAGACCACCATAAAAACGCACGCCTATGGCATCCCGATACCTCGATTTAGATACCCTTAAATTCTTGCTCTACGACGTCCACAAACTGGATGAGGTGTTGCATCAGGAGCGATTTTCCGACTACGATAAAGAATCTGTCGACCTGTTTTTAAATGCCGTTTCCGACTTCTCGGATAAGGAACTCTATCCCTTTTTCCAGGAAATGGATGCGCGACCGGCGCATTTTGAAGACGGGGAAGTACATGTACATCCCCAGGTTTCCGAGTACATGAAAAAGGCCGGGGAAATGGGCCTGGCTGCCGCCCTTTTTGACCATGAAGTCGGGGGCCTGCAGATGCCCAATAGTGTGGTTACGGCAGCTGCCTATATTCAGGAGACCGCCAACAACCACCTCCCCGGGTATATCGGGTTGACCTTTGGGGCGGCTGAGCTTATCCTGCATTTCGGAAACCAACACCTGAAAGATACTTATGTGCCCCACATGCTTTCCGGCGCCTGGAACGGAACCATGTGCCTGACCGAACCCCAGGCGGGAAGTTCCCTGTCAGACATTGTGACCTCAGCGGTTCCCGAAGGGGACCACTACCTGATTAAAGGACAGAAAATCTTTATCTCCGGAGGGGACTATAAGGGTGTCGACAACGTCGTGCACCTGCTGCTGGCCCGTATTGAAGGTGCCCCTGCCGGCACCAAGGGCATTTCCCTTTTTGTGGTGCCCAAACACCGGCCGGATGCAGAGGGAAACCTCGTTTTCAACGACGTCAACACAGTAGGCGATTTTCAGAAGATGGGGCAGCGGGGCTATTGCACTACCCATTTGTCCTTTGGGGATCAGAAAAATTGCCGGGGCTGGCTGGTTGGAGAACCGCACCAGGGCCTGAAATATATGTTCCTGATGATGAACGGGGCGCGTATCGCCGTTGGGCGGGGGGCTGCAGCCATCACCATGGCGGCCTATCGCGCCTCCCTGGCCTATGCCAAGGAACGCCCCCAGGGCCGGAAGCTGACCAGCACCGGGAAAAAAGATGTCTCGAAAGACCAGACCCTGATCATTGAGCACCCGGACGTGCGGAGGATGTTGCTCACACAGAAAGTCATCGTGGAGGGAAGCCTCAGCCTTATCCTGCTCTCGGCCAAATACCAGGACCTTTCCCAGACACACCCGGACGAAGCGGAGCGAAAAAAATACCAGTATTTGCTGGAGTTACTGACCCCGGTGGCCAAGACCTACCCTTCCGAAAAAGGCCTGGAAGCCGTCAGCAACGGGCTGCAGGTGTTGGGGGGTTATGGGTTTTGCACGGATTTTATCCTACAGCAATACTACCGGGATATCCGGATTTTCTCCATCTATGAAGGGACGACAGGCATTCAGTCCATGGACCTTTTGGGCCGGAAAATCACCATGGATAATGGAGTGGCCCTTACCCACTTGGCCGGGGAAATGGGCAAAACCATAAAAGAAGCTATGGGGGTCGCTGATTTGAAATCGTACGCTGAAGCCCTCTCCGGGAAAACAGCCCTGATGAAAAAAGTTTTGGGTTACCTCATGGGGTATGCCGGGAAAGGAAATTTTGAACGCTTTCTGGCAGACGCCACTGTCTTTATGGATTTCTTCGGGAACATCCTCGTCGGATGGTTGTGGCTGGATATGGCCGTGGAAGCGCATAAGGCCCTGACTGAAGGCAGATCCCGCCAGGCTAAAGGGTTTTACAAAGGGAAAATTCACGCCATGCAGTTTTATTTTACCTATGAACTGCCGAAAACGGAATCCCAGGCACAGGTACTGCTCAATACTTTAGATCTGACCGTTGCTGTGGAGGATGAGGTGTTTGAATAAGTACGCGGCCTCGACAAAATTTAGGGACTTGAGAGTTGCTGAAGAGGACGAGGCCAGTAGGCAGTGGCCAGTGGCAGTAGGCAGTGAAAAGGGTTCAAAGTTCAAGGTTCAAGGTTCAAGGTTTGCCGGAAGGAATTCTGTTGGAATTTTTTGGCTTTAG
>CAZEQO010000245.1:0-2617 GCA_964514365.1 uncultured Robiginitalea sp. | reverse complement strand
ACGGGCAGATTGTACTCTTCATAGATGAAATCCACACACTGGTTGGTGCCGGAGGGGGCCAGGGCGCCATGGATGCCGCCAATATCCTGAAACCTGCACTTGCCCGAGGGGAATTGAGGGCAATTGGAGCTACTACCCTTGACGAGTACCAGAAGTATTTCGAAAAGGACAAGGCCCTTGAAAGGCGATTTCAAAAGATTACTGTAGACGAACCCGATACAGAAAGTGCCGTTTCCATACTCAGGGGTTTAAAAGAAAAGTACGAAGCGCATCACAAAGTGCGGATTAAGGACGAGGCCGTCCTGGCTGCCGTGGAACTTTCGCAGCGCTATATCACCAACCGTTTTTTGCCGGACAAAGCCATAGACCTGATGGATGAAGCAGCCTCCAAACTTCGGATGGAAATTAACTCCAAACCTGAAGAACTGGACGTACTGGATCGCAAAATAATGCAGCTGGAAATTGAGATTGAGGCCATCAAAAGAGAAAATGATCCTTCAAAATTAAAGGCCCTGAATATTGACCTGGCAAACCTCAAAGAGGAACGGGGTTCCATCTTCGCACAATGGGAACAGGAAAAAGGGGTAGTCGATGCCATACAGAAAACCAAACAGGACATTGAAGACTATAAACAGGAAGCTGAGCGGGCAGAGCGCAATGGAGACTACGGACAAGTCGCTGAGTTGCGGTATGGCAAAATTAAAGATGCCCAGTCCAGACTGGAATCACTACAGGAAGAATTGGCAGAACAACAATCCTCCGGCACACTGATCAAGGAAGAAGTTACTGCCGATGATATCGCAGAAGTAGTTGCTAAATGGACGGGGATACCCGTGACCAAAATGTTGCAAAGCGAGAGGGAAAAACTCCTGAAACTGGAGGATGTCCTCCATCAGCGGGTGATCGGACAGGATGAAGCCATAGGAGCTGTTTCTGATGCGATCCGCCGTAGCCGGGCCGGATTGCACGATCCCAAGAAACCCATTGGATCATTCCTGTTTCTCGGAACTACCGGGGTTGGGAAAACCGAGCTGGCCAAAACACTTGCCGCCTATCTCTTCGACGATGAAAATGCACTCACCCGAATCGATATGAGTGAATATCAGGAGCGGCATTCGGTAAGCCGACTCGTAGGTGCCCCACCCGGATACGTAGGTTACGATGAAGGAGGCCAACTCACCGAGGCTGTCAGGCGTAAGCCGTACTCTGTGGTCTTATTGGACGAGATTGAGAAAGCACATCCGGATACCTTCAATACCCTCCTGCAGGTCCTCGATGAAGGAAGGCTCACCGATAATAAAGGACGAGTTGCGGATTTTAAGAATACGATTATTATTATGACAAGTAATATGGGTAGCCATATTATCCAGGAGAAATTCGAGGAAAGCCCCAATTTGGAAACCGCTTCGGAACAGGCGCGCAAAGGCGTAATGGAGTTATTGCGCAAAACCATCCGCCCCGAATTCCTAAACCGTATAGACGACATCATTATGTTTACACCTCTGGACAGGGATGACATTAAAAAAGTGGTACGCCTGCAACTGGAGCAACTCAAAAAGATGTTGTCTGAACAACATATTACGATCGATGCTACTGAGGAGGCCATTGCCTATCTCGCTGAAAAAGGTTTCGATCCCCAATACGGGGCCCGGCCGATCAAAAGGATCATTCAGCGGGAAGTTCTCAATAACCTGTCGCGGGAAATACTAAAGGGAAGTATCCATCCGGAGAGTATCGTTTTAATCGACAGTTTTGAAGACGGGCTTGTTTTCCGAAACCAGGACGAGCTGGTGAGTTAAGCAGTTCTTATCACATTTTTCAAACCCCCTTGGCCCGAATGGCTCAGGGGGTTTCTTATTAAAGTTGCATTATACCGTGCAGTATAGTATTTTTATCTTCCTTAAAAACCAACCCAGATGAGTACCAAAGCCGAGAGAACCACCGCGTTTATCATAGAAACCGTAGCCCCCATCTTTAGCCGACAGGGTTATGTTGGTACTAGTATGAGCGATCTTACAGAGGCTACGGGGCTGACCAAAGGCGCTCTATACGGGAATTTTGAAAACAAAGATGCACTGGCGCTTTCAGCCTACCAGTACAACAGTACAAAACTCTTAAATGCCCTTGACGAAGTCCTTGAGGAGGACGGTACAGCCCTGGAAAAATTAAAGCGCCTGACCAGTTTCTATAAGAAATACGACTTATTTACCAACAGTATTGGGGGCTGCCCGATACTCAATGTAGGTGTAGACGCCCAACACAATCATCGCATCCTGGGAGCGGCAACGCGGGAAACGGCCAGAATCATTGAGGGTAAAATTGCCCTTGTCCTCGAAGAAGGTGTAAATAAAGGGGAAATGAAGCTACCTGTCCCCCCCCTGCAATTTGCCAAACAACTCTATACCATGATCATGGGGGCCATCGCCATGGCCACCATTATGAGCGATCGGAAATACTTATACAACACCATGGCGTATCTGGATGTACTAATCCAGAAAGAAATCAAAAAATAAATTCCGTTGGTCTTTTAGCGCACCCGGAAGATCCATAGCTCGCCTTGATATCGTCCCGAAAATTTACTGTCGCGTGCTTTTCGAGCCTCCTGAATACTGTTATA
>CAZEQO010000244.1:0-2642 GCA_964514365.1 uncultured Robiginitalea sp. | reverse complement strand
TAATGCTCAAGGACCCCAAATTCATTAACCGCATGGCTGGAATGATCCAGAACGGCATGCCCGCCACACGGGCCGTGCGGGAGGTGGCCGGAGCCTACATCGCCATGTTCGCGGACAGTCCGCACCCGTGTATTCGCTAAAAAGTCAACGATGTTGAAGATCTTGCCGGCCGGCTGCTGAGCAACCTGGCGCCACCCGCGGCGCAAGAGATCGCCGACAGCGGTGGTAAGGTGGTGGTCGCCCGGAAACTCTACCCCTCGGAACTGCTCAAACTGTTGGCCGAATCGGTGGCCGGCGTCTGTGATCGGGAGGTGGCAGAAATTGTAGCAGAGTGAGGCGTTTGTGTACAAACTTCTGGTTCGCGGACATCATGTCCTCCTTTGGGATAAAATGTTTTGGGCAAAACACTATACCCGAAAGGACGACCACGCGTCATCCCCGTTCTCTAGAAGGGGCCGGGGCAACCCTTCCTGAAAGCCTCAAACTGTCCGGGAAGGTCCTAACTTTTCCAATTCATCCCCTGATTGTTGTAAAACTTGTCGCCGCTACCAAAAGCGTCTGAATACTATCTGCCCTGGGAATTTTCTCAAGTCCGGATCGAGGGAAAGTCTTTCATTTCCTTCAGCCCCGATGCTCACCGGCAGGCCACCATCGTATGGATGACAATCGGTTCGAAGCCCCACATGAGCCATTGGATCTCGCTTGCGCCTATTTAACTGTTTTCTTTTACAATTTCATAACCCCAAAAAATTAAAAAAATCACTAAAAGTGGTGATTTACAATATATAATTTTCGTTAGAATATGAACTTGAGGAGTATTCCGTTTAGATTTTCTATTACCCATGATTTGTAGAGCTGACATCAATTGTTTCAGTTTCAAAGGAGATAATGGAAACGATGGCCTGATCCAACAGAGGAAAGGGGGTACGCCATGGGGAAAAGAGTTTTACCGCTAGTGTATTTGCTTTTTGTTATATTTTTGACGCCTCCTTCCTTTGCGGCAGTTTTCCAAACGGCCGATATGGCTGGAAATTGGTATATTTACAGCGTTGAGGTCGATATGGCAATTCCAGCGGTCTACTGGGTGAGGGGTAATTTTGTTGTTGACGCTACGGGAAACATAACCGCCGGGAACTATTACGCCCCGGACGGTTCGGCAGTGGCTTTGAGCAGCGGTCAAATAGAACTTAACTCTCAGGGGATCCTCAGCGGAGGCTTTACAGCGGAAGGAAGCACAGGAACTATTATACACGGGAAATTGGATCAGGGCAAGACAATGGGGACTGCGGTTCTCTTGGGTAGTGATCAGACCATGGATATTGTGACCTTCATCAAAGGAGGCGGTACATTCGTGACCAGCGATCTTATGGGCACTTGGTACAATTATTTAACCATTATTGATCCCTCGACGGGTGCCGTCTTCTGGCTTTACGGGACATACACAACCGATGCCTCGGGAAGAGTAATCGCCGGTTCCCAAACGGGACCGGATGGAACGACAGTCTCAATAGACAGCGGAACACTGTCCGTGAACAGTTCAGGTATTGTCACCGGAAATATAAACCTATCCAATGGTCAAAAATTTTCGATCTCGCATTCGAAAATGGATCTAGGCAAAACAAGAGCGGTTGGTGTGAGCATCGAGCCCAACGGCGGTATGGCGGTGGCATACATGGTTAAAGGCGGGGGTACATTTGAACCCACAGATATTGGCAGTAGGTCATACGCGTATGGTTTACTAATCGATCCGTCCATCCCGGCCGTGTATTGGGTCTATGGCAAGATTAGAATATCTAAATCTGGCACTTATGAAGGTTCATACAAGGCGCCAACAGGCGCTACCGGCACTGGAGCGGGAACGGTTGCAATGGACACGCTTGGCGTCATCACAGGCACCACTACTTTCGATACGGGCGATACAGGAGTGGTTTATTTCAAGGAAGATCAGGGCAAGACATCCCGAGTAGGTGTATCAGTTACGACCAGCGGCATGATGGGTATTTGGCAATTTTATGAAGGCTCTTCCATTTCGCTGCCAGCCTTGCCGATGTTGCTCCTTAACGATTAATTGTGACCTGATTGGCATGAAATTATTTTTCATAGAGGTGGGCAAACTCTTGACCCGATGAACGAAAGGGGGACAACCATGAAAAGAAAAAGCCTGATCATTGTATTGATTGTTACAGCCGTAATTTTCCTTACCTTCGTGCCGGCAAAGTCCCATGCC
Source organism: uncultured Robiginitalea sp. (assembly GCA_964514365.1). Classification (GTDB taxonomy): domain Bacteria; phylum Bacteroidota; class Bacteroidia; order Flavobacteriales; family Flavobacteriaceae; genus Robiginitalea. Next base: position 415 of record CAZEQO010000244.1, on the reverse strand, counting down.
GCGGTACCTAGGGGATTCAGCGAAGCCAATATTGTTTTCGCCGGGCCCTTGTTTGACAGAATCATCATCAAGGTGGATGCGGTCAATGGGAGCTATACCAACCAGTGGTTGGTATTTGATCGTGATATGGGTAATCAACTTTTGGCCGTTGCCCTTTCAGCCGTATCATTGCAACAGCCGGTGAGGGTATGGGTGGATAGCGATGCTGTTAATGTTGGCGGCATTATAATGCAAACCTGTTACTCCGTATTACTTATTGATTAAAACCTCTCATCATTTGATAATCTTAATTATTACTCCCAAATTTTTAAGTGGTCGGGGACAGTTCGGCCCAATCTTTCAAGTCAGGGGAGGCCGCTGTTTTTGCCTGTAAAATGCGATTAAGATCGTTATAGCAGTCCCTACACGGGCTGCC
>CAZEQO010000243.1:2134-2711 GCA_964514365.1 uncultured Robiginitalea sp. | reverse complement strand
TCTTGGTGGTTATTGGCAGCAATAAACTTGTTCAGTACCTCGCTGATTTGTTTTTGTAATATTTTTGCAGCGGTACGCTCAGCGGGTGCCGGGTTTTCAGGAAGTACAATTACAGGAAGAAGGGAATTCGGGATACCGGCCGTGTAATAGATGATATCACTTACCCATTGGAGACTTTTGGGTGTAGGGATAATTTTTTCTTCCAGGGTGAGGTGTCGGGCAAAAAATGGTTTAAACCGCTCTAAAGCGGTAAAGTTCCATTTTGAGTAACGATAGTCGATATCGTCCAACCACAGGGTCCCGGTACCTTTTAAGCCGAAAAACAGGCGGACAAAGCGGGTCCTGTCCGGGATATCTCCTTCCGAGAACGGATAATGATAAGACCTTCCTCTCACCGTGCCCCAGGGAAAGTCATCAATCCGCCAATAATTTGAAAAAGAGTAACTTTTATCGGAATTGTCGATTCGCGTTCCGGTATTGGGGTTCAAGTATTCCGGATCAACAGGCTCCCGATGCTCATCGAAAAAAAATACCTTTACAATGATCGCATCGTAGAGTTGGACACCCAACCTGTATT
>CAZEQO010000243.1:1473-2082 GCA_964514365.1 uncultured Robiginitalea sp. | reverse complement strand
CCCTTCCGCTTCATCCAATTCCGCTGCCTTTTTTCTTAAAATCTTAACGCTATGTCCGCCACCGTTTGCTTTTTTCACGGCCTTGAGCCCTGATTCCTGTGTGACCCATTCAAGGTTTTGACCAACCTTTTCCCATCCTTCGAGTATGAAGGTGTTTACCGGATCACCCGCTATAACGCTGCCATTTTCAAAAGAGGGATTTATGACAAGATTGCCCTTTTCGAATTGCTCCAATCGTGTGTCATAAGGGATGCTTGATGGATCTGAAGTGGACCATGGAGAAGGTCTGTAGGTTTTTTGTGTAATCTTGACAGTTGAGCAGGCATTTAAAATCAGAATAAAGCAGAATATAGATAAAAAAACCGGTTTCATTATAAGCGCCCGTTTAAATTTAAATCAGTAATCTTTTTTATAGATTGTTTTAGAAATATATTATCATAGGGCTAAATTAATATCAAAAATTCCTGACTCGTATCAGTCTAAGGCGGAGGTCCGAAGTGGCAATTTCTAAAATGATTCCGTCTGAAATTCAACAACAGTGCAATCCATCTATCTCATATTAAAAAGCGAATATCGAATAATGAATGTCGAATGTCGAAGGAATGTATT
>CAZEQO010000243.1:0-1463 GCA_964514365.1 uncultured Robiginitalea sp. | reverse complement strand
AAACGGTCAAGTTGATCTGATGGGAGACATTAACCTACTGAGTATCATGCGAGCGCCGCCTCTGGCCGCGAGCGTCCAGTCTGATCGAAAAAGAAACTTTTATAATGTAGTTTCATAAGAGATCTCAAGGGTGCTAAATCCTCAAATAAAACCGCATCTTTATTTAATTAGAGAGACAGAGCGCAGCGACTCCATCCTTCCGCATTCCACATTCCCTCCGGGGCGTAGGCCCCTATGGCCCCTACGGGCCGGAGGCCGACTTCCGCATTCCTTCTTTCACCTTCCCACTTCCGAATTCGCCGTGTTGCCTCGTATCCATCCATCACCGGCATCTGAATGTCCATGAGTACCGTATCATAATGACTTTCTTTCACAGCATTGACGGCCTCTTGCCCGTCATTGGCCACCGTGACATTTAGTCCGGCACCTTGCAGAATCTCCAATGCCACCTGCTGGTTGATTTCATTATCCTCTACCAATAGGATCTGCGCCCCTTGGATGTTCTTCGACTCCTCACTTTCCTCATTTTTTTCTGAAATCCGAGACCTCTTGGTTATCTCTTCTCCAAACACGTGCATAATCGTGTCAAACAGTACCGATGAACCTATTGGTTTGATCAGAAACCCGTCCAGTCCTATTTGTTCGGCCTGTTGCATGATTTCCTCACGACCGTAAGCGGTCACCAGGATAATGGCTGGGATCTGGCTCAAAGTCTGCTGATTTTTGATGCGCTCAGAGGCTTTGAGACCATCCAATCCCGGCATTTTCCAGTCCATGAGCACCAACTCATACGGCTGATTCGTATCGGCTTTCTGAATTTCTGCCAATCCCTCCTCTCCTGAAGCCGCCAGGGTGACTTCAAAGGAAAACGATTCCAAAATATCCTGTAGGATATTTCTTGAAGTGGCGCTGTCATCCACCACCAGAACCTTCATACCGCGCAAATCCGACGATGGCACGAGACGTGTTTTAACTTTTTCCTTTCCCAGACCAAAGTTGGCCGTAAAGCTAAAGGTCGTGCCCTGCCCGGATTCGCTTTCCACCCAGATCTCTCCGCCCATCATCTCAACCAGGCGTTTGCTGATGGTCAGTCCCAGGCCCGTTCCGCCGAATTTGCGGGTCGTGGAGGTGTCCGCCTGGCTGAAAGATTGAAACAGTTTGCCAATCTGGTCCTTGGTCAAACCGATGCCGGTGTCTCTGACGGAAAACTTTATTGTTAATCCAGCCTCATCCTGCTCTATCAAATCAGTGGAAACCACGATTTCACCGGACTCGGTGAACTTTACGGCATTGTTGGCCAGGTTGATCAACACCTGCCCTAACCGCAAAGGATCTCCCACTAAAAACCTCGGAACCTGCTGCCCCGTGGCAAAGAGGACCTCCAGGTCTTCTTTTTCCTGGGCTTTCACCGTCACCAGATTCGCCAGGTTATCCAACACGTCGTCCAGATTGAACTCCGTGGA
>CAZEQO010000242.1:0-2723 GCA_964514365.1 uncultured Robiginitalea sp. | reverse complement strand
CTATACAGCAGATTTGGTCACTTTCTTTGAATTGGGTTGGGTAAAACGCTTATCGTCAGATCGCTGAGCAGGATACTCGATTTGAAGTATTCCCGCATTCAATTTACCCCGGATCTTTTGCCGGCCGATATTACCGGCTTTAATGTCTATGATCAGAAAACCGGTCAATTCAAATTCCAGCCCGGACCGGTGATAACGAATATCCTCCTCGCCGATGAGATCAACCGCACGGTTCCCCGGACCCAGGCAAGCCTTCTGGAAAGTATGGAGGAACGTCAGGTAACTGTTGATGGTGAGACCCTGTCCCTCCCCGAGCCTTTTTTTGTTATGGCGACCCAGAACCCAATTGAACTTGAAGGAACGTTCCCCCTGCCCGAAGCCCAGTTGGACAGGTTTCTTTTAAAAATACATTTAGGGTATCCCGACAAAGTTGAAGAGATTTCCATCCTGGAACGTTTTCAAGAAGAAGACCCGTTGGTGGAACTGGCGGCAGTGGCAACTCCTGGGCAGATTATTGATTTACAGCATGCCCGAAAAAAAGTTCGCATCTCTCCCGAGGTTCGACAATATATCACGGATATTGTAAGGGCCACCCGAAACCACGAGGCCCTGCGTTTCGGGGCCAGCCCCCGGGGCTCTATGGGTTTAATGCGTGCCGGTCAGGCGCTGGCCGCGCTGCGGGGGCGCGAGTATGTGCTGCCAGACGATATTAAATACCTGGCCCCCCATGTCCTCGCGCACCGATTGATTTTAAAAACCGAGGAGCGATTGCGCAGCCAAAAACCAGAGCACTTTATTCAAGGAATAATCGCCCAGGTGCCGGTGCCAACTCCGACCGGGTGAGGCAATATTCATGCAGGACCATTTAGAAAGACTGCCGACTATTTTTGTTATCCCGCTGGTGCAATTGTTTGTGGGCTTATTTCTCTTTATCGCTTTGTTAAACCGGCAATGGGGCCTGACCGTATTGACCCTCCTTGTTCTATTCACGGTTAAAGGAGCAAAAATATGGAGCAAATCAAGTCTATCAGGGATAAAATGCGATTCAGTCGCTGATCGGATCAGAACCTTTCCAGGGGAAACAATCACCTTAAAGGTAAAGGTGGAAAACTCAAAGTTCCTGCCAATCTGGGTCAGGATGAAGGTGCCTGTACAGGGTGCACTACACCCTTCCGGGAAGAATACATTGCTGACGAAAGAAAGCGGGCTATTATGGTACCAGAGCGTCAGCTTAATGTGGGAATTGACGGCTCAGCGGCGGGGTTGGTTTAGAATAGGTCCTCCCAATCTAACGGCAGGGGATCTTTTAGGGTTATACACCCAGAAAAGACAGACCGAAGACGCCATGCATGTGATTGTCTATCCTCGGCTTGTCCCGCTTAAGGCCTTCTCCATACACAGACGTGAGCTCTTTGGTTCCCCTGGTGCAAAGAGTCCGGTGCATGACCCCATTTATCTTATTGGCACCCGGGAATATCAAAACTGGCAACCGGCCAGATATATCCACTGGAAAGCCAGCGCGCGCCATAACCGGCTGGAGCAAAAGGTCTGTGAGCCTACAACACAAGTCAAGGTTTTGATCATCGTGGAAGTGGATCAATTCGCCAGCCGTAATGTGGAAGAGAGTTTTGAACGGACCCTTGAAGCAGTGGCATCCCTGGCCGTGCGATTGGACAACCAGGGCATCGCCCTGGGATTGGTGACCAACGGTCTCATATCCGGAGGCAATCTATCTGTCCTGCCCATATCCAGAACGCCTCAACAGTTGTCCGACATCCTTGAAATTTTAGCCAGAATACAGATGAAATCAAAGGGCGGTCTGGTGAATCTGCTAAAACACGGTTTAGAGTTGCCCCGGGATCTCAGTTGTGTTTACTTCTCCTATGAAAAAAATAGCACAACCCTTGCTACAACTCAATTTCTTGCCCGATTCAAGATACCCGTCGTTTCTATTCTTTGCCAGCTCTCGTCCCATCCCCGGGGAAATGACAGTCAGTTTGGGGGGACGACCTATAGCCTGGATGAAATCTGTGGCGAATAGGTTGCGCGGTTGGCCGGTTTACCCGTTAGCCCGTAACATCTCGTTAAATCCGGGCATCTCGACTACTTCCCCCTTCCAAAAAAGGGGATTAAGGGGGATTTTTAAAGTACAGTAGGACATATCCATCGCTGACCTGGCAAATGGGTTCTTAGACAGTGACTAACCGAAACAAATATCTTTTGATTTTGGCATGCTGGGGCATGGAACTGACCTGGCTCTATGCATGGGCTGCCTTTGTCATGACGTGTTCAGTTCACAGAACGTTCCCTTTACCGGAGGCAATGGGTACGTTTGCACTGGCAGCTATTTTTACTGCCGCTTCTCGGGGAAGGGGGTGGCGGGTCATCCAGATCTTAGGGCTCCAGCTGTTGGGCTTTGTTCTCGCTTCCTTAAGAATTATTTACGTCTTCAACTACCCGTCAGAACCCTTTTTAAATAGTGGATGGGTTATTGATGTATTCAATCGACCACGGGACCCCCTGGAATGGGTTATCCTCATTCTGATTCTTTTCTGGGTGCCCGTGTTCTGGATGGGAGGCGTAACACTGGCGCGGCGATCAACATCTCACCTCACCCTTTGCTCCCGTTTTGACCTGGGGGTTGCAGCTTTCTTTTTACTTTTACTGGTAGAATTGCTGATCCGGGTAAAGGGGGGGGTAGAGATACAGGATCCCACCACTCA
>CAZEQO010000241.1:0-2789 GCA_964514365.1 uncultured Robiginitalea sp. | reverse complement strand
CAAAAAGAAATTGCTGTTTTAATCCAGGATTACCGCAGGGATCCGGACCAGCTGCGATCCCGATATGAGCCCCCCATCCGGTGCCATCCCCTCAATAAAGAGCATTGCTTCAGAAAGGGGCACACGTGCCATTTTGAAAGACCCTTCCCCGAATTCATCAAGGGAGACCTGGGCTTCCCAATGCACCGTACCAAACGCCCTGTAAGAACTGTTGGTATAGTTGAAGTACTTTGGAGTATAATAGGTCTTTTCAGGTTCGAAACCACCCTTGACCAGGAATTCAAAGGCGTTATTATTCCCCCCGGGCCCCGATGTCAAAAGGAGCTCTTTCCCCCTGCGGGTATACAGGTATAACACCTCTTCCCCATTGCTGAAAATACCTTCCCACCGGGATAGTTTATCAAAATAATAGCTTTCAATCTGCGTCATGGGCAGATTGTAAAGAATATCAAGGTTAGGCCATCGAACCCCATCCATGATTAGGGCCAAACCTCCGCTTCTGTAAGAACGCACACTGACAAGGCCAAGGCCTCCAATATTGATTTGCACATTGTAACCTCTCATCCTGATCAGGTCGGTAACCAGGGGAAAGCGCATCGCAAAATCCTGGTCTACCTCTTCCACCAAGTTCCACAGGAAAGGCGGTATGAATATGTTCTCCCTTACTTTATCGCGAAACGATTCGGCCGCCACGGTAACCTCATCCAATTGGATGGTGTTTTCGGTAAAATCCGGGGGCGTATACACCTTGTTCTCAAAAACCTGCATAAAGCTCTCATCCAGAAATGCTTTGGGTTCAGGGGGGGGAAACACCGTGTTTCCCATTTGGTTCAGGATCCTCAGATAGGTTCCCGGGTTTGTGGTCCTGCCTTTTCCATCCAGCAGAGACAAGTATAAATTCTCCCCATTCTGCGGAAAGAATTCCGTGATCAGGAAACTCGATTTTTCAGGCGATATGTCCAGCAATTGTATTCCGTGGTTCTCAGATTTATGTAATAGGATTTTACTTTCTTCTGCCAAATTTGGCTCGTTAAGTGTTCCCAGGAGTTGCAGGCCATTATCAAATGGAAAGAGTGGTTGCGGGGGCCCTTTGAAAATTGAGCTCCAATTATACCGGCTCCATCCCTGGGTGAGCAGCAATAAATCCATATCGTACTGCTTGCGTTCGGTTATATTGCTGAAATAATATCCTGCTTTTTCAACCAGCCCCTTTACATAGGGTCGCAGATGGAATTCGCTGTAGATATTCTTGTCGTGCCCATAGGCAAGAGTTTCGGCAGGCAGCACTGAAACACTGATTTTATAGGGCTTGGGGGCGTTGCTCGAAATTTTTAGCTGCAAAGAATCCATCGAGCTGCCGGAGGGCATTATGTTAATTTCCGGGAATTCCAGCCCATGGTAATTAAAAAAAAGTCGCTCTGCTACCGGCCTGGCATCGGGCGAGAAAATAGTGAAAATATTCATTCCGGGGGTGAGTTCATCCGCAAAATCGAGTGAATGCCGGCTGAATATTTTTTTGTTGTGTATAAGTAGTGTGAACCTGCCATCCGTTTCCCGGATTGCAGGGTTATCGGTAAATACCTCAAAGGATATTTCGCTCCGCCTGGGATTACTCTTGAGGGAGATGGCGAGACCCTTAAGTTCAGCTTCCGGCAGCGCATAGGTGGCCTGCGCCCCATTGGAAAATGCGATCAGGGCTTTATAGGTTTTTCCTTTCCGTGGATAAAATTCAAACTTGCCAAGACCCAGCGAATTTGTTTTGAAATTGGTAACCGGCTTACCCCCTTCATCTACCACCAGGGCTTTGCGGATTTGCACTCCGTACCCCAGGGAATTAGTCGCCTTAACGCCTACCGTATTGCGGACATCAGCCAAAAGATGGCCTCCTTCCGGCAGAAACTGCAGTTTGAGGGAAGAGCGTATCCGAAACGATCCGAAGCTGCTGTACATAGCTCAGGTCTTCTTTAAAATTGCGCATCCAGTTGGTGGATGCCTTTATAAAATAGGCGCCGGATTTGTAAAGGGAATCTATGGGCAACTGCCCCCTGGTATAGCCCTCCTGGCAGTAAAACAATTTTTTAGCAAGCAATTCCCCCTCCTCGTTATACAGGGATACATAGAGGTTTGAAGTCTCCCGGAAGGGCCGGCCGGTTTTGCCATTGTAGATATACCCGCTAAACCATAAGGTTTCGCCGGGTACGTACAGGTCTTTGTTTAAGTGCAGGAAAACGGATTCGCGGTCAGGCTCAAAATATTTTTCCAGAGCCTGGCCAACATCAGGCGCTGCCGAAGGTTGCTGTCCGGATACCGTCAGCAGTGCAAAGCAGAAAATAAACGCCAGGTTCTTATAAAGAGGTCGAACCATTTTTTCCTTTTGAAAATACCTTAAATCTTGAATTTAAACAAGCGGAATATTCTTTTAACTACAATTATCATACCAGTATTTAATAACAATAAAATGATGATAAAACTGAAAATGTCGTTTAAACTATAGTCCGAAAAAAGGGGAGGGTACACCTGCTGTTTTACATTTAAGGGCAAAGAATTGTAATCGGGAATTGAGCATACAGGAACTCAGGAGTGTCAGGATTAGCAACACCCCACAGTACCATAAGGCCTGACCGGGGATGAAATGGTCCGCAAGGTCCCCCAGGCAGAGGAGCAAGCTTATATTAGAACTGCCGACTGCTACTAGCGGCTAAATACTCAGGATTACGCCGCCTTCGCGGCGTGATCCTTAAATGGGGGGACTGAATCAAACCCTTACTTCCGCCTGCCGGCGGAAGTCG
>CAZEQO010000240.1:0-2800 GCA_964514365.1 uncultured Robiginitalea sp. | reverse complement strand
CTTGAGGATCTCGTCGTCCAGCGCCGCGGGCTTGTCGTGCTGGTTCATGGGGTCGATGGCGGCGAGGAAAACCGGCAGTTTCGCAGTTTCCCGCGGCTTGACGAGCCATAGCGGTGCCGGACACGTTCGGATCAGGTTCCAGTCGGTGTGCGACAGCAATGCCCGTGTCACGACATCGTGATGGTGCGTGTCCTTGAAGATGATGTCCGCATTCGATTCGACCGCGTGCCGGACGATGCCCTCGTAGAGCGGGTGATCCCAGGTAGCGGAGGTCTTGACGGTGACGCCTTTGCTGCGGATCGGTTCGGCGATATCGATATAGTAAAAGACCATCGGGACAAGGAATGTCATCATAAGGTCCTTCCGGGGTAGTCGTTATGGAAAGGGGCATTTGTGGAAGAATTTTTGGTTTGAAAATCCCTTGAGGCGCCACCAGCGGAACACTCTGGCACTCAAACTCAAAGCCCTGTGCTAAAATGGATCCGAACTCTTTGATCTATATCCGTCATGCCGTTTCTAAAGAGTTTAGAATCAATCTCCATTCTTTCTTTCTAAGTTCAGTTAATTGCTTATAGACGTTCCCAAAATTAATTTAGCAATAATATCAGATGGTTACACATGGCTTCAACAGTGATTTCCTAAACCGGTAAAACGTTAATATTATCAGCAGGTTATGTGATGTCAAAAAAGAGCTTAACCAAATTTTACTCAATATTTTTGCCGCCATTTTCGGTGGTTTAGGAAGAAATATTTTTGGGAAGACCTGTTTTTTTTTCAAGTTATGTCGTTGTTATTCATGTTAAACTGCTTACTAAACCCTAATAATTCGGTATCCTCATTGAGGAAGATTCTCCCATACCTTCCCAAAAATGGAGGATGCCATGCGTCAGCGTTGTCTTATAGCCCCGGAATCCATTCCTCCGAGGGCAACATACGAGAAGCTCTTTGAAAATTTACCCCCGGTCCCTTCAAAGTACACCGGACGGGGCAGACCTCCGGTTTCGAAAGAAGCGCTCCTTAAGGGGTTAATTTACCGTAACCTTCGTGGCATCCATAAATTGGTGGAGCTTGAGTTTGAGCTGCTGAATAACCCTTCCATCGCTGAACCTTTAGGACTCGATCCTTTGAAGAAACCTCCTTCTGATGAGCGTTTTTCTGAATTCTTGCGATCCAATCCCAATGGGTATTTTCAGGCCATAAGAGAAGCCCTGGTTCAAGAACTCATCAATGAAGGCGTTATTTCCGGTCGGGGTCTCGGATTAGATTCTTGCCCCATTGAGGCCTATGTAAAAGAAAATAATCTAAAGACCTCCACTAAAGATCGCTATAAAAAACATCGCCTTCTACCCGGTGACAAAGACGCTCGACTTGGAGTCAGCATCCATTTTCCCAGTCCCTTTAAAAGGAAGGTCCACTACTTCTGGGGGTATCGAAATCATATTATTACTGACCTGGACTCAGAACTGCCCCTTGTTGAAATTACCCTCCAGGCCAATAAAGATGAAAAGAAAGTGGCTCTACCCCTGATAAAAAGATTGCGTCAGGAGTTCTCTTTGCCTATCGAAGTTGTTGCCGGGGATGCCAATTATGATGTGGAAAAGATCCTCCAATATATTATCGAAGATATAAAAGCCGAGGCCATGATCCCAAGGAATCCCCGTAATATGCAAAACACACCTTACACCGTTAAGAGAGATGTCGTCTATTGCCAGGCAGATCTTCCCATGCATCGAAAAGGGAAAATGACGACGAAGGGTATAACCTATCTGCAATATAATTGCCCATTACATTGGTCCAAAGAGTTTAAGGGGCAATACCTCCTTTGTCCTGCCGGCCACCCAAAGTTCTTAGAACAGAAGGGATGTAATGTGCTCATTCGTATGACTCCCAGTGTTCGGGAGAAAATCAATTATGGCACTCAAAGATTTAAAAAGAACTACAATAAAAGAACTTCCGTTGAGAGAGTATTTTCAAGACTCTTGGCCATCTCAATGCAAAAGCCAACAGTGAAAGGGTTAAGGGCCATAAGAAATCATTGCACAATCGCTCATATCACTGTTTTACTGGTTGCTTTAACCGCCCACAGAATGGGCTGTAAAAATAAAATACGATTTGTGAAAACCTTTGTCCCAAATTTCTTGACATCATAATGCCGGGCCTTTCAACAAATCTAAAATTGATTTTTGGGAAGCCCTATTAAGATTTCTCCACGCAAAACGAGACTGCTCCCGGCATGATGGTAAAAAGCATGGGCAGTTCGCCTCCTCTGTCGCCATCTACCTGGACCAGCACCCGTTCATCGGCCTCCAGTTTGATCTGTCTTCCGCGATAAAAAGCTATGTCATTAAAATCCATAAGATTCTCACGGAATGCACCCCATGCGTAGCGTACAAGATCCCGGATCTTCCCGCCATGGAGGCAGCAGACATCCAGCATGCCATCGTCAGGAGAGGCGTCCCTGCATAAGCGAAAAACGCCGCCATAGCGCTTCATATTGGCAATTACAACGAAAGTTGAGTCTTTGTCAAACTCCTTTCCATCTATGGTTACACGCATGCGGGGAAAGGGGTACTTGAAGGTCTCCCGGAGAGTGGCCATGATGTAACTCAGCATGGTAATGCCGCTTTGGGTACGGGTTCGTGAAATCGTATCAACGATGGCAGCGTCAAAGCCGGCCCCTGAGCACATAATGAAAAATCGATCACCTGCTCGCCCTAAATCCAACAGGCTGACTGAGCTGTCGATAGCCAATTTTACTTGTGACTCTAAGTCCCTGGGAAGCCCTAACTCACGGAAGATG
>CAZEQO010000239.1:0-2849 GCA_964514365.1 uncultured Robiginitalea sp. | reverse complement strand
ACGGCGGGTGGATCGTCATCACCACCGGATGGGGCCTGGCCGTGTACGTGGCCGTGGTGGTAGCCGGACCCTATAGCGGTGCTCATATTAATCCGGCGGTGACCCTTGGGCTTGCTGCCGCGGGAAAATTCCCCTGGGCAGATACCGGCAGCTATATCCTGGCCCAGTTTCTGGGTGCTATTCTGGGCGCTTTTGCAGTCTGGGTTGTGTACAGGGATCACTTTGACCGGACGGAACCCCCCGGTATGCAACTGGTGGTTTTCAGCACTGCCCCGGCTATCCGCAATGCCTGGAGCAATCTGTTCAGCGAGGTTCTCGGGACATTCGTGCTTGTTTTTACTGTCCTGTATTTTACAGATGCAACCCTGGTGGAAGAGGGCACAATCATCGGGCTCGGATCCCTTGGGGCCCTGCCGGTAGCCTTTTTGGTTTGGGGTATCGGTTTGAGCCTGGGGGGGACCACGGGATATGCCATCAATCCGGCCCGCGATCTGGGGCCGCGGATTTTGCACGCCCTGGTGCCGATAAAAAACAAGGGTTCCGGGGACTGGGGATACAGTTGGATTCCAGTGGTTGGACCTGTAATCGGGGGCGTTCTGGCGGCCTTCCTTTTCCTGGCCCTTTCATAAGGTGTACCACCCGGAGAACCGCTTTTGCCCTGCTGCAACAAACCGGAACGAAGGGAATATCTTATTTCATCCGGTCCGGGTAATCGGAAAATACCCCGTCGACTCCTGCGGCCTTTAAGCGCTGGAATTCAGCAGGGTCGTTGACGGTATAGGTATAGACTTTAAAGCCTGCTTCGTGCAATTTCGCCACATTCTCCGCATTCACTTGAGAGTAATGGGGGTTAATGGCCTCAGCGTTTAACTCCCGGGCGACTTCCATAGCCTCCAGAGGATCTCCTTCCGTCAAAACCGCAATGCGGCCCTCAGGACTATACTCCCTGTATTTGCGCAACTCCTCCCAATCAAAACTGGAGACTATAAACTGGGATTCAGACCATTCGGGTTTGGCGGAGTATCCTGTAATAATTTGATGAATATTATCTGCTATCCTGGTATCCTTCAGCTCGATATTCAGGGCAACCCTTCCATTGATCTGCTTTAAGACATCCTGCAGCATTGGAATTTGATGCCCCCCATCCAAAATGAGTTTCTTCAAATCAAAAATGTTGTACTCTTTAATGTTCCCGGCGCTGTTGGAAAGTCGATCGACACGCTCGTCGTGAAATACGACAATCTCCCCGGAACTGATCTGGAAGACATCGATCTCTACCATATCCACCCCCAATTCAATCGCTTTCTCCACCGAGGCGAGGGTATTCTCAGTTTCATATCCCATCGCTCCCCTATGCCCTATAATCAAAGGCTTATCTGATTGGTTTGTACAACTCATCAGCATCGAAAATAAGACTAAAAACACAATTTGTTTCATGGCTTTCGCTTTTGGCCAAAAATAAGTATTCCATCAAAATATCACCGGATATCACGGATAAAGAAGGTGAGATGTCTCAGACCTTCCTCAGGGGGCCTTGAATATAAAGGATTCCAGGGGCGGGAGATCCACGGCAATAGCCCCACGACCTTCAGATACTTGGAGGACAGCCTTCACATTTCCGTAGAGCATTTCTTCCAGCGGGTATTCCCCGGTTTCGAGACCCCAGGCCTCTATGATATGTGGCGGGATTTTCAAGCTGAAGGAATACGATTTTTGGGCGTCAAAATTGCTTAAAATGACCAGGCGTTCCCTCTCAGACCAACGGACAAAAGAGTACACCCTGTGATCGTAGGCAGGGGTGTGCTCTTTGTTGTAGTAATGGATGTCTTCATAAGCCCCCATAAGCGCCTCACTCTGAATCGTAAAATTCAGGAGCCTGCTATAAAATTCCCGCAATTCCTGTTCGGCAACTGTGGACTGCCCCCCGTCAAACTTTTTATCATTTACCCATCGTTGCAGGTGGGGTACCCCTATGTAATCAAAAATAGAGGTGCGGGACGGAGTGCCAAACCCGGCATCTTCTGCACCGGGCTCCCCAACTTCCTGCCCGAAATAGATCATGGTGGGGGCGGTACTTAGGGTCGCGGATACCACCATGGCCGGTTTACCCTTCTGGGCATCTCCTGCAAACTCAGGGGAGGGAAGCCGCTGTTCGTCGTGATTCTCGAGGAAGTGCAACATATGGTGCTCAATATCCTTTAAGCCATTTTGAACCACCGGGATATGATCCGTCCACCCATAGCCTTTGATAATGTGCTTCAGACTGTCGTAGAGCTCCACCTTGTCGTACAGATAATCCATTTTCCCCCTGTGGATATAGTCCCGATAGCGCTCCGGGTTATAGACCTCCGCCAACAGAAAGGCATCCGGGTTTTTCATCTTAATTTGTGAATTCAGGTAGCTCCAGAATTCTACGGGGACCATTTCGGCCATATCATACCGAAACCCATCTACCCCTAAGTCCAGCCAGAAGAGGGCAATGTCCCTGAATTTCTTCCACGTCCCGGGGACATCCTTGTCCGACCAGAATTCAAAGTGTTGGGAATAATCCATTTGCGCGTACTCCGGGGGAAGTACCTCAAAATCATAGGATCCGTCGGGGCGAACCCCGTAATTGAGTTTTACGGTTTCATACCAGTCATTGGCATCGGGCCGGGCAAGACGGGAACCGTTCCCGGTCCATTTAGCGGGATTTTCAGAAAACGTATTGTCCGACATGGGGTGCGGGTTGCCCCCCAGGGGCTTATACCCATCCTTCCATTCCGGTACCTGGAAGGCCTGCCCCGGGATATAGTAAAAATCATTATCCCTCGAATATTCAAGGTTGGCATTATCACGGGCTCCAAAAG
>CAZEQO010000238.1:0-2946 GCA_964514365.1 uncultured Robiginitalea sp. | reverse complement strand
GATCACTTTTTTGATTAGCTTGGAACTCGAGGCACTGTTGTTGATTGAGTCGCCGCCCAGGAAAAGAATCTCCTGTTCCTTCACCATGTGCAGTTTATAAGCGTAAAATCGATATTCTTTCCTATTCATGGGGCACCTCCCTATTTTTGACCGTAAAGGTCTCTCGCATCAGGGAGGACAACCCCTATCGGGAAACCTTTACGGCTTCCCCGAATTGGGGATGCAATTCATGTGTCAGTTAGTCGTTAATAATCTCCACGGCTTTTCTGATCGTCCTTTTAAGGTAAGCGGTTTGGCGCCGTTCACCTTTGTGATGGGTCCAATCTTCCCGTTCATTTAATAATCGCTCGGTAATTATCTCCGGGTCCACGCCCTTCCGCAGCAAAGCGAGGACATAGGCAAAATCGGTGGCCGAGTCATCCCCGCGCTCGTAATCACAGCGCTGGACGTGTTTACCCGACCGATTATGCTTTTTAATACACACCTTCGCAATTTGTAGACATACCGGTTTCTTTGGAAGGGTTATTGTAGGTACTTGGGCTACTTTTTGCCAATCCACCCAGATGAGGCGGGAGAGGGGATAGTGCCCATCCTGTTCGTATTTGTTCTTGCGGTTCCGGAACCCCGGACAGCGGCCCCAGCGTGAATTGGGGTCACAGGCGGGATCGGAGTTGAAATATCTGATCCAATACCTTTTCTCCGGATTGCTGATACTGCGGCCGGCCTTGACCCAGACCTGAAAGTTGCCCGGGCTGGTTTCGACCACCAGGCGTCCGGGCTTAAAGCGGTCCTGCTCTTTTTGGTACTTCAACCTATCTTCCGGGATGTCATCTAAAAGTAGAAAGCGCCGCTCATCTTCAGGCTTCATGAAAATATGATAGCCTCTGGCATTCATTGCCCTTAGATACCCTATTTTATTGCTTGAAGGTGTAAGCGACCACAGCCCATTATCCGGATTCATGACACCGATCTTCCAAAAGCCAAAATATCGATCAAGTTTTTTAAATATCCGCTCCATCGATACCCCCATAAAAAAGTAGAGCCCCTGGATCACGCAGCTCGATTCATATGCGATCCAGGGGCGCTGGTTAAAACGGAATATCGTTATCCGCATAATCATAGGACGCGGACTCGGGATACTCCGCCATTTCCTGTTTCTTGGGTTTGGCGTCAAGCGCTCGCCACTTGTGCGCGACAACGCCTGTGGCATAACGGGTTTGACCCTCCTTGTCATATTTTCTTGTTCGCACTTTCCCTTCCACATAGACCAGGCGGCCTTTGCTCAATATTTTGGCCGCGTTGTCAGACAAACCGTTAAATGTGGCAACGCTGATCCATTGGGTGGTCTCTTCGCCTTTGAAATATTCGTTACATGCCAGGGAAAAGTGGGTAATCCCTTCTCTGGGTGTCAGGGGATCCTGACCGAGGCGACCGATCAGAATCATCTCGTTTTGGTCAAAGTCCTTGTACGCTTGTTTCTCTCTTTCGCCCAGGATCCTAAGCCGTTTGGCCCGGATTTCGAAATAATAGCGGATCTCGTCTTCCTTTTTATAGCTGCCGGTGTTGGCCGATCCCTGAACAAAAACGAGCGTGCCCTTGGCAACGCCTTTCATCTGTTCGGCAACCGGCCCGAAAGCAGCCACATTCACCCACTCGGTGCGCTCATTTAACTGGTTGTCTTTGCTTTTCCATGTCTCCTTTACCGCCAATTGAAATCGACACGCGGTTTGCTCACCGCCATTTAGAAAATTGGCCTCTTTTCCCAACCGTCCGATGATGATTGCTTTGTTCATGCGATGCTCCTTTCGTTTGGCGGGCAACAAAACACCTGTAGCGCCAAGGTGCGCTCAAGTGCTTTGGTCCCTTGTTAATGGATGTCTAAAGAAATTTTATAGATGAATTGTGTGGGGGTGTGGGTATGACACTGTCGCCGGCAGACAGTTCCGCTTTTTGGCTTGGCCGTTGCAAAGCTTGTCTTCCCAAGGTTTGGCTGATGCCGTTTTGGGAGTGGCGACTACTGATTTGTGGACACCGATCCGTTCAAGGAGTGAATGGATCTGAAAAAAGGATTGTTCAGGGTAGAAACCTGTCATCCCGAGGTTCGCGCGAAGGCGAAGGGAACAATGAAAAGACTTTTCATTGAGCAGATAATTACCAAAATTCTATAGAAAAAATTAAAAGTCGTCAAGTAAAAAAATACTACCCTATGTCAAGCAACTTTCGAAATAATAATGGGGTATTCCACTTTTTTCCGGGACGGTTTTACTTGGCCGGTTTTTCCCTTGTAGTCCCATTGATACCAGATGAAACCAGATGTGCTTATAAGCTCAACTCGACCATGAATTCGGTTGCCTTGACTACCGGTCTGACAGCCCCTTTTTCCCTGACAAGGTCCACAATGCCGTAGTTAGAAAGGGTCCTTAGCGTTCTTGAAAGGTTTGATTTTTTTCGGCCGGATATCTTTTCAAGTTCTGTCAGGGAATTCGGATGACTATCTCTGATAACTCTTAAAAGCTGTTGATTTTGGCCACTCAGGATTTGTCCAAGGGATTCCATAGACTCAAACCAGACTTTGGGTTCATCTTTTCGAGATTTATACTCACCCTTGGCAATCGCGATGGTTCTTTTGCGGTAATCCTGCTTTGAAAGGATTCCGATTTTCATTATGTTCTTTTTCACGGCTTCATTCTCCAATCTGTTTATCCACGGCTGCCCAGAAATCGTTAAGGAGTTGGCTGGCGGATTCGAATTCGTAGGTGGCGACTTTTTCTAAATGGTGTTTGTGATCTAATGTTACTTTTCGCCCCGAAAACCTCTTCCGGCCTTTTGGTTTGATTGCATGAGCGTTATCGAATCCTAAAACCCTGACATTGTTTCTGTCATGCAGGGTCAACGAATATCGTATCCCATGGGGAATTGGGGGCGATGGGGACACCCGTTTTGCCT
>CAZEQO010000237.1:0-2951 GCA_964514365.1 uncultured Robiginitalea sp. | reverse complement strand
TGTGATTACGTGCCACTGGTCCCACACGCTGAAATCAGAGCCATATTCCATATAGGTTTTCCATACCTGTGCGGGGGGCCGGGAACGGTTTCGCTCAAGCCCAGGCAAGCACACTCCTAACGTCCAGAGCAACATTCCAGCACCTCCACACACCAACTGGACGTATCGGTACAAAGAGCCTGGGCAGCCGGCCGATTATCAACTCTATGACCAAATTTGGGTTAGCAACGCCATTGCTTCAAGGGTCACGGGTGCCTGGATTCATAGACGGAAATATTTGACGGGTGACGGGTCCGATCATGATCCGGCGTGGATTGAATTGACGCTGTAGGAGGGGGTAGGAAATGGTGGGGCATTAAAAGCACCGTTTCCTACGGATAAAAAGTTGGATTAAAATTTAAAATCAGATATTTATATCATAAACGGTAACTCGAAAATTTTTGGGCGTATGAATGGATATATAAAAGTCCCCTCTTTTCAAACGGTCCCTACTCAGTACGTTTGAATTCATATCAGTTGCTTTGGTATCAATTCCCGTAATGACACGAAGAACAGGCAATTCTCCGCGCATGTATCTGTTAAGAGTGCTGCCTTTTACACCCTCTACCGGTTGGTAATAATCAGCATCCGTCAAAGTGAATTGGGATATTGTTTGGCCTTCCACTCCCCAGACAACGGCCTTTAGCAATACTCGTGATTTTGAAATAGGGAATTTTGGGGTTCTTCCCACCCGTCCTTCGCCGCTTCCTTGATGTGTAAAAACCACCTTTTTTAACTCGGCGCCCGCCATTGAATCACGGATCATCATTTCGAATTCGGCATCGGAAATATTGCTATCTTCGAAGACCGAACTGTCCACTCCGAAATGTTTCGCGACACCTGCCAACTTGCCTTGGGGGATGCCACGCTGCTGCCATTTCACAATGGCATCCTCGGAAGTATCGAACGCATCGGCCAGATCCTTCCTCCGCCAAAGTTTAATGTTACGGGCTTTTTTGAGTCTCTCACCGCATACATTGTCCTTGCGCTCATTTTCAATGTCCACGTTTTTCCACCTTTCCAACCTATAAATATCATTATAATTTTCATTCCGTATCAAGGATGTGAAATTTATTCAAGGAGGGTGTTCTATGTCGCTTTTGTATGACGGAATTTTTTCGAGTGTGTCGTTTAATGGCCGCGGTGATTTTCAGTTCAACATTATTTCTTACGCCCATAAAGTGCTTTTGAAAAGCATAACCAAGAGGCAACGGGCCAGATTCAAAAAACACGGTACGATTCCTCCTCAGCTGCTGCAAGTCCTCTGGGGCCTTGGATGGATTCCGGGGGATAAAGCGCCTGTACATGGGATTAGGGTTAAAGCCTTACTGAAGCTTTTAGAGGAGGGACCATTTGAGAGCGAACGGCAACGTAGGGATTGTTTATGGCTCTACGAAAAAATTGTTCAAGAGGAGCTTATGTCAAAACCAAAATGGCTACCCTCCCACCAAGAACGTTATCTGGGGGAAGGACAAAAACGCATCCCTTTATCCGAAATCAGAAAATGGCCGGGGACGGTTGCATAACTATGGCAACAGAAAGTCCGATCGACGAAATCATGAATCGCTACCTGACCCAGAAAGAGGCCGCTTCATATCTAAAAGTAGCGAAAAGCACGATATCCATGATGACATCCAGAGGTGAAATCAGTCACTACCGCATAGGGCGGTCTGTCAGATATAGGCTTGATGATCTTGACAAGTTCATGCTGTCTCGTAAAATAGCGGGAAAGTATGAAGAGTTGGGTCGGAAAGCGAGGTGAGAATGGGAGTTTATCGACCCAAGAAGAGCAAGTTTTATTGGATTGACTTTTATTACAAGGGGGTACGCTACAGGGAATCATCTGAAAGCCCGAGGAAGAGGGATGCTGAGTTACTCCTGGCAAAGAGGAAATACGAGGTCCGTGAAGGTAAGTTTAATCCGGCGCCTATTGCCAAGGAAGTAACGTTGTCCGAGTTCATGCCAAGATATTTTGAATGGGCAAAAGACCATAAAAAACCCTCGACGATCGAACGCAATCATCAGTTCCTGAGTCACCTGATCCCGAAATTCGGAGCGGTTGCGATGTCGCAAATCAGCATTCGTGCAACGGATGATTATAAAAAGGTCCGTTTAGCTGAAAAGGCGTCAAACGCTACTATCAATAGGGAGCGAAGCTTTTTGAAAGCGATTTTAAATAGGGCCGTCAAGTGGGAGGTGATTGACAGAAACCCAATCCAAAGCATGGAATCGTTACCGGAACAGCACCTGTTTAATCGGTACCTTTCGGTCGATGAAACCTTGGCCTTGATAGGGTCCTGTGAGGCACACCTTCGGCCAATGATTGTAACAGCAGTATATACCGGGCTTCGTTGGGGAAATGTTCGGCGATTGAGATGGGATGAGGTCGATGCTGGCAATTCGATCATCATATTAATAACATCCAAAACCTCAGAATTGGTTTATCCGCTTCCCGATCCTGTTAAAGCTGAAATATTGCAGATCCCTCAGAATGGAAGCCCTTATGTCTTCGTCAATCCTGAAACCGGCAAACCGTGGGCGAATTTGCGTACGGCCTTCGACAAAGCAAAGAATAAGGCCGGAATTGCCAGACCCTTCCGGTTTCACGATTTAAGGCATTCATTTGCCTCCAATCTCGTTATGGCGGGGCAGGATTTGAAGACGGTGCAGGAGCTGCTGGGGCACCGATGTATCACGACAACGCTAAGATATGTCCATTTGAATGTTGCGCACAAGAAGAGGGCGGTTGATGGGCTATTCCAGAAAAGGGATGACGTTGTCAGTGCTACCGCAAAAAAAGGAGCGGCAAGGTAGCCATACTTTTCACCATACCTTGCCACTCACTATTCGTAACTATTGGTGATCCCAGGGGGAATCGAACCCCCGTTACCGGCGTGAGAGGCCGGCGTCCT
>CAZEQO010000236.1:0-2957 GCA_964514365.1 uncultured Robiginitalea sp. | reverse complement strand
GGATTCCCTTCGATGTTTAGCTCGGTGCGCACGATTTTCCTGAGATCCCGGGCATCCTGATAGCGAATATGGCGCTCGTCCGGTCTGGGATGAATCGTGATGCCTTCCGCCCCAAAGGACTCGATGTCCCGGACTACTTGTATAAGATCGGGGACGTTACCCCCTCGCGCATTGCGAAGGGTGGCAATTTTGTTCACATTCACACTTAAACGCACCATTTGCTGGGATTTTCGAATTAAAGAAGCGTAAAAATACAAATTCGGTATGCCTTTTGCAGGCTAAAAAGTAGTAATTTGCAATAAGGAAATAAACTATGCGATTGCAGGAATACATCATAACCACCATTCCCGTTTTTGAAGTAACGGACTCCCTTAAGGAAGTGATTCATTTCTTTACGCATTCCACGTATTCTCATGTGGCCATTACAGAAGATGGCCAGTTTATGGGATTGCTTGGAGAGGCTGATCTCGATAGTTTTCAGGAAACCAGCCCGATTGAAGAGTTCCGTTATCAACTCGATGCATTTTCAGTGACCGCCGAGGCCACCTGGCTCGATGTCTTGGAAGTTTTTACGCGCAATGAATCGAACATCCTGCCCGTCCTGGATTCCAGAAATCAGGTTGTCGGGTATTTTGACCTCATTGATATTGTAGAGCTTTTTACGGATATGCCCTTTTTTACAGAACCGGGATCCATACTCGTGGTTGAAAAACACCTCAAAGACTATAGTTTCAGTGAGATTGCCCAAATTGTTGAAGGGAACAATACCCGCCTGCTCGGGGCCTTTATAACAACTATTGAAAATGAAACTGCCCAGATCACCCTTAAAATCGGGGATGCCAATATCAATGAAGTTTTACAGACCTTCCGCAGGTACCACTACTCGATCATCTCCGGAAGTACAGAGGATAAATTCCTCGAAGAACTCCGGCAGCGCTCCGATTATCTCGATAAATATCTAAATGTGTAACCCATGAAGGTTGCAATCTACGGACAAGCCTACGGACCCGAAGTCGTAGCTCCGGTAGCTACCTTGCTTTTGGAACTTTCCAAATACAAGGCGGAGGTTTGTATAGAGGCTGAATTTGCGGGTTTGGCAGGTGCGGATGCTATTGGCTACCCTGTTTTTTCGATGGAAGCAGGCCTGGATAAGAGCTTTGACCTTATGATTAGCATAGGGGGTGACGGGACAATTTTAAGGGCCATAACCTTTATACGGGACCTCGGAATACCCATTGTTGGAATCAATACGGGCCGCCTGGGTTTTCTTTCGATTGGAAAAAAAGAGGCGGTAGGTGAAATGTTATGTGAATTTGCCGAGGGTCGTTACCATTTGGTGGAGCGCAATTTGGTTACCGCAACCGTGCCCGGCGAGGTGCCCGGGGGCAACGACCTTAATTTTGCCCTGAACGAGATCACCGTAAGCCGCAAGGACACTACCTCTATGATCACCGTAGAAACCCACTTAAACGGTGAGTACCTAACTTCTTACTGGGCGGATGGCCTCATTATTGCCACGCCTACCGGATCCACAGGGTACTCCCTGAGTTGCGGTGGCCCGGTCATTATGCCGACCGCACGCTCTTTGGTGATCACCCCTATTGCCCCTCATAATCTCAATGCAAGGCCACTGGTCATTTCAGATGACACGCAAATTACACTACGCGTCAGTGGACGCGAATCTCAGCACCTGCTTTCATTCGATTCCCGCCTGGTCAGTGTGGATAACGACACTGAAATAGAGGTCCGAAAAGCCGACTTCTGCATTCGGATGGTGGAATTCAGTTCAGAAAGCTTCCTGAAAACCATCCGCAATAAGCTCCTGTGGGGAGAAGACCGCCGTAATTGACTGCCTCACGGGGCAATAAAACCACATAAACCCTGTTAAAAAAGAGTAAAGAAATGTGGCTGCATTCCTGCCGGGGAGGTATTGAAATTGCTATATTTGCAAACTTTTGGAATTGATGAGGATCAGTATTGCTGTTCTTTTCCTGCTGATAACAGGACTTGCCAGGGCACAGACTTATGAAGTAGGTCTTTTTGCCGGTGGGGCTAATAATATCGGGGATATCGGGAGTATGAATTATATCGCTCCTTCGGGCCCGGCGTTCGGAGCCCTTTTCAAATGGAATAAGAGCAAGAGGTATGCCTGGAGAGGTCATGTGATCTACGGCAGCTTTACAGCAGATGATGCGAAGTCCAATATGAGTTCCAGGGAACAGCGAAACCTGCGTATGGAACAATCCGTAATGGAGTTCTCCGCAGGGCTGGAATTTAATTTTGTAGAGTACAACCTCCATAAACTGGGGCCGGCATTTACCCCTTATCTGTATACGGGTTTAACCTATTTCAGATATGATTACAATTATTTTGATGCCGGGAGCCTGATTGATTTAAATCAGCGGGACGGATCTTTTGCCATTCCGATGACCGTCGGGGCGAAGCTCCGCCTGAACCAGTTCCTGGTGTTGGGGGGTGAAATAGGGGCCAGGTATACCTTTACGGATAACCTGGATGCAAGTAATCCGGAAGGGACTCAATTTGAGGACTTTCGATTTGGAAATGTCTTTAGTGATGACTGGTATGTTTTTTCCGGAATCACACTGACGTTTACTTTCGGCAGAAAGCCCTGCCAGGATTGCTTTGAGTAGACAGAGAACGAATGAACACTATAGAATCGATACAGAAAGGGCCCCTCCCGGGGCACCTTGCCATTATTATGGATGGCAATGGACGATGGGCCAAAGAACGCGGAAAAATGCGCGTTTTTGGTCATGAAAGTGGTGTGCGGGCTGTGCGCAATACCGTAGAATCGGCAGCCAAAATCGGGATTAAATACCTCACGCTTTACGCTTTTAGTACAGAAAACTGGAAGCGACCTAAACTAGAGGTTGATACCCTGATGCGTTTGTTGGTTTCGTCCCTCAAAAAAGAGTTGAAAACGCTCCATAAAAACG
>CAZEQO010000235.1:0-2959 GCA_964514365.1 uncultured Robiginitalea sp. | reverse complement strand
CTCCGGCAGGGGAATCCCTGGGCGGTGTCGCCAGGAAAACCCGGGAGAGTATTACCCTTTGTGAGGCCGCGGGTTTTGACATAATCCTGGTTGAAACTGTGGGTGTGGGCCAGAGCGAAGTGGCCGTTCACGGGATGGTCGATTTCTTTCTTTTGTTAAAAATTGCCGGGGCCGGTGATGAACTCCAGGGCATCAAAAGGGGTATTGTTGAAATGGCCGATGCCGTGGTGATCAATAAGGCAGATGGCCCGAACCTTGCAGCCGCCGAAAAAGCGAAAGGTATTTTCACAAGTGCCCTTCACCTCTATCCCCCTAAGGAAAACGGCTGGTCTCCCCCTGTATTACTGTGCTCTTCCACGGAAGGGAGCGGTATTGCCGAAATCTGGCAAATGATAGGTGATTATGCCTCCTCCTGCCGTGCCGATGGCAGTTTTGAAAAAAAGAGGGACAATCAAAATATCCACTGGCTTAAGCAGCGTATTGAATCTGCTTTAACCGCCGACTTCTACAGGAATCCAAAAATCCAAAAGGCTTTCGAGGTCTTTAAATACCGGGTGATCCGGAAAGAGCTGAGCCCCACCAAAGCGGCGAACAAATTGCTTGAGATTTACCACCCGCAAGACAAAGGACAGCCCTAGAAGGATGTTTATGGAAAAAACTACCTTTACCCCGGAATTAATTCAAATTCAATGCCTGTCCTGACCGATGCGCTTCTTTCCATAGTTATCCCTTTATACAATGAGGAGGAAAATGTCGTCCTTCTCACTGAACGAATCCATGAAAGCCTGGAGGGGTATAACTATGAGATTGTCTATGTTGACGACTTTTCTACAGACCGCACCCGGAAGGTGATTACAGACCTGAAGGACCCGAAAGTCCATTTGATTTCCCTAAAAAAGAACTACGGGCAGAGTCTCGCCCTGGCAGCCGGACTGGATTACGCACAGGGAGAATATATCATTACCATGGACGGGGACTTGCAAAATGACCCTTCAGACATCCCGGGGATGTTGCCTTACGTGCTGAGCGGTGAATACGATGTAGTTACCGGGATCCGGCAAAAACGCAAAGACTCCCAGGTTAAAAAGATCCCCTCCAAAATCGCCAACTTTATGGTCAGGCGGGTTACCAAACTCGATATAAAGGACAATGGATGTGCCCTGAAAGTATTTACCCGGGATATTGCCAAAGACATGAATCTGTACGGGGAAATGCACCGGTTTATCAATCTGCTCGCCTATCTGGAAGGGGCCCAGATCAAACAGGTGCCTGTAAAACACCACGCGCGCAATGCGGGCGTTTCAAAGTACGGCCTCGAGCGTGTGTTTAAAGTGGTGGCCGACATGATGCTCCTTCTTTTTATCCGAAAGTATTTTCAACGACCTATCCACCTTTTCGGAATTCTGGGGGTACTGATGATCCTGCTGGGGGTGGGTATTAACATCTACCTCTTGATCGTTAAATTTGGCTTTGGACAGGATATTGGAAACCGTCCCTTGTTGATTTTTGGCCTGATGTTTATCCTGGGGGGAATCCAGCTCTTCACAATCGGAATCGTAATGGAATTGCTGATCCGAACCTATTATGAATCCCAGAACAAGAGGCCATACCGCATCAAAAACGTGACGATAGGTGGGGAAACTGCGTAAAAAAGGCCTCACCGTACTCAAAGCGCTGTTCAGTGTCCTTTTACTCTACCTTGTTTTTACCCGCATTCCTTTTTCGGAGGTTTGGGTAGTGCTGAAAAAAGCTAACCCCGGGTACCTGGCACTCGCCCTGCTTGCTTTTGGCATATCCAAATGGATCGCAGCGCGGCGGCTCAACCTCTATTTTGAAAGAATTGAAGTCCCCCTGACTGAAGGGAGCAATCTGAAGTTATACCTGCTTGGGATGTTCTATAACCTTTTCCTGCCCGGGGGGATTGGGGGCGATGCCTATAAGGGTTATCTGTTGCATCGAACCTTCGGGGCTTCCGGGAAACGACTGGCTTCGGTCCTCCTTCTCGACAGGATTAGCGGCCTGGCTGTATTGTTTCTATACAGCGTCGTTATCGTGCTTTGGATGGCCCTGCCGGAACTGGAGACCTACCAACCTTGGCTCTGGTTCCTCCTGCCCCTGGGAGTTCTCGTTTACTGGGCCGTTCACGGTAAAGTATTTCCCCTCCTGCAACCCGTATTCTGGCCCGCACTGGGGTATTCAGCACTTGTGCAATTGGCCCAGCTGGTATCCGTCTACCTCATCCTGATGGCGCTTGGGGTATCCGATTCCGTAATGGAATATCTCCTCGTCTTCCTGATCAGCAGTATTGTTGCGGTTCTGCCCATTACGATAGGCGGCATCGGGAGCAGGGAACTCGTCTTTTTCTATGGGGCACAATGGCTGGGACTCAATGAAGGAACGTCCATCGGGATAAGTATGACCTTTTTCCTGATCACGGCCCTGGTCTCACTCTCGGGGCTTATGTATCACTTCAAAAAACCGCAGCTCGAATTAAGGTCTTTGCCCGGGGATTCGAACTAAATGGCGTTGGCGGAGTACCTCCGGCCGGGTTTCCGGGTTAAGAAAACGTCCCTGTAAGCGGGAAATCCGAAACTGGTCCACAGTAAATTCCGTATCCCATAAAATTCCGGCATTCCTGAGTTTTTCCAGTTCCTTGGTCTCCGCGTAGAGCCATATGGTTTGTGAAGCCCGGGGCAAGTCTGTGATATTTACAATCTCGAGGGGTTTGCCAAAATAGAAATCCAAGGCCCAGGTGTGCTGGTCGGAAAGCTTGTAAAGCGTATTTACCTCAAGGGACTCAGCCTCAATACGCTCCGCCATGGCGGACCCTCCCTGATATTCCAAAAGGGAAGGATAAAAATGACCGTTTAAAACGAGATTCAACAAAATACTCCCATAAAGGCTGATCCCCACAAGTCGTACCAAGGGATCGGCCCATTTGAAAAAAAGCACATATCCG
>CAZEQO010000234.1:0-2969 GCA_964514365.1 uncultured Robiginitalea sp. | reverse complement strand
TCTACCTCGAATATGACGATATTGGTCTCGACCGGGGCAACAAAGGTGACAAAATCCCTGTTTTGTAACTCCGCACCGATCTCTTTTGCCCTGCGATGATCCTCTGCCAACCGTCCCCTATTGTGTTCCAGGGCGTACAGGCCAGCTGCGGCCAGATACCCTGCCTGACGCATACCGCCACCCAGCACCTTGCGAATGCGCAGGGCTTTTTCCATCGATTGCTCTGAACCGAGAAGCAAAGAACCTACCGGGCATCCAAGGCCTTTACTCAGGCACACACTTATAGTGTCAAAAAGGGCTCCGTAGGCTTCAGGACCCTCGGGAGTGGAAGCCAGGGCATTCCAGATCCGGGCACCGTCGAGGTGATATCTCAGCTGATGGCGGTCGCAAACCTTTTTAATTTCCCGGAGCTCATCAAAATCCCAGCAAGCGCCGCCCCCTTTGTTTGTAGTGTTTTCGATACACACCAATGCCGTTTTCGGGCTGTGGTAAAAATCCGGAGGGTTGATCGCCGCCTCTACCTGCCCGGCTGTCATCATTCCCCGGTTTCCGTCCACCAGCCGGCAGGAAACCCCACTGTTGAAACTTACGCCCCCTCCTTCATAATTATAGACATGGGCATACTTATCGCAAATCAGCTGATCCCCGGGTTCGGTATGCAGTTTAATCCCCGTCTGGTTGGCCATGGTGCCGCTTGGAAAAAAAAGGGCCGACTCCATCCCGAAGAGGCGGGCGACTTCGGTTTCCAATTCATTTACTGTGGGGTCCTCCTTAAAAACATCGTCACCCACGGCGGCCCCCATCATGGCCTTTAACATGCCGGGATTCGGACGGGTTACCGTATCGCTGATCAAATTAACTTCCATAACCTGTGCCTATTGTTGTGAACACGCCATTCCAATGGGAGAGCCATCGGGAATTTTCGGTACGTCCCCTGCCTTAAACTTTTCCGGATATTTCTCAAAGGCTTCAATCCTTCGGAGCATTTCCCGAGCCAGGGCATCCCCCTCCCCCGTTTTTAAAAGGGATCTCTTTTGAGTATTTATAGCCTGCAGGGCCGCGGCATTTACCTGGGGGTGCACTTCGGCATTTGTGGCGAGAACCATAAGGTGTTTGAGTACCCGAAAATTGATCACCTCCTGTACCCCGGAGAGGTAGGCATCCTTTTGAGGATTGTTCAGGGTCTGGTTTGCCAGCGCATCCAGGACATCTTCCAGCCCCAATTGCCCCGGTTCCATTCCCTGTTGATTCACAAGACGGGACGCGCGTTCAGGGTGCAGTAAGAGCCCCAGTGTCATATCTGCAGCGGTTTCAGCAGCCCCGAGAGGATCAAAACTCACTCCGGTCCGGCCTCTGAAAGACTCCCGTGTCTGAGAATACCCTACAGATCGTGGCGGAAACCATTTAAGAATATCCCGGGGGATAGCGAGTTGTTCGGCATCAAGGGTTTCAAGAACACTATTGAGGGCTTGTTCCTGTTCTTTTCTCGGAAGAAAGCTCCACGGGGTAGTGCTCTCATGGCGAAGTGCGTAAGAGTAATCCATCCCGCCGACCATTTTGACGGCAGCTTCTGTCTGGTAGCGATGTAAGAAATAAAGGGGGACGAAAACATCTTCGAGCACTGCATAGGGTTCTTCTGATCGGATGTTTGCCGGCGAAAACTGGTCCATGGCTGTTTCCCGAAGCTCCAGGACCCGATCCAATTCCTCAGAGGCGCTCTTGCCATTGTCCCACAGGTGGGCTTTTGCGTGAGCGCCGCCCGGGGCCCTGGCATCCCTGTCCGAGATATATATAAGCCCTGCATCTCCCGCGGTTTCAAGAATATCCCATAGAGCTTTGTGGGAGTCCGTTCCCTCCGGAAAATCTGAATAGGAATATGCAACTGTCACTTTATCCCAATCCCCGATACCTGTTTCGTAAGCTTGGGAAAAATCAATCTTTCCCCCTGTTACTTTAAAATCGGGGTGTGGATAATCCATAACAGAGGTCTTTTCTGTACTGCTAGCAGCAAAATTATGCGCAAAGCCCAGGGTATGTCCTATTTCATGTGCTGAGAGTTGCCGGATACGGGCCAGGGCGAGATCGAGCATTTTCTGATGATTCGTATCCGAAGATTCAAAGGGTTTATCGGCCAGCGCCTGGGCGATCATAAAATCCTGCCGGATCCTCAAACTCCCCAGGCTCACATGTCCTTTAATGATTTCTCCTGTGCGTGGGTCCGTAATACTGCTGCCGTAGCTCCATCCCCGGGTGGAACGATGTACCCATTGTATGACATTGTAGCGCACGTCGAGCGGATCGGCATCATCCGGAAGCATTTTCAGTTGAAACGCGTCCGTATATCCGATGGCTTCGAAGGCCTGGTTCCACCAGCGTCCTCCCTCCAAAAGCGCTGAGCGCACGGGCTCCGGGGTTCCGTTATCGAGATAATACACAATAGGTTCTACCGCCTCGCTCACAGGGGCAGCAGGGTTTTTCTTCTCAAGCCTGTGCCTGGTGATATACCGTTTTTCCAGGGAGGACTCCACAGGGGTTGCATAATCGTAGTATGAAAAGGGGTAACTGCCACAACCGGGGTGGAATTCCCGCATCTGAAACCCGTCATCCGGCAATTTTATAAATGAGTGGTGTTGGTTTACGGTGATCAGGTTCGGATTTGGTGTCACAGATCGTACCAGACGCCCTTTGGGCTCCCCTTTAAAGGTGAGCAGGGCGTCAAACTCGACATTTTCCGGAAAGCCTTTGGTACGGTCCAGGTTTACGGCGCTTCGGGAAGTATCAACGGAATAACTGCCTTCGCCGGCTCGTTTCAACCGGGCCGATACTCCGTGGGAGTCCTGCATTAAAAAACCGGAAAGATCGATGATATGGGCGTCCCCTATGGTTTCTACAATAGGGAAACCATAAATCACGGATTTTGCAAAGGCCTGCTCCACGGCTTTCTTTTCAAGGGGGTTGTCGGTGAGCGC
>CAZEQO010000233.1:1446-3010 GCA_964514365.1 uncultured Robiginitalea sp. | reverse complement strand
TCCTGAGGATTCTTTCGTCCCTTTAAAATAAAAAATGTATATTTGGCTTGATATTGGGACTCCAATATTAATTTTCTTTTTCATAGCAATTTTTTTCCCATCCTTGAATTCGTTTGAGGGTGGGTTTTTCTTTTCGGGCCCGGGGGATTTTTTCACAGGCGAAAAACTCCCTGGGTATGGTGCGGGGGTTCCTGTCAAAGTTCTCCCTTAATACCTATCTTTAAACCGACAAATACAACGATGTATGGAACCCATTCTTTCCATCAGGGAAGTCAGTAAATCATATGGAAATTTCAAGGCGCTCGATGCGGTCTCCCTGGAGGTCCCCGCCCATTCCATATACGGATTACTGGGCCCGAATGGGGCAGGGAAGACAACCCTTATAAGGATTATCAATCAGATTACTTTTCCGGACCATGGGGAGATCTTGCTGGGCGGAGTACCTCTCAAACCGGAGCACGTAGCCCATATTGGATACTTGCCGGAGGAGCGCGGGCTCTACAAAAACATGAAGGTAGGAGAGCAGGCGTTGTACCTGGCCCAACTTAAAGGACTCTCCCGGGCCGATGCCCGAAAAGAGTTAAACTACTGGTTTGAAAAGCTGGAAATTGGGGATTGGTGGAATCGCAAAGTCCAGGAGCTCTCCAAAGGGATGGCCCAGAAAATCCAGTTTATAACCACAGTACTCCACCGCCCGAGGTTGCTTATCTTCGATGAGCCCTTTAGTGGTTTTGACCCTATAAACGCCGCGCTTATCAAAGATCAGATCCTGGAGTTGCGCAAGGAAGGGGCTTCCATTATTTTTTCGACGCATCGTATGGAATCCGTGGAGGAACTTTGCGAGTACATTGCCCTGATCCATCGCTCTCACAAGATTCTGGAAGGCAGGCTAGCCAGTATTAAAAAGGCCTACCGCAGCAACCAGTACAGGGTTCGCTGGACCCCACAACGAGGGGATGAAGGCCTCAATGGGATGCAGGTATTGGCTCCTGTGGTGCGATCCGCTTTTGATCCGGATGAAAAAATATGGGATTTCGTGGTTCGTCTGGAAGATGAAAAACAGCGGGAATTTATGGAGTACCTCACGGGCCGCGGTGTCCTGACTGCATTTCAGGAGGTTATCCCATCGGTCAATGACATCTTTATTCAAACGGTTCAAAATCAGGAAACAGATGCGTAAACTGGGATTGATTATTCGTCGGGAGTATCTGGCCAAGGTCCGCAATAAATCCTTTGTGATCATGACCTTTCTCAGCCCCATTTTACTGGTGGGTATGGTTGTCCTGATCGCCTATCTGACCAAGATTAACGACAATGAAAAGCGGATTGTCTCCGTGCTCAATGAAAGTCCCTTTTTTCAGGGGGATTTTCTTCCCCAGCCCGGGGTTTCTTTTGTAACCCTGCGGGATTTGTCCCTGGAGGAGGCTAAAGACAGCACACTGTCTATGGGTTACTACGGGCTGCTTCATCTCGAGGATGGCGCACAACTGGATTGGGTGGCCGAACGCGCGTATCTCTATACCCGGGAGGCTCCGAGTACTTCCGTCCTGGATCGGATAGAGCG
>CAZEQO010000233.1:0-1436 GCA_964514365.1 uncultured Robiginitalea sp. | reverse complement strand
ATTGACCATGATGCCGGTGAGATCACTATAACAAGCGCGCTGGATGCGCTCCGCCAGGAGGTGGAGATTGCAGTGGCGGATACTGGAAAGGGGATTGCGTTTATACAGACTGGAAGAACTCGGGATGAGCCCGGAGACCTACGCCGATCTCGGCGTGGGATATGAAATCAATACAGCCACTTTTGCCGGGGAGCGCAGTGTTAAGGGGATCAATGAATTTAAAGCTCTTGTAGGCGGGGGATTCGGATATCTTATCATGATGTTTATAATCATATACGGGGGTTTTGTCATGCGTTCTGTAATTGAGGAAAAGACGAGTAGAATTATTGAAATCATTATTTCGTCCGTGAAACCTTTCCAATTAATGCTGGGGAAAATTATCGGGACCTCCCTGGCCGGGATCACCCAATTTGCAATTTGGATTGTTTCGGCCACCCTCCTGATGGTCCTCGTATTGGTCTTTTTAGATCTGGATCCGTCGATTCTGCTCGAGGCGCCCGGGACAGCCCCCGGCCTGGAAGGGGTGAACCCGGTAAACCCCTTGCAAACCGATGCGACTACAGCGCTGATCGTCGAGGAATTCCTCAACATTCCCATGGGTTTGATGATAGGATTTTTCCTGATTTACTTCATTTTGGGATATCTCATCTATAGCTCCATCTATGCCGCTATTGGTGCCGCTGTTGACAATGAGACGGATACCCAGCAGTTTATCTTTCCCATAATCCTCCCTTTGATGCTGGCCATATATGTGGGCTTCTTTTCTGTTTTTTCAAACCCACATGGTCCTATTGCCGTAGGATTTTCTATTTTCCCACTGACCTCGCCCATCGTAATGATGATGCGGTTGCCGGGTGGAGTTGGGGAAGGGGGCGTACCTGTTTGGCAGCTCCTGCTTTCGATCTTTTTGCTGATACTCACGTTTTTGGCGATCGTTTACCTGGCCTCGAGGATTTACAGAGTTGGTATTCTTATGTATGGCAAAAAACCCACCTACCGGGAATTGCTCAAATGGTTAAAGTATTGAGTTCATGGTTCAGGACACTACAAACGATGTAAAGGATTTTATTGAAAACGATCTCTGGAAGACCATTGAGGAGTTTCTGAACACGGGTATCCACCTGGGCGATTCCAACAACGGTATACATCTGACGTTTGGCCTTTTAATCCTCGTCAGTCTTGCACTGATCGCAACGAAGTTTTTGATGAACTGGACACGGGTGCTCTTGACCCGGAAGATGGACACAGACGACAAACTGAAGTTTGTAACCATTTTCAAATATGTAAAGTACCTGATCTACGTCGGTGTCATCTTACTCACGATGAGCTCTGCAGGGATTGACATTACCCTGCTCATTACGGCTTCTGCGGCACTCTTTGTCGGTATTGGGCTCGCACTGCAGGAATTGTTTCAGGATATTATCGGCGGGATCCTG
>CAZEQO010000232.1:0-3038 GCA_964514365.1 uncultured Robiginitalea sp. | reverse complement strand
AATCGAATCAATCCGTCAGGAAAATCCGGATACCCTGCTACTGGATGCCGGTGATATTTTCCAGGGCACTCCTTATTTTAATTTTTATGGAGGGGAGCTCGAATTTCGGTTGATGAACCGCATGGGATATCAGGCTGCTACCCTGGGCAATCACGACTTTGACAATGGCCTTGGTGGGCTGCTGGCACAAATGCCCAACGCCTCTTTTTCATTTTTATCCGCCAATTACAATTTTGAAAACACCCTCCTCGAAGGCCGGGTAGAGCCTTACGAAGTTTTTGTCCGAAATGGGGTGCGAATCGGTGTTTTTGGACTTGGTATTCAACTCCAGGGGCTGGTCTTAAAAGAACTCTATGGCGAAACAAAGTACCTGGACCCTGTGGAAATCGCCCGTGACGTGTCTCGAATTCTGCGGGAAGAAGAAAATTGCGATCTGGTGATTTGTCTTTCTCACCTGGGACATCGCTATGAAAACCCGGACCGGGTGAGCGATCAGGTGCTCGCCGCCTCTACTGAAAACATAGACCTGATCATTGGAGGCCATACCCACACCTTTATGGAGCAGGCTGAAGAGGCTCTGAATCGCGCTGGCAAAACCGTTCTCATCCAGCAAGTGGGTTGTTATGGGGTGCGTCTGGGCCGGGTGGATTTTGAAGTGTCTGCCCCAGGAAGGGTTGACAGGACTACCAGTACCGCTTTAGTCGTATAAATTTAGGATCCAGGGGATTACGGGATGCTATTTGAAGTGCTGCCTATCCCATTCCCAGATTACTCCAATAAGGCTAAGAATTCATTTTCGGAAATAATTGAAACACCGAACTTTTCCGCTTTCTCCCGTTTGCTCGGACCCATTTTATCCCCGGCGACCAGGTAGGAGGTTTTGGAAGAAACCGATGAAGCTACCTTTCCCCCGTTATCTTCGATGCGCTTTTTCAATTCCTCCCTGCTCAAGCCCACAAACACCCCGGACACCACAAATGTCTTGCCTTTGAGCAAGTCGGTGCCCCTTTGGAGTTGTTCGGGATCCAGCTCAAACCTCAATCCATAGGACCGGAGTCTCCGGACCAAATCCCGTTTTACCGGATCGGAGAAAAAATCCACAACGCTGTGAGCGATACGCTCTCCAATTTCGTCGACTTCGATGAGATCCTCGACCCGGGCTTCCATCAGCCTGTCTATATTTCCAAATGCCCTGGCCAGTTTTTTGGCTACCGTCTCTCCCACGAAGCGAATACCCAGGGCAAACAGCACTTTTTCAAAAGGAACCTGGCGGGAGGCTGCAATCCCATCCAGTAAATTATTGACCGATTTTTCAGCCATCCGATCCAAAGGCAATAATTGGGCCCGGGTCAATGTGTATAAATCGGCGTAATTCCGAATCAATCCCTCCTGAAAGAGCAATTCCACCGTTTCACTTCCCAACCCATCGATATCCATGGCTTTTCGTGAAATAAAATGTTGTATGCGCCCGGTGATCTGAGGGGGACAACCTGTATCGTTAGGGCAAAAATGCTGCGCTTCACCTGCTTCCCGAACCAGAGGGGTATGGCATTCCGGGCATTGGGTGATATACTGCGTGGGCTGACTCTCCGGGGGCCTCTGACTCAAATCGACAGCTGTGATTTTAGGGATTATCTCCCCCCCTTTCTCTACGTAAACCATATCTCCTTCGCGTACATCGAGCCTGGCGATCTGATCCGCATTATGGAGGCTTGCGCGTTTGACCGTCGTCCCTGCAAGTAATACGGGTTCGAGATTGGCAACCGGGGTAATGGCTCCCGTCCTGCCCACCTGATAACTAATAAAGCGAAGCCGGGTTAGGGCCTGTTCGGACTTAAACTTATAGGCCATGGCCCATCGGGGGGCTTTGGAGGTGTATCCCAGTTCTTCCTGAAAACGGAGTTCATTCACCTTTACGACAACACCATCCGTCTCATAAGGCAACTCGTGCCGGTGAGCGTCCCAGTACTCCAGAAATCCCAAAACCTCTTTCATCGTCTTACAGGTGCGGGCCGTATTTGGGACCTTAAAGCCCAATTCTCTAGCTGTTTCGAGAAATTTCCATTGCGTGGGAAAGATTTTTCCAGCTCCTGCTACCCCGTAAATAAGGCAATCCAAAGGGCGTTCTGCAACCACACTACTATCCTGCAACTTTAAACTTCCTGAAGCGGTATTCCGCGGATTCATATAAAGATCCTCCCCATTGGCGAATCGTTGCTCGTTCATTTTGGCAAATCCTTCAAGGGGCAGGATAATTTCTCCCCGAAACTCAAACCGTCCCGGAAACGGTTGTTTTAGTCGCAAGGGAACAGAGCGTATGGTTTTGACGTTTGTAGTGATATCATCTCCCTGAATCCCGTCTCCACGGGTAACGGCCCGCGCCAGTATATTGTCTTCATAGGTCAGGCTGATAGATGCACCGTCGTATTTCAACTCGCAGGTAAAACTCAGTTCCACTCCGCCCAGCAGACGCTGTATGCGTTGTTCCCATTCAATGAGTTCTTCAACTGAATAGGAGTTATCCAGAGAATACATAGGAGTTTCGTGGGGGACGGTGTTGAAGTTTTTGGTGATAGCACCCCCTACACGCAATGTGGGCGAGGTGGGGTCGTAATACTCAGGATGCGCCGTTTCAAGGGCCTGAAGTCGCTTTAACTTCATATCAAACTCAAAATCGCTTATTTGAGGCTCATCCAGAACATAATACCGGTAGTTATGTTCTTGCAGTTCCTTACGCAGTAGTTCAATTTCCTGGGCTACAGTGCTCATAAGTATAAAATTATAAGAGGTTTGAACTCCCGGAGATTTGGTGAAACCTGCCCCGGACAAAACGCTCCTTTCCAAAAATATCTCTTTTTATTTCTATTGATGAGAACCCGCGCGTTTCCAGAAGATCAAGAACAGAATGCGCATGGTTCTCATGGGTTTCCAGGTACATCCAACCGTCGTCCTTTAAATTCAGCCCGGCATAATCACAGAGGTGGCGATAGTAAAACAAAGGATCTTCATCGGGCGCAAATAGTGCCAGATGCGGTTCA
>CAZEQO010000231.1:0-3052 GCA_964514365.1 uncultured Robiginitalea sp. | reverse complement strand
TATTCTGAGGATATGGTGGCAAAACTAAAACTCCCATCCATAAGTGAATGGGAGTGCTTTAAAAGTTTGCTTACCCGCCAGGATGTCAAGATTAAACACGCTGTGCTCTATCTTATCGAACAGCTGGGGGATCAGAGGTACCTTCCGCTAATTGAGCCCCTGTTACAGAGTCCTTTTGAAACCGTCCGGAAGCAGGCGGAACAAATAATTCAAAATTGGGGATTACCGCGGCCTTAATTTCCACGAACCAGGTCGTCCACCTTGTCGGCCAGTGCCAGATGGTCGTTAGCTGAATTCTTATTGAGCACATTAGACATCAGGCAAACCGCATAACGACTTCCGTCCGGATGCTCTATGATGGCTACGGAGTTCATGTAATTATACACATTGCCCTGGTAGGCCCCACATTCTGGATTTTTCTCGCGGTCACAGCTGTAGAAACTCCCTGATTTAAAATAGACTGCTGCGCTGTCCAGCTTATGGGAGTAGGCATATCGAATCCTGCGGTCCGTCAGGTAGAGGAGCCGTTTCATCTCCAGGCTGCTTTTTTGATCCACAATTTTTCCTTCCTCCAGGGCCATAACATATTTCATAAGGCCTATTGGGGTGCCGATACTGCCGCCACGTCCCGGAATATAGCTCCCCGCGCCATGGGTAAAGAATTTCCCCAAACGCCATTCGTCCTCGGTAATCCCCAGGTCCCGTAAGGGCTGATTCACCGTATTTATGGCAAATTCCGACAGGTCTGATTTGGGCTGACTTTTAAAATACGCTTCGCTCTCTTCAAAAGTTAGCCCGGGATACTTATCCTTAAAAATATGCATGAGCAAAGCTTCACGCCAAACGACGCTGGCGGCCCCATTATTACTTACAGAAACCATATGGTCTACCCACTCAAAAAGCGAAAATACATCCGTATTGGTCACCTTTCTCTTGACTTGTTTCCCGGTTTCCAAATTGTATACCGGTACGGTATGGTGATCGTGTATGGCCCATTCCCCAGATTTGATTTGTTTTGATTTCAGCAGCTCGATCCGCTTCTCAAAGGAATCCGGATATACATGTTGTAATCCTGTAAAAAATGCGGCGAGAACCACCAGCTTGCCCACACTACCCGGCTGATACTGGGCAGAGGGGCGGTGCTCTGCATACCTCAGGGGTTTTCCCGGACTCATATCGAGTAGTGTCATGGAATAATTCTTGTTTAAACCCCTGAAAAGGCCGTCAACATTAGCCTGCAGTCCTGCATCCAATTCCGGTAAGCCATCTGCGCGTTTATCAAAACCCCGATCGACCAGGTTAAGTTTAATTGAACTCAGGGGGTAAAATGCCCCGGGCCGAAGCCGGTTCGATTTGATTTCACCACTTTGTACATCTTCCACCCATTTAAGGCGTTTGATACCTGTACGCTCGAATCCGTCATAGGGATAATCGCTATCCGCCATAAAAAAACTTCCGAGGAGTAAAGCAGCTACTATTAATATCTTGGTCATAATTAAAGGGTTGAATTTAAACGAATCGATTTTTTCTGGTCGACCTCAGGGGTGATGGATTGCAGATACTCTGAACTCAGGGCCCCTTTGTTTTCCACAAAAGGACGCACCTGGAAGAGCCAGATTTTCTCATCTTTAAAACCGAGTTCCACATCATAAGGACCTTCAATTCCCCTACTTTCCATGGTGTTGATTAATTCCTTGCTAAAGGCATTTATTTTTGCGATCCGGGCCTGGCCCATGATGGGCTCATCCAGGGAAGCCCCATTTACCTTTGTTCCTCCCTGTGGATTAAGGCTGTTGTAGTAGAGTTCCCGCGATGGGGCGATGAGTTCGTGGCCGCCATTTTTTTGAATAGCCCAGGTTTCAGCAAGCTGACCTTCTACGGCCCCGCCGACTCCGCGGCTCATCGCTACGGTAATTTCATCCGTCCTGCCGGAGCTTACACCTTTAGTGATCATAACTCCGGAACAATCATTATCTACCCCGGGGATAACCACGATAGAAGGATAAACATTCTCCGGGTTATTCAGGTATTTCTGACGCCAGCGGTAACTTCGTTCTGAAAAAGGGGATGCCCATACTTGTTTAATGCCATCGATGACTGCGTCCCGCTCCCGAATATTAAAAAGCGTAAGGTTTAGGCCGGCCCCTGTAAAGCTCGCGAGATCTTCCATATTGGTATCACTGCGCAAGAAAACGGGTTGTTGCCCCAGCGGTTTGCCCAGAATGCCGGTAAAGGAATCTTCCAAGTCTTTGGTAAAGCCTACCAGAAGTGGCATATCGATAATCATCTTGCTCAATTTGGAGAACTGGTCGAGTTGATATTTTTCGATATCCCGGGCGGCCCGGCCCTCAGATTTCATTTGACGGGCGGAAGCATAGATATCCGTCAAATACCCCCAATAGGTCTGGTTTTGCCCGGGAATATTCTGATCCAAATGTGCCCTGAAAATACCAAATGGGATGACAAAACCGTCCACAACGTGGTCCGGGAAGTTCTTTTTGAGCTCCCAGAGGTTTGCCGCCTTAGGGCCACATACCACACCCGAAGAACCGGCTTCCACCTCTGTCAGGTTCAGGATAGTCGTTTGGTTGAGGCGGATTTTTTCAACCGGGACCTCAATCATTTCCTCACTTCGTACTTCTTCTTTAAAAAGCGCCTTTTCTGTCGCGCTCATATCTTTTTCGAGTTTCAGGATTACCGTTCCCTTATTGGATACGGCATAGAAAACCCCTTGGCCATTATACTTCTTTAGTTCCTGAAGGTTCCCATCCGATATGGAGGCATTAGGGATTCCAAGGTTCCTGGCGAGCAACTGCAGGTGCGAAACCAGATTCCCCTCAGCGATGTTGAGGATACCGGCAACAGGATTCAGGTCGGAAGGAGGTCGCTGAAAGGCGTAGATTGAATTTGGGTCTACATCCATATTCCTCAAATCACCCTCCACAATAATGAGTTTCCCGTTGGCATATCCGGGATTGAGGCCGTTGATCTGGCTCGAATTGGAGACATCCAGCACTTCATTTCTCAAGTTCTCTTCACTGGTTATAAAGGA
>CAZEQO010000230.1:2357-3118 GCA_964514365.1 uncultured Robiginitalea sp. | reverse complement strand
GTTCGCAGCGTTATTGTAGGTAATCGCCAATGATACGAGGCTTTCCATCACGTTGCTCTCAGCAATTTGGGCGGGGGATACAGGTTCCCTGGCAGCGCCAATAGGAATCCTTTTTCTTTGGGAGGCCTCTTCCAATTGCCAGTCCGCCTGGAGGTCATTGACAAAATGGTCTGCCAGGTCCCGGGTGATACCCAGCTCATTGAGTTCGGGTTGAAGTTGCTCGTTAACAATATCCGACCAGTTCTGTTCGATTTCCTGCACCGCAACAATGTCGGAAGTCCAGTTGGAGAGCAGGCGCTTCAAGTCGTTATTTGACAGCAACCTTAAGTTGCCCGTACTGCTCAGGTCGAATTCTATAGGATCGAAGGTGGGGTCGACCAGCAATATAGAAAAACGGGCAATCAGGGAATCTCTATGGGCGGTTTCCGGATGATCTGTGGCGTTCAGAATATAAAGGGATGACTCAATGATTTCATCCCGCATCTGGATTTTCTGATTCAATTGTTCGAGGTTCGACCGGAAATCTTCCTGCAACTGTAAAAGGACAGTCTGTTCAATTTCCCGCTCCTTCCGGAACTCATTCCAGTTGTCGATCTGAAGGGCAATCAATATCCCTATGACCACCAGCAGAATTTCACCAATACCATACATAAGGTACCTTTGGAACCTGTTTTGGCCCAGGAGGGATTGTCGTATTTTGCGAAATACTGAAATCATGAATCAGGGAGTTGTGTGGGGCGCTGCCGGGTCTTCGGGACCGC
>CAZEQO010000230.1:1461-2339 GCA_964514365.1 uncultured Robiginitalea sp. | reverse complement strand
AATCTCTTTTTCGAACTTTTTCCGAATGACCCGCCTTTTTAGTTTGAGGGTAGGAGTGAGCTCGGATTCGGACTGGTCTTCATGGACCGGCAGCCACTGGTAGGGCACCAGTTTAAATTTCTTTATCTGTTCGATATGGGAGAATTGTGGGTTCAACCCGTCGATAATTTTCTGGTATTTCCCCACCACCTTTGGATGGGTGATCATTTCATGAATGTTTGTCCATGGGATGCCTTTGTGTTCGCACCAGTTTTTAAGGGCTTCTTCGGCCGGGACGATAAGGGCAGAAACAAACTTCTGTTTTTCCCCCACAACCATAATCTGTTCCACCAGGAAGTCTTCCCGGAACCGATTTTCAATAGGGGCCGGCGCCACGTATTTCCCGCCGGAGGTCTTTAAGAGCTCTTTTTTCCGATCGGTGATCTTCAGGAATTGACGCCCCCCTTCCCCGGGGATAAACTTTCCGATATCCCCCGTACAAAACCACTTCTTTCCGGGTTTTTTGTAATACCCCAACATCACATTGGGCCCGTGTGCCAGGATTTCTCCTTCCCCTTCCCCGTAGTCCCCGGCGGAAGTGTCGATACGAAGATCTACCCCATCAACCGCATACCCCACAGTTCCCAAAAGGGTTCCCCCGGGTTCCATTCGATTCCCCGTGAGGGTTGGAGAGGTCTCGGTCAGGCCGTAGGCTTCTTTGATATTGATCCCGGCTCCACAGAAAACCCGCAAAATTTTGACCGGGCAGGGGGCCGCACCGGTCACGATCATACGTACGTTTCCACCTAAGGCCGCCCGCCATTTACTAAAAATTAACTTGTCTGCAACCTTCCATTTCAGGTTGTCGACAAAGGAAAGTTTTTGTTCAGGTTCATAGT
>CAZEQO010000230.1:0-1441 GCA_964514365.1 uncultured Robiginitalea sp. | reverse complement strand
GCCAGCCCTTTGTTGTAGATAGCTTCATATATTTTCTCCAGTAACCTGGGGACCGTCGTAAAGGCCACCGGCCGGACCGAAGCCAGGTCCCCCTCAGGACCGCTCAGGTTATCGGTGCCGCAGTAATAGACCGAAGCGCCTTTATAGTAATAAACAAAAGAAACCGCCCGTTCATATATATGGCACATGGGGAGGAAGCTCAGCACTTTTTCACCGGCGTCAGCCAAAAGCAGGTTTGCGGTTTCCAGTACCACAAACATAATGTTCGAATGGGTGAGCATCACCCCTTTAGGGTTTCCGGTAGTTCCGGAGGTATAAATAATGGTGACCAGGTCGGAGGCCGCAATAGAATCCTTAATAGGTTGCAGGGCTGAAATGCCGTCGGTGTCAAAAATATCTTTCCAGAAAGGGCGGTCCGGATGCGAATCAAAGGTGTAGATATCGCTCAGGGTTGGGGTCTTTTTTTGGGCGGCCGTTAGTTTATCGTACAGGTCCAGGGCCCCGCAAAAGGCCATTTTTACCTCGGCCTCGTTCAGGATATACTCGTATTCCCCAATACTTATGGTAGGATACAGCGGAATGCTGATGCCTCCCGCCATTTGTATGGCGAAATCCATAATCAGCCATTCCGGCCTGTTTTTATAGGAGACAATGGCCACCTTTTCCCCGGGGAGCAACCCCGCCTTTACCAATCCGGAAGCGGCTTGTTCTGCAGCGGCAAGCACTTGTTGGGAACTATACGAAACCCAGTTTCCGGAAGCGTCCCGGGAACTTACAGCGGTGTCATTCGGGTGGTTTTCTACCTGGTGGTAGAGCAGGTCAAAAAGGCGTGTCATTCAAGGAGTTGTTTTTAGTTGCATATCAATATACAACTAAGACCTGAATTTCGATCTCTCGATTTCAAATTCTCCGTATGGCCGCCGGGTACTTATTCAAACATCAGGCTTATAAACTCCGCCACGCAGGCCGGTTTAGGGCTGTTTTCGAGTTCCAGGGTGCAACCCCAGGTGATTTTCGCCCCGGTTTCACCATAAGCCTCCACGGAGGAAATCCGCACGTGCAGCCGCACCCGGCTACCCGAAGGCACCGGACTGGGGAAACGGACCTTGTTCAGTCCATAATTGACGCCCATCTTTGCAGACTGCACCTCCGCAAGGTCCCCCAGCGCTTTAGAGAGGAGGGAAACGGACAAAAACCCGTGGGCGATGGTCGTTTTAAAAGGAGACAGTTTTTGGGCTTTTTCCAGATCGGTATGAATCCACTGGTCATCCCCGGTGGCTTTGGCAAAATCGTTTATCATTTCCTGGGTTACGGTAACCCATTCCCCCGTGGGAAGGTCCTTTCCTTCATATGCGCGCAGGGCGCTGAGGTTTTCTAGTACAAGTTTAGCCATGTTTTTTATCTTGAGGTTCCACCATCTATGGTCAGGCAAATGCCGGAA
>CAZEQO010000229.1:0-3135 GCA_964514365.1 uncultured Robiginitalea sp. | reverse complement strand
CTTCCGCATAGTACTGGGAGTCTCCCGCCAGAGACACGGCTTCGTGGGCTGCAGCCTGTGCTTCCCCGGCAAATTTCTGGGCGATACGGGCATTTTCCCGGGCCTTGGAGAATGTATCTGCATACCCGGCAATTTCCGCATAGGTTCGCACACTATCAGAATTGGCGCTCACAGCTTCGGAATAGTCCCTTACTTGAGAAACCTCGCTTTTAAAAAGTTCACATTGGGCCGAAGCGATTCCCGGTAGCAGCAAGGCTGCAAAAGCAAGCTTTAAAGATGATGTAATAACCTGTTTCATAAAATTTTGAGTTGATTCAACTGCCCTATAACGGCGATATACCCAATTCATTTTATATATCAGATAAAAAGCATAAAAACGCGTTTAACCCCGGGCAACCGGCCCCCGTCAAATGAACCCGACCATGCCACTGATCGAATCGTCCCAGCGGTCATTCACCTCTAATGGAAATTTGTTATAAGACATGAAATGGGCAGAGACGTCCCGGGAAAGCGAGTTTGAATTTAATGCGGAAAATCCATATTACACCGCACTTAAACCTGAATAAATGGATGTTGGAAAATAAAATAGTAGTTTAGCCCTCTGGATGCGTGCTTTTGGATGTCTTGCCCCGGAACGAGTTACATGAGTTATGAGAATGACAAAGAAACACTTCTTGATTATCCTGGCCCTGGTTATCGTCGGTTTTGCCGTTGGGATATACCTTCAGGATCTCCAGCATCAGAAGAGCACCGAAGCCGCCTGGAAGGCCAACCGGGACAACCTCGCCCGGTTCAACAGAATCCGGAGTCACACCTTTCAAATGAATGATGGAAACTGGTATGACCTCCGCGATAGCATTCGGCAGGAACTCGATAGTTTTAGCATCCTGCGCTTCCGGAGAGAGGTGGATAGCTTAAATGCAGTGCGAAAATAGTGTGCGTCTCGTAAGAACCATGCCGTTCAGGCCCCGCTTATAGGCCTGGTATCCCCAAAAATATTCATGCGGAGATCGTATGATTGTATCCTTAAAACTCAATTCCCCCGCATCATATGCTTTCCACTGCGTTTCGACGCAATCGAGGGGAACGGGAACGAACGGAATCCTCAGATTCCCCCAGAATCTTTATCTTTCCGCTACCTGAAGCCGCATCTGTAATCCATGTTCCGTTTTTTCCGTAACCTACGCCATCGCATGCTCAGTGAAAATAAGACGTCGCGCTACCTGCTCTACGCTATTGGGGAAATTGTTTTGGTGGTCCTCGGGATCTTGATCGCCTTTCAGGTGAATAGCTGGAAAGAAACGCGGATCCTTGAAAAGGATAAGAACCTGTTGCTCCAAAATTTAAGAGCCGACTTCCAGCTTCGCAAAAATGAACTGCTGGAGTTCGACGCCTATTTTGATAAGGAGATCAACGCCCTGAATATCGTACTCCCTCTTTTTAATTCTTCGGATGCCCTGCCAGACCCCGCTTCAACGGACAGCTTACTCTCCTTTACGAGGAACGCCTATAGTCTTAATGAGAGTTTTAAATTGCTGGATTTGCTTTTTAATACCGGGCAGATCGATCTGATAGAAAACCGGGAGTTAAAAGCCCTGCTGCTCGAATGGCCCTTCCTGGCGGAAGAAACCCTGGAAGAACAGCGCAGTCTTGCGGTTCTGGATATGAGGATTGGCTTTCCCGAATTGGCCCGGCATATTTCCTTTGCAGACTTAGGGCAATATGTTAGATTCCGCAACTACGGGAAGTCTTCCTACGGCTCTAAAATGGAGAAGGACTACACCGGACTGTTCAGGAACAAAGTCTATGAGAATTTTCTTGCCACCCGACTGGAGTTTTTGCGCATCATGAAACAAGACCGGCTTGTTATGATTGAAAGGGCGGATCGGATTCTTCAGGCCATAGCCTCGGAACTGGGCGATTCTGAAAGGCCTCCCGATTCAGAGTAATCCGGTTCTTTTGCGTAACCTGTTCAGAGGCTGGGATAATGCTCTTTTATTCCAAAGTAGAGGCCCTCTAATAACCCTGAGGTTATCCATTCCATTCTGGCAGGAATGTGCTCTGAAAAGTCTGTCTAAGAACAAATCTTTCCTCTTGTATTTACTTCCGCTTCGCTTTACAGCGTAAGGTGAGTTCTATAAGCCTATAAACACTACGCCTGATTGTCTGTACGTCATCCTGGCGGTACCGCCTTTTGTCAGGCGAGGTCAAAAGAACTTTCGAGAACGGCTTTTGTGGACAAAACTACTTTTTTATCTATCTTTCCTTCCAGACCATCTATCATTCAAGCGCCCGTCGCTCCATTCATTTACACAAACAACTCCCTTTTATGGAACTCACCATCAGCAATCTTTCAAAAACCTATTCCAATGGGGTGCAGGCCCTCAAGGATGTTTCACTGACCATCCCCCAGGGCATGTTCGGGCTGCTCGGCCCGAATGGGGCCGGAAAATCTACCCTGATGCGCACCGTCGCAACGCTTCAGGATGCCGATTCCGGAAGCATCATGCTCGACGATATCGACGTTTTAAACAACAAGCAGGCCGTCAGGGAATGCCTGGGGTACCTTCCCCAGGATTTTGGTTTGTATCCGAGGATCAATGCCGAGACCATGTTAAACCACATCGCCCAAATGAAGGGGGTCGGCAGTAAAAAAGAGCGGAAGGACCTCGTGAGTTTTCTCCTGAACCGGGTGAACCTCTACAAAGACCGCAAAAAAGCCCTGGGCACCTACTCCGGCGGGATGCGGCAGCGTTTTGGGATCGCACAGGCCCTTGTGGGCAGCCCCAGCCTGATTATCGTCGATGAGCCGACTGCGGGGCTCGACCCTTCGGAGCGAAACCGGTTTTACAACCTGCTTTCAGAAATTGGCGAAAACA
Source organism: uncultured Robiginitalea sp. (assembly GCA_964514365.1). Taxonomy (GTDB): domain Bacteria; phylum Bacteroidota; class Bacteroidia; order Flavobacteriales; family Flavobacteriaceae; genus Robiginitalea. The sequence continues at coordinate 256 of CAZEQO010000229.1, read as the reverse complement.
CTATTGTCATCCTCTCCACCCACATCGTGGAAGACGTCAATACGCTGTGCTCCAATATGGCCATCATTTGTATGGGGGAAGTCCTGATGCAGGGCAAGCCCCATGACGGCCTGGCCCTTGTGGATGGGAGAATTTATCAAAAGGCCATTGAGAAGTCAGACCTGGAGCATTACCGGGAGGAGTATAATGTCATTTCCACCAAGCTCATAGAGGGCAAACTCAGTCTTCGGGTAGAGAACGACTCCAGCCCGGGAAA
>CAZEQO010000228.1:0-3222 GCA_964514365.1 uncultured Robiginitalea sp. | reverse complement strand
GTTTATTCGTCCCCTCCTTTTTCGATTTGACCCCGAACAGGTCCATCATTGGTCCTTTAAAGCTATCGGTATCATGTATCGCCTGGGCCTGGGATCTCTTGTCACTGCGCGTTTTACAAAAAAGGACAAACGACTCGAGCGGGAGGTATTCGGACTGACCTTTCCAAACCCGGTGGGTCTGGCTGCCGGATTTGATAAAGATGCCCGACTCTTCCGCGAACTCTCGGGTTTGGGTTTTGGGTTTATAGAGATCGGAACGCTCACCCCGAAACCTCAGGAGGGGAATCCTAAAAAACGCCTTTTCCGCCTGAAGGCTGACCAGGCCATTATCAACCGAATGGGGTTTAATAATCAAGGTGTGGATATGGCAGCCGAGCGGTTAAAAGTGCCTCATGGCGTTTTAGTTGGCGGGAATATTGGCAAGAACAAAATCACCCCTAACGAGAGTGCTGCCTCTGATTATTTATATTGTCTGGAGACCCTCTATCCCCTTGTCGATTACTTTGTGGTAAATGTAAGCTCCCCCAATACTCCCGGTTTACGGGAGTTACAGGATAAGGCACCCCTGACCGAATTATTGAATACGCTTAAAAAAGCCGGAAAAGCCCATGCAATAACCCATAAGACAAGGGAAAAACCCATCCTCCTTAAAATTGCACCCGATCTCACGGATACCCAACTCCTGGATATTATTGAGATTGTTACCAGTACCGGTACGGATGGCGTAATCGCCACCAATACAACCATATCGAGGGACGGACTGGTCTCTGATCCTGAGCTCAGCGCAGAAATGGGAGGTCTTAGCGGGAAACCCCTGGAGCGCAGAAGCACGGAGGTGATTCGTTTCCTGTACGAAAACAGCCGGGGGGCCTTTCCCATAATTGGGGTAGGGGGGATCCACAGTCCTGAAGACGCCCTGGAAAAACTGGATGCAGGAGCAAGCCTGATACAACTATGGACCGGTTTTGTATACGAGGGCCCTTCCCTGATAAAACAAATCAATACCGCCTTAATCGAACGTACGGAGCATTAGGATGTTCAGTAATTTAAGTACCCAGTACCCATTACCCAGTATCCAGTACCCAGTACCCATTACCCAGTATCCAGTACCCAGTATCCAGTAATCCATGGAGTCGTCTGGAGTGCGGCCTAATTCGACTTCAAACCCGAGGATATTTCCCTAAAATGCTTCGGTTCCACGCAAAAAAAAGTGGCCACATGGCCACTTTTTTAATTCTGAATTTACCCCTTAAAGCATACTGGCTGCTTTAGACATCATCCCAAACTGGTCAGGACTTAGAAACCCTTTCATTTTCTTCATGAATTTCTTGTTTCCAAGCAGGGTGTTCTGGATTGTTTGGAGGCCATCCGATGAAAGCAATTGTTCAGGGGAGTATTTCCCTAAAGCCTTCTGTACCTTGGGAGATTTCAATGATTCTTTGACAAATTCGCTGGCTTGATCTGCCTGTGCATCTGTAAGATTAAATTTTTTCGCCATAGATTTCAATTGATCACCTGCAATCTGGTCGATAAAAGAATCTGAACTCAAAGTGCTGACGGCATCAGCTGCCATTGCCCCCATGTCCTGAGCCGAAAGTTGGCCGATAAGCAGGGCAAAACAGATAAAGAGTACTTTTTTCATAAATTTCATTTTATAGGGTTCATTAAAGGGCGTAAATGTATGCCAAGTCCGGGTATCTCTATATCCGAAAATTGCAAAAGATTATACCAATTAGCACTGAGTTGTACCCCGTGGTAACATCCGAGGGTTTCTCACCCATGAATTACTGTGTACTAGTCGCGATGGATTTGTGAGGTTGGGGAATCTATCCTACACCTGGATATTTTTTTAAACGGAAATTCCATGACGTTTTTTTAAAGAAATCAATATGCAACCACAACTCGGAATGCTGAGCGTTCAGTTTTGCCTTAAATTTTAGGGAGGATGTATTGAAACATTGGGTAATACTCAGGCAATGGGTTCTCCCTTCTGATTTCAGGAGTTTGTACCCCTGATATCTGAGATAGGGCGCGAGGCTTCTGCCCCTGTAGTCCTCATAGGTGTACATATTATCCAGATAGGCTTCATTTTCTGATAGAGAGATGTGGTTTCCCCTGAACGTAAAACTCCGGTAGCGCATGAGCATAAATGCAGTTAATGCATCTTCCCTGAAAAGACCTATTGAATGATAATCTGATGCGAATCTTTCTTTGAGTTCCTCGGTATTCCAATGTAGGTTTTCGTAAAGTTCAAGAATTACGGCTTTAGCTACCGGACCTATACGGTAAAGCGATTTATCATCACGAATGCCCGGTTCTTCAGTTAGATGTAGCCCTTCTACCTCGATCCAATAGGGATAAATAGATACCCCGATTCTTAGGAGCAGATTAAAAAAACTATGTAATATCAAGCCATGGCGAATCCGATCGCGTATCAGATACAGTTTGTAGTAGCGATTGTCTTCCCGGGTTGTATTCTTTTTTTTTGTACTATCTGCCATAGCTGCCATTACCTGGCTTTAAATTGAGGTGTTTACGAAGTTCAGTCGGAGTCATTATTTGCCTTTCATTGACGCGGGCCAGGTTGTGTATTCGTTCCAGAAGCGTTGTATTGGTTGCCAATTCCGTTCTCTGGGTATCGTACCAGATGTTGTCTTCGAGACCCACTCTGACGCCTCCACCCATGGCAATGGCGGTAGAATTCATTTTAAGTTGTGCACTCCCGATCCCGGCCAGGCTCCAAAATGAAGCCTCAGGCAGTTCGTTGACCATCATCCCGGCGTGCAATAATGTCGCCTGGGCACATGCGATGTTCCCCAACAACAGATTAAAATAAAAAGGGGGATCCAGAAGGCTTTTCCTTTGGAGGTAATGGGCATAGTTAATCATTCCGACATCAAATGCCTCTAATTCGGGAAGGATGCCCAGTTCCTTCATGGTTCGCGCCAGATCCTTGACCATGGAAGGGGCATTCAGGCTTGCGGTTTGGTTAAAGTTAAGTGAACTCAGGGTAAGGCTTCCCATATCGGGTTTGAGATTACCTTCCAGGTAAAGCGGGTCCGCTCTCTGGGAAAGCGCTTTGAAATTTCGACCGCTTAGTGATACACAGATGATCAGTTCAGGTGCAAACTCCCTGATGCCACCGATAATCTCGGCGTAAATTTCTTTTTTGTAGGTATCAATGTTATCTTTGATTTCACTAATTTTGTTTTTAGCCAACTG
>CAZEQO010000227.1:0-3278 GCA_964514365.1 uncultured Robiginitalea sp. | reverse complement strand
ACCGTTAAATGGTCACCAATCGCCAAATCGCTGACATCCACCACGAAAGACTCTACCAAATCAGAAGCTTTGCATTCCACTTCAATTTCACGCGTCTGAATATCCAAGGTTCCTCCACCACTGATCACGCCTTTCGGAGTTCCATCGAAATCGAGGGCCACCAGTTCACCGACCCGAATCGAAGCGGAATCCTAGCCCGAAGGTATGAGTGGCGTCGAGCGCCTCGTGTAGCTCCATGACGGCGAGCAGCGCGCTCGCGGGCCGGATGGTCGGCCGGGGGTGCCGGACGACGCCGCCTATGATCTCGGGCAGGACCGGCGAATCAAGTCCAACCAGCTCGATGCCAAACTGGACTATTACAACATCCTGAACACCAAAAGCAACCTGAACCTTACCCTTGGGGTGATCCTGAGCCGGCAGGAGTTCGATTCGCGTATTTTCCAATTCCTCGATGACGGCTCCGAATTCGATCCAACCCCTACCATTAACGAGGGACGGGCGGAGAACGATACAGAGTACAATTTCAGCGATTTTTATTTGGGCGCCCGGTATCGCTTTAAAGCCGGTAAATTCACCATTACCCCGGGGCTTTCGGTTCATGCCTATGGCAACCGGAACATCCAGTTTGGGGAAACCTTCGAGGACAATTTCTTCAGGCTCCTCCCGGAATTTGAAACCCTGATCCAACTCAAGAAAAGTGAATCCCTCACCCTGCGGTACAATATGCGAAACCAGTTTACGGATGTCACCCGCCTGGCCGAAGGACTTGTACTCAATAATTTTAACAGCATCCAATTCGGGGAAGCTGAGCTCCAAAATGCCCTATCGCACAATGTAAGTCTGCTCTACAACAGTTTTAACCTGTTTAACTATACCAATGTGTTTGCCCGGGCCGCGTATACCAACAATATCGACCAGATAAGGAGTCTGACGAATTTTGACAATGTGATTCGAACCAGCACCTTTTTTAACTCCAATTTTGCCGATGAAACGGTTTCCGTTTTCGGGCGGGTACAGCGCACCTTTGGTAAAATCCAGGCTACCCTGAACGCCAGTTTTAACTACACCAAAATCAACCAGTTTATTCAGGGCCAGCGCTCACTGAACGAAGGGTTCACCCAAACCTATACCCCGGGTATCCGGACGAATTACAAGGTAGCGCCCAATTTTACATTCCGATACCGATACAGCGTAACCAATAACAACCAGGGGGGTGGGGAAACGAAGTTTGTCACCAATGCCCCATCTGTGGAAGTCGATGCCTATATCTGGAAATCGGTCACCTTCCGGAGCAATTATACCTATACCAACCAGGACCTCGGCAATGGGGATTCCCAGTCCTTCCAGAACTGGGATGCCTCGCTTTCATACCGAAAAGACAGGGATTCCAAGTGGGAGTTTGAAGTGCGGGCCACCAATATCCTGGACATCGATTCCCAGGTGCGCAACAGCGCTAATAATTTGTCGGTTTTTGTGTCCGAAACCTTTATACAGCCCCGTTTTCTGACCTTCCGGTTCATTTACACGCTCTGATCAACCAGAGTCCAGGCCTTATCTGACCTCCTTCTTCTTTGTAGTTAATTTCTCAAAGCGCTCCTTAAAATCCGGCGTCTCTGTACCCATCCAGACATCCCAAAAGGTAAAATAAAGCCCGTAATTATAGTTGAACTTTTTGTGATGGTCGTCGTGGTGTGCAGCCCCGATCACCCATCTCGCCAGCGGGTGCCGGGCCCATTTAGTGGAAAATATTTCTACGCCCCCATGGCTGATGGTCGCCGAAAGTGTCATAAACAGCAGGATTGCCAGTATGACCCCAATGTGCAAAGGCAGCCATAAGACCAAAACCGGGATAACGAGGGCTTGCAATAAAGATTCCAGTGGATGAAAGGAGAATGAGGTAAAGGCTGAGGTCTGTAAACTCATATGATGTGCCCGGTGCACCCATCTGTACACCCGGGGCAGGTGCATCCAGCGATGCAGCCAGTAGTAAAAGGTATCCTGGATAACAAGCACAAGCACTACGCTCAGTACCGAATACCACACAGGATAGTCGTCAAAATTCGTATAAATGGCCGTGTGTCCCCGCTGCCACAAAATGATCATCCCCATGCCCATAACCGTAAAAATGGCCGCACTAAGGGCAGATCTGTAAATCTCCTTTTTGATTTGTGTATTTCCCAATTTTGAAACACTCAGAAAGCGATGCTGGTATTTATCCCCCAGCCAATTATGAAAGAAATGATGATACACCCCGGAGAAGATCAGGTAGCGCACGAAGATAACCGCAAAAAGGACCACAGATGACCAAAATACATAGGGAGGATTAAGCTGTCCGATTTGTCTGAGATATTCCATGCCCCTCTAAATTAGAATTATTTTCTGCTTTGGCATAGCCTTGTGAGTTTAGAGACAAATCATTCTCCAAAAAGGACTCCGGGAAGTCCGGTATTCCGGCGGGCTGGGTTTTTTAGACACACTGAATTAAATACCCCCGGAAAACACTGAAAGGCCTAAAACACCACCTGCCAGGCAAGCCCGATCGTATCGTAGTCGTTCCCCACGGAAGCTGTGATCCCGGTCGTGCCCAGCAGTTTGATAATATTTCTTTGTCCCAAAGGTATCGAAAGGGAGACGCCCATACGATTATTGCTTTCGGGATCTAGCCGATCCCCATCATCCACGGTGACCACCCCTCCGAGGCTCTGGCGGGTGGAAGCGGCGATCCAAATCCCCCCCCGAAACTCATACGACGCGTGTAATTGGAAGGTGTACAGCGGCTCCTGGGAACGTACCTGATCCCCGAGAAAAGCGGTGTTGTCCGTAAAAAACCAGACCCCGGCATAGGCTTCCAGGGTAAAATGGCCCACCACATGCCACACCCCCACCTGTGGGCTGAATACCCACCGGTTGGAGCCCAGGTTGATGATTTTTTCGGGGTCATACTGCCCCAGGGGCAGGGTCATCCGCATGGTAATGCCCACAATGGTCTTTGGCCGGAATCCTGAAAACTCCTCCGGGGACAAGGCAGGGGCCCCGCTGATAAAATATGCAAACCTCAGCGACGGGTCGCCCATACCAAATCGGGAGGCCTGTTCAATCTCTTCCAGCACCTGCCCCTCCCATCGACCGGAAACCAGGGGCACCGCTACATCAAACCGGCCTGCTTTACCAAACAGGGCTGTAGACCTGGAGTATGCAGCGTTAAAACTGTTGATTTCCGCCTGAACATTTTCTATGGGGATGGTCTTGTCAAAAAGCATGGCTCCTGAAGAGTAGGC
>CAZEQO010000226.1:0-3367 GCA_964514365.1 uncultured Robiginitalea sp. | reverse complement strand
GGCTACTTTTTTCCCATACTATTTTAATTTACAAAAGGAACTCTATATCCTCACTGTTGGAATTGCCCTGATTGGGATACTGTTTTTTCTGGCCGCGACAGTCCGGGGCCGGAATGTAAAAAATGGGTTTGTCGTGATTATGACAGACCTGCTTTACATGCCCAAAACCATGAAGCAACTCGCTTCGGTCCAATTTTTCTCCTGGTTTGCCCTGTTTTCAATGTGGATCTACACCACACAGGCGGTTACCGGGCATATTTATGGCACCACCGATCCGACCTCCCAGGTCTACAATGACGGGGCGGACTGGGTCACTGTCCTTTTTGGCGTCTATAACGGTGTGGCTGCTTTGGTGGCATTCCTGCTCCCTGTACTGGCTAAAATGACCAGTCGGAAAATCACCCATTTGTTAGCACTGGTGCTGGGCGGTCTGGGTTTGATATCAGTCTATTTTATTTCCAACCCAGATTGGCTTTTGGCCTCCATGATTGGGGTAGGCATTGCCTGGGCGAGTATCCTCTCTGTACCTTATGCTATGTTGGCGGGAGCTTTGCCTCCAAAGAAGATGGGCTATTATATGGGTGTATTTAATTTCTTTATCGTAATCCCTCAAATGGTGGCGGCTACCATTCTTGGATTTCTGGTGAACCGCATTTTTGACGACGAGCCCATTTACGCGCTGATCATTGGAGGAATTTCTATGATTCTGGCGGGCCTTTTGACCTTAAGGGTGGAGGATCATGCTGTGATTGCCGTAGACCCGCTATCTGAAGCCTAGACGGCAGATCGGATGCGGGCAACTCCTTTTGCAATGCCTGCTCATATGTCCCTAAGGTCTGGGTAGAAAGTCTGGGGAATACGGCTATAATTCATATCTTTAAACAGACCTAAACGGAAAACTTTTTTCTTCTTTATGATAAGACAAGAACGCGTTGTAATCAATGACATCAGACCCCGGCTGGAATGCGGGGCCTTTTTTATCAAAAGGGTGGTGGGGGAACAGGTGGTTGTCACGGCTGATGTGCTTCCCGACGGGCATGACGTCATGCAGGCGGAGGTCCTGTACAAACACGCTTCAGACCGGAAATGGAAAGAGGTGCGCATGCGGGAGCTCAGCAATGACAGATGGGAAGGTGCATTTCAGGTGAATGAACAGGGGTTATACCAATACAAAGTACGGGGGTGGGTGGATTATGCCCTGAACTGGCAACACGGAATAGAGGCTAAACTGGCCGATGGGCAGTATGTCCGCAGCGAACTGCTGGACGGGATTCAGTATTTAAAATTTTTAAAGTCGAAGGTATCCGGTGCCGACAAATCCTATATCACCGGGCTGATGGGTTTGTTTGAATCGGAGGAGTCTTATGAGCGGGCCATAAATGAGGCCACATCCGAAAAATTACACGATTTGTTTTTGCGCTACCCCCAGCGTTTACTGGCCAACACTTCAGAGTCCCTGGAAGTCTACACCGACCGTCAAAAGGCCAATTTTTCTACCTGGTATGAATTTTTTCCCAGGTCAGCCGCGCCGAAGGCCGGGGACCATGGAACATTTAAGGACTGTGAAGCCCTGTTGCCCAGGATCTCCGAAATGGGCTTTGACACCGTCTACCTTCCCCCAATTCACCCGATAGGGGAGGTAAACCGTAAAGGGCGCAACAATACTACGGAAGCAAAGGAAGGGGATTCCGGGGTTCCCTGGGCCATTGGTTCGCGACACGGGGGGCACCGGAGCATTCATCCGGAACTTGGGAACGAGGACGATTTCAGGGGCTTTATCGCAAAAGCTGCGGAGTATGGCCTTGAAGTAGCCATGGACCTGGCATTTCAGGCTGCGCCGGATCATCCCTATATCACCGAGCACCCGGAATGGTTTCGAAAGCGCCCGGACGGTACCATTCAATATGCTGAAAACCCGCCAAAGAAGTATCAGGACATTGTCAATTTCTGGTTTGAGACCCCGGATTACAAAGCCCTTTGGAAGGAATTACTGGCAGTGACCCTGAAATGGGTCGGTTTCGGGGTGGAAATCTTCCGGGTAGACAATCCGCACACCAAACCGTACTTTTTCTGGCACTGGCTGATTGCTGAGGTTAAAAAGAAGCACCCGAATGTGCTTTTCCTCGCCGAGGCTTTTTCCCGGCCCCGTGTGATGCAACAACTTGCCAAACAAGGTTTTAGCCAATCTTATACCTATTTTACATGGAGGGAACACAAGGCGGAACTCATCGAGTATATGGTGGAGTTGACCCAAAGTGAGATGCGAGAGTATTACCGGCCGAATTTCTGGCCAAATACCCCGGACATCAACCCCTATCATTTACAAGGGGCAGGGGAGGGCATGCACCTGATCCGCTACGCCCTCGCGGCTACCCTTAGCGGCAACATCGGGATATACGGACCTGTTTTTGAATATATGGATTCCGAGCCTTACCCTTCCAGGGAGGAGTACCTGAATTCCGAGAAATATGAAATCCGGCACTGGGATTGGGATATAAAGAATAAAGTAACACATATCATCGGGCGGATAAATGCCATCCGAAAGGCGCATCCCGCCCTTCAACAAACCAATAATATCCGATTTTGTGGCCTGGAAAACGATCAATTGCTGGCGTTTTATAAATGGGATGATTCCCAGTCAGATCGGCTTTTGATCATCATCAGCCTGGACGCTGCCAACAGCCAGCAGGGTTATATTCAACTTCCCCTGGATCGGCTGCCCGCAGCGGAAAACGGGCTGTTTCATATGTACGATCTCTTAACCCATACCACCTACCATTGGGAATCTGAGTGGAATTACGTTTCCCTGAATCCGGATTTACCCTTTCACATTTTTCAGATCAGATAGTATGAGTACGCCGAAGGAAAAACAAAAACCAAAACAAGCCCCTCAAAAGTCCTACAGCTTTGATGTGCCCTGGGAACAGCTCATGGACGACGGTAAATTTATGGCCGTTTTTCTTTCCGATGTTCTCGAAAATTACGTGCAACAACAAAGGTGGTACGGGGGAAAATCGAGTTCGCTGAAGTACATAGAACTTCAGGAATATTTTCGGATCCAGCAGCGGGAAGAAGTGTATTACGGCCTGCTTCTGGAGGTAAATTTTGAAGAGGCGTTTTACCAACACTACTTTCTGCCGATAGCATTTGTCTCGGACGAGAGTTTTGCCGAAAAGGACCGAATCCTGCCAGTGACCATCAACGGGGTCGGGGGCTTTATTATCGATGCGGTGAACCTGGAAGCCTTCAGGCGACTGGTCTACGAGCGTATCATTACAGCAGAGCCCAATGATACAACCCGGGTTCGGTATCACTGCAGTGATACCTTTGATGCGCCACCCTATGAATCATCCCGGTTTATGGGGCT
>CAZEQO010000225.1:0-3386 GCA_964514365.1 uncultured Robiginitalea sp. | reverse complement strand
GTGCCCAGGGATAAAAAATCGGAACTGATGCTCCGCGGGCGCTATGAACAGGGCGACAATGATGTACAACTGGTACTTCCCGAGGAAGTGATAGAAGAACTGGTCGATACGGTCATCTCCATCCGGGATCTTTTGCTGCTGGCAGCCCTCTCTATCGGGGTAGCCACCCTCCTGGTCACAACCTTGGTTTTTCTCCTCTCCATTCAGCTGAGAAAACGGGAAATCGCCACTATGAAATCCATAGGGGCAGCCCATGGGGTTGTCCGTGGGGTACTCCTGGCTGAAATCCTGATGGTGATTGGTTTTAGCCTGCTGCTGGCGGGCCTCTATATTTTGCTCTTACAACACCTTGGAATACCTTTACTTGAAAATTATCTCTCCTGATGCCCATGAAACCCTTAATCCTGCTCCTAACCCTCACGGCCGGGCTCCTCAACGGATGTAAAGGTGAAGAAAAGTCTTCCCAAGAGGCAGCCAGCTCATCTCAAACTAAGGAAAACCTCCGGGTCTATGTATCCAACTATCCCCTCTATTTCTTTGCTGAGCGCATAGGGGGGGCAAATATAGATTTGCGTTACCCCATGGAAGCTGCCGCAAACCCCGCGACCTGGACGCCTGATGCAAACACGGTTGCCGAAATGCAGGGCGCGGACCTGATCCTTCTCAATGGGGCAACCTATGAAAACTGGTTGATGACCGTGAGCGTTCCCGACTCCTTGCTTGTCGACACCTCCATCGGTTATGCCACTCGTCTGCTGCCGAGCGGGGAGACTTTTACACACAGTCATGGGGAAGATGGGGCCCACAGCCATGAAGGGGTTGCGTGGGCGACCTGGATGGACCTTTCCCTGGCAATCCAGCAAGCCGAAGCCGTTAAAAAAGCACTTGTTAAACGTCGTCCCCAGGAGCGTGCGTTTTTTGAAACCAACTTTAAAGAATTAGCTGAAACCCTCAGCGTATTGGATTCAGAATTTAAAAAAACGACAGGTATGGAAACCGGCCCGAAGGTCGTTTACTCCCATCCCGTTTATACGTATTTTCAAAAGGCCTATGGCCTGACGGGGCCCAGCCTGAATTGGGAGCCTGAATCCCCGCTTACACATGACATGCTGCACGAGGTCAACCACCTTAAAAGGGCAGAAGGGATCAATACGATCGTATGGGTACGACCGCCACTCGAAGCTACTATAAAACAATTGTCTGAAAAAGGAATTCAATCTGTGGTTATACGTCCCCTTGAAAACACCCCTGATACCGGGGATTTTATCACGCAAATGCAAGAAAATCTCAAGGCGCTGCAAACCCTTTATGCGGCTTCCCCTGCGCTCTAAAAGCTTGTGGATGGGTGCGACACTTGTTCTCAGGTCATTTGGGCAAAAATCCATATCCATTTGATTCAACAACCTGATTTTCTACAAACCTGTTCAAAAATGTAGACTTTTTACGATTCTGTACAAGAAAGCTGAAAAATTCACCTTGACATGGCGCTGCATTACTTAAATTCATTGTGCACACTTTTTTTCCATAGAGTTTAACATAAAAACACGTTGTTTCAATGCCCATATCAATGCTTGTATCCATAAAAATACAGAGCTTCTCGCACCCATTCCTCTGGGCAGTTATGTGCCTATCTACACTCTTATTCAGCGCCTGTCAGGACAACCCAAAAACTGAAAAAAAGGCGTCAGAAGTTTTTGATTCCACGGCCATAACTGATGGTGCGGACGTACAGCGGTTTCCCATGAAAAAGGTTTTTTGGGGAGACACCCACCACCACACAGCACTTTCCGGGGATGCCTTTGGAGGGGGCACACGCCTAAATGCTGAAGATTCCTATCGCCTGGCCCTTGGGGAAACCCTGAAATCCAATACAGGGCAAACCGTAAAAATGAAGCGACCCCTTGATTTTCTTTGTATCACCGATCATGCGGAAGGGTTTGGGGTATTTATTGAAATCGATAAAGGCAATCCGGTGCTCATGACGGATTCTATTGCCCGGAGGTGGAACGAGTTGTTAAAAGGAGGGGAAGAAGATGCCAAACAACTGGCTGTGGAAATCCCGTATGCCCTAGCCAATAATAAGTTGCCAGAGCCGGTGACCAATCCTGAAACCGCAGTTCCCATTCTTCGAAAAGCCTGGCAGGAATTCACGGCGACCGCTGAAAAATACAACCAGCCGGGGAAGTTTACGGCTTTTATATCCTACGAATGGACCTCAGTTCCAACGGGAAATAACCTGCATAGAAATGTCATTTTTCGGGATGATAAAAAACAGGCAGACCAGATCCTGCCGTTTTCCGCCCTCCAGAGCGAAGATCCGGAAGACCTTTGGACCTGGATGGCCTCCTATGAAGACAAAACCGGAGGTAAAATGTTGGCCATCCCCCACAATGGGAATCTTTCCGGGGGCCTGATGTTCGCCCCCAAAACCATGTCCGGAGAGCCCCTCTCCAGGGAATACGCTGAGGCGCGATCCCGATGGGAACCGCTCTTTGAAATATTCCAGATCAAAGGGGCCAGCGAAACCCATCCTACCCTTTCGACGGAGGATGAATTTGCAGATTTTGGTATCCTCGGCTGGGACAACGGCAACCTGACCATAGATATCCTGGAAACCGAAGAGCAACGAAAATACCAGAATGTACGTCAGGCACTGCTCAGCGGTATGGCCATGGAAGGGGATTTAGGGGCCAACCCGTTTAAATATGGGCTCGTAGGAGGATCAGACACACATACCGGTATTCCGCACCACGATGAGGATGAATTCTGGGGGAAACACACCACGAATGAGCCGATGCCGGAACGGGTAACAGAGGTTACCAAAAAACTCAATGGCGTTACCCGATATGGATATCATTACACCTCAGCTGGTTATACGGCAGTATACGCCGAGGCGAACACCCGTGCCGATCTCTGGGATGGAATGAAAAGTAAAGAAGCCTATGGTACGAGTGGAACGCGCATCGAGCTCCGGGTGTTCGGCGGTTTTGACTTTTCGGATTCCGATTTAGAGGGCATGCTGGAGGCCGGATATAAACGTGGAGTTCCCATGGGCGGAGACCTGAAGGGTGCCGCAGACACCCAGGAAGTTGCCTTTCTGATACACGCCAAAAAAGATCCCCTCTGGGCAAATCTGGATCGAATCCAGGTCGTCAAAGGGTGGATTGAGAATGGCAAACCCATGGAAAAAATATATAATGTAGCCTGGAGCGGAGATCGGAAGGCAGACACCTCAGGCAATCTTTCCCCGGTTGGGAACACCGTAAATTTAGAAGATGCCAGTTTCGAAAACACAATCGGGGCCCCCGAATTAATGACCGTTTGGAAAGACCCGGATTTCAATCCCGATCAGGCGGCCTTTTATTACGTACGGGTCCTGGAAATTC
>CAZEQO010000224.1:0-3404 GCA_964514365.1 uncultured Robiginitalea sp. | reverse complement strand
CCGTTTACCCAGTCGATCCGAGAGGTATCCCTTCACCTCGATGGGATACCGGAAATCTTTTTCCGCTTCCCTGGGTTTTTGGGCCGAACGCAAGTAAAAACTGCTGTCACGGGCCTTGAGGGCAAAACTGAATTCCCGGTCAATCTCGTGGTCTACCAGGCGCTCCTTCAGATAATCCTCCAAAAAATATCGGGAAGCATCTTCGAGTACGGCCGGTTCGGTTTTAAAATAACTAGTGTCCTTTTCCAGGGCGTTGGCGAGCAGGAAAGTGAGCTGGTTACGTCCCGATAAGTCCTTTTGAACATCTGCCCCCACCAGCGCAATTTTTTGGCTGAACTGTACCCGGGCCAGGTTCAGGCCGATCTTCAGGTATCGATATTGGATTACGGCGAGCCCAATTATGGAAATGACAAACAGGGTAATGAAGAAAATACGTTTGCGCACCATAGTATAAAAATGGAGAGACTATCTGTAAAATCCGTTTTCTTAACCCCTTCTTAAGCAGATTAACTTTCTATTAGTTCTTTTTGTTTTGTGATAATCCCAACCTCCGCCTCTTTAGGGTACTTTAGCCAATGATAAAGGTACAGCTTTATTCATGGTCGAAAAGTTTAGTTAATTCAATAAAAGCCAGTCCTCGGACTGGCTTTTTTAGTGCAAAACATTTGCCTCCGGTTTCTAAACAGATATTTATGAGTTAAAAGTCGCGAATAATAACTTTGCCGGAAAAAGCCTATTTTAAATTAGCCAGGCTTTTTTCCAGGGTTTCAATCCGCGCCTGGGCGTCCGAGGCTTTCTTCTGTTCCAGGGCCACTACTTTTTCAGGGGCATTGTCTACAAAACGCCGGTTAGAGAGTTTCTTCTCGACAGATGTCAGAAATCCCCGGGTATAAGTGAGTTCTTCCTCAATTTTCTCAATTTCGGAGGCTACATCCACCACCCCGGTGAGCGGCAAATAATACTCATTGCTTTTCACCCGAAAAGAAAGCGCGCCCTCGGGAGCCTGGTCGGTATCCCGGATTTCTGCTGTATTTGTTAGTTTTTGAATTAAAACATCCCACTTGGGATCTGTACCTTCTTCGTTCAGGACAAAAAGATTCACAGCATCGCGGAAGGGAATCTGCTTCTCTTTCCGGATGGTCCGTATCGCGGAAATTACTTCCCGGGTAAAATCAAAGGCCTCCAGAAGATCCGGGTCAAAAGAATCCTGCTCAGGCCATGGGGCAACAATCAGCGCCTGCTCAGCCGCCCTTGGGGCCATATGTTGCCAAATCTCCTCGCTTAAAAAAGGCATAAAAGGATGGAGTAATTTCAGGTTCGCTTCGAAAAGCTCAATCACATCAGCATAGGTAGCCTTATCTATTGGAGCCTGATAGGCCGGTTTAACAATTTCAAGCAACCAGGAACAAAAATCATCCCAGATGAGTTTATAGGTGGCCATCAGCGCATCAGAGATCCGGTACTTTTCATAATGTCCTTCAATCTCCTCCAGGGTTTTCATAAAACGCGACCTGTACCAGGCAATACCCAGGCGCGCAGCCTCGGGTTGCGGGATCTCCGCTTGCTCCCAACCCCGGACCAGTCGAAAGGCATTCCAGACCTTATTGGCAAAGTTCTTGCCCTGCTGACACAGGGTCTCTTCAAAGAGCAGGTCGTTTCCTGCCGGTGCACTGAGCAATAGTCCCACCCGAACCCCATCTGCCCCGTATTCGGAGATTAGCTCCAGGGCATCCGGTGAATTCCCAAGGGATTTGGACATTTTTCGCCTTTGCTTATCCCGTACCAATCCCGTGAGGTAAACCGTACTAAAGGGTTTTTCTCCCCGGATATGGTACCCGGCCATAATCATACGGGCTACCCAGAAGAACAAGATATCCGGGGCAGTTACCAAATCGCTGGTAGGATAGTAATACGAAACCTCATCGTTTTCCGGGTCCAATATCCCCCCGAAAACACTTATGGGCCAGATCCATGAGGAAAACCAGGTATCGAGTACATCTTCATCCTGATGCAGGTCACCGGGTTCCAGTTTGGGATTCCCACTTTCTGAACGGGCCAGTTCCAGAGCTTCTTTGGCAGTCGCTGCCACCACAAACTGGTCCTTGCCCGGACCGTAATAGTAAGCCGGGATGCGTTGCCCCCACCAAAGTTGGCGGGAAATGTTCCAGTCCCGGATGTTTTCCATCCAGTGGCGGTAGGTGTTTTCGAATTTGGAAGGAACCAGGTTCACTTCCCCGTTTTCGAGTACCGCAGCCAGGGCAGGCTCGGCCAGCTCTTTGGTTTTCAGGAACCACTGGTCGGACAACCGGGGTTCAATAACGGCTCCGGTTCGCTCAGAGGTTCCCACTTTATTGGTATACTGCTCCGTCTTCACCAAAAACCCGGCGGCATCCAGCTCCTTAACAATGGCCTTCCGGGCTTCAAACCGATCCATACCCTCATAGTGAAGCCCATTCGAGTTCAACGTGGCATCCGAATTGAATATATCTACGATCTCAAGGTTGTGTTGCTGTCCGATCTGGTAGTCGTTCTCGTCATGGGCAGGGGTTATTTTAAGACACCCCGTCCCAAAGTCCATCGTTACATACGTATCCTGAATCACAGGAACCACGCGATCGCAAATTGGTACCCGTACCTTTTTACCCTTGAGATGGCCGTAGCGTTCATCCTCGGGATGCACACAAACCGCCGTATCGCCCAGGAGTGTTTCGGGCCGGGTGGTGGCAATAATTACTTTCTGATCCGTCCCCTCCACAGGGTAAGCGATATGATAGAGAAACCCCTGTCTTTCTTCATAATTCACTTCTTCATCCGAGAGGGTAGTTTTGGCTTGTGGGTCCCAATTCACCATCCGATATCCCCTGTAAATCAGTCCCTCTTGATACAGATCTACAAATACGGCGATAACGGAGGCCTCCATCTGTGGATCCATGGTAAAAGCTGTGCGCTTCCAGTCACAGGAGCATCCCAGTTTTTTGAGTTGTTCCAGGATAACACCCCCGTATTCACGGGTCCACTCCCAGGCGTGTTCCAGGAATTCCTCCCGGCTGAGGGACTCCTTGGGGATCCCCTGCTGCTTTAACTTTGCAACTACTTTGGCTTCAGTAGCGATAGAAGCGTGGTCGGTACCGGGAACCCAACACGCATTTCGTCCCTGCATCCGCGCCCGTCGTATCAATACATCCTGCAGGGTATTGTTAAGCATATGGCCCATATGCAAAACCCCGGTTACATTTGGAGGAGGAATGACTATGGTGTAAGGCTCCCGCTCATCGGGCTGTGAATAGAAATACCCGTGCTCCATCCAGTATGAATACCATTGAGGTTCTACGCGCTGCGGATCGTATTTTGAAGGGATTTCCATGTTGTGGTATGGTTTTTGAAATATGGGGTAAGTCCCAGAG
>CAZEQO010000223.1:0-3497 GCA_964514365.1 uncultured Robiginitalea sp. | reverse complement strand
CCGTTTTATAGAAAGCATAGGTTTTATAGTTGGCAAATGTGGCATCGCGGTCGTAATCCGAGATCACATCTACAGAGGAACAACCCAGAAGCAATCCAAAGGGCAGAAGGAGGAGGGCAAGGCGGGATAGTGTTTTCATAGCAACAATTTTAGCATCTCTAATTTACAAATAATACAGCAAAATCTGTGCCGAAACCCCTATTTCTCACGTCTTTGTGTCCTGGGATTAAAACCATAAGGGCAATGCCTGCAGCCGCTTTCACAACAGTAGCCCCGTTTTAAAAGGTACTTTGCTGTAAATACCCGGTACCCTTCAGGAGTCCAGTAGTAATCTCCTTCTTCAAGGGGAATTTGTTTGCGCATAGTTTTAAAGGCCTGGGCTGGTAGTTCTGCCTTCAAAAATACGGGAAATGTGGGATATGCCTGGAAGCTCATATCCATTCAATAAAGTCGTTTATCCTATATCTCCTGCTGCTGATCGAATACGAAAAGGATAAAGCAATATATTTGCAGGGAGACGTTTTAGAGCAGATGATCCTCGTAATCCGACACTTTTTTTATCGCAGTTATGTAGGTCTTGGACTTTGGCCTTTTATCATCCTTAGGAATAAGGCACTGAAGCAGGACAAAGCCCTGATCAATCACGAGCGCATACATCTGAGACAACAAGCCGAGCTTTTTTTGGTGTTTTTTTACCTGCTTTATGTGTTCGAGTGGCTGTTAAAAAGCCTTTATTACCTGGATTTCTACAGGGCCTATCGAAATATCAGTTTTGAGCGGGAAGCCTATCTCGAGGAAAAGAACCTGGACTACCTCAGGGTTCGCAAGCCTTATCAGGGATTGAAATATATTTTTGTGAACCCCCTGGATTACTAAGGTGGAGGCGATTACGGTACCCGTAGAACTCCCTGTCCTCCAGGCGCATAACGTCGCTTTACACCTAAAACGGGAAGACCTGCTATTTCCAAATCTCTCAGGAAATAAGTATCGTAAACTCAAATACAACCTGGAAGCGGCCAAAGCCGGGGGCCATAAAACCCTAATCACTTTCGGAGGCGCTTTTTCAAATCATCTCCATGCTACTGCCGCAGCGGGAAAGCAATACGGTTTCAGAACTATCGGGGTGGTACGGGGGGAAGAACTCGGGGAAAAACCCCTGAACCCTACACTCGCCCAGGCGCGCAATTGGGGAATGAAACTTCTTTATCTCAGCCGGAAGGAATACCGCTTAAAGTCAGATCCGGATTTTCTAAAATCCCTTATGGAATCGCATGGCCCAGCATACCTGCTTCCTGAAGGGGGGACGAATGAGCTCGCAATCCGCGGGTGTTCGGAAATACTGAACCCGGCAGATTGGGATTTTACCCATATCTGTTGCCCGGTGGGGACGGGGGGTACCCTTGCCGGCCTGGTGCGTTCGGCTCAACCGGGGCAGCAAATCCTGGGATATCCGGCTCTAAAAGCAACCGGTTTTCAGAAAGAATTGCGTACATGGATTTCCGCAGACAACTGGGAGCTCGTCCCTGATTATCATTTCGGGGGCTATGCTAAGATCACCCCGGAATTGATTGGTTTTATCAATGATTTTAAGGAGAAAACAGGTATTCCCCTCGATCCGGTTTACACCGGGAAAATGCTTTATGGAATACTTGAGGATCTGCGCCGGGGTCGCCTGGGTTCGGGGAGCCGGGTCCTTGCCATCCATACGGGGGGGCTTCAGGGAATTGCAGGAATGAATATGCAATTGAAGAAAAAGAACTTACCTTTGTTGCATCTATGAAAAGGGTTTTTGGGATAACATGCCTTGCGATGCTGGTACTTACCGGCTGTATTTCCAAGAAGAAAACGACCTATGCCAGTTCTTCCGGAAAGGATGCCAGCTCTAAATCCAGGGCTAAGGACAATTCTGCTGAACCCGGTAAAGAAGTAGCGGACACTTTTGTTTTTTTATCCGTCAGTTCTCCCGAAGAATACATTCAAACTTTTGCGCCCGTAGCCCAATCTGAAATGAGGACCTACGGTATTCCTGCGAGTATTAAATTGGCACAGGGATTGCTCGAAAGTGGATTTGGGAAGGGCGAACTTGCCCAAAAAACCAACAACCACTTCGGGATAAAGTGCCATGTAGGGTGGGAGGGTGATTATGAACGCCATGATGACGATGAACGGGATGAGTGTTTCAGAAGATACGATCACCCCATGCATTCGTACAGGGATCACAGTATGTTCCTTACGACCCGGTCCAGGTACGCATCCCTTTTTGAATTGCAACAGGACAATTACAAAGGGTGGGCCCGCGGGCTCAAGAAGGCGGGTTATGCTACAGACCGCCATTACCCCCAAAAACTTATAGAACTCATAGAGCGCTACGACCTGCAACAGTACGATGCTGAAGTTTTGGGAAAACGCTATACCGCCCGCTTATCTTCGACCCAGGACGGGTATTCTGCCTACCGGATTCAAAAAGGGGATACACTCTATGCGATTTCCCGCCGCCATTTGGTATCTGTTGAAGAATTGATGCGGATTAATGGATTGAAGACCAATGAGATCTCTGTAGGGCAGGTATTAAAAGTGCCATCGGACAAAGTAAAATAACATCATGCGATACGAACGAAGTAGCGCCCTTTTTCGCGCTGCCTATAAAGTTTTACCCGGAGGGGTGAATTCCCCCGTACGGGCATTCAAGGCCGTAGGGGGTACCCCGGTATTTGTTAAAGAGGCCAAAGGCGCCTATTTTTTTGATGAAGACGGAAATCGTTTTGTCGATTTTATCGCCTCCTGGGGCCCTTTGCTTTTCGGGCATGCTTTTGAGCCGGTCCTGGAAGCTGTGATTTCCCGTACCCGGAAGGGTACTTCTTTTGGGATGCCGACAGCTTTGGAGACCGAACTGGCTGAAAAGGTTGTTGCCATGGTTCCCAATGTTGAAAAAGTCCGGTTTGTCAATAGTGGTACTGAGGCATGTATGAGCGCTGTGCGATTGGCACGGGGGTATACCGGACGTCATAAGATCATTAAGTTTGCAGGTTGCTATCACGGACATGCGGATGCCTTTTTAATACAGGCGGGCAGTGGGGCAGTGACTTTTGGCAGCCCGAACAGCCCCGGTGTCACTCCTGGAACGGCCCAGGACACCTTGTTGGCCAGATACAACGACCTCGAAAGTGTTGAAGCCCTCGTTGAGGCGAATGCCGGAGCCATTGCCGCGATCATCCTGGAACCCGTAGCGGGTAATATGGGGTGTATCCCCCCGGAATCCGGATTTCTGGAAGGCCTGAGAGGCCTGTGCACCCGTTATGGCATTCTCCTGATTTTTGATGAGGTAATGACCGGATTTCGACTGGCGCCCGGCGGGGCACAGGAGGCACTTGGTATTCAGGCAGATATCGCCACCTTTGGAAAGGTCCTCGGGGGAGGGCTTCCTGTTGGGGCCTTTGCGGCTCGAGGGGAGATCATGAAGCATCTCGCCCCCGAAGGCCCGGTATACCTGGCAGGGA
>CAZEQO010000222.1:0-3514 GCA_964514365.1 uncultured Robiginitalea sp. | reverse complement strand
TTGGGTTATAGCTTTAGTAGCTGCAGGCTGTTTAGCTGCGGCTTTATCTACCGCTGCGGGCTTACTTCTTGTCATTTCATCATCGGTTTCCCATGATTTAATCAAAAAAATGATTAAACCCGACATATCGGATAAAGGCGAACTTATTGCTGCAAGGCTTTCTGCCACAGCTGCTGTTGTAGTGGCTGGTTATTTCGGCATCAACCCTCCTGGATTTGTTGCAGCAACCGTGGCCCTGGCCTTTGGGTTGGCGGCAGCCTCATTTTTCCCGGCGATAATTTTGGGTATTTTTTATAAAAGGATGAACAAAGAGGGGGCAATTGCAGGTATGGTGGTGGGGATAACCTTAATGATGCTTTATATGATAAAATACAGGCTCGGCTGGTTCGATGAGGTTGTGCCGGACAAGGACGAATGGTGGTTCGGAATTTCACCCGAAGGGTTTGGCAGCGTGGCTATGGTTGTCAATTTCCTGGTTTCAATTATAATCTCAAAATTCACACCTCCTCCCCCCGCGGAAGTACAGGAAATCGTTGAAAACATAAGGATCCCACTCGGAAGCGGCCCGGCTACTGATCATTAGTCTGGCATACCGATGGGCCCCCATAAGAATTGCATTCCTGCCTTCGCCGGCAGAACGATCTGTCGCCCCTGTCGGCAGGCATGCCCGCTATCTAACCTTACGAAAACCCGCGAACGCCTCTCCGTCAAAGACTGGAAATGACCCTCTTGAGCTTTTCAGTGACCTCCTGGGCCAGCGTTCCAAGTTCGGGGTTCTCGACCGCCTGCATTGAGGCCATGGGGTTTACTGCGGAGACCTCCACCTTGCCCCCGCCGGCGTCCTGTACAATCACATTGCACGGAAACATGGTCCCTATTTTGTTTTCAGCCTGTAAAGCATTGTAGGCGTATTGCGGATTGCAGGCGCCGAGGATCTTGTATTTTGGCAAGTCCACGTCCAGTTTCTTTTTCATCGTTTGGGCGATGTCGATTTCTGTCAGGACACCGAAGCCTTCTTCCTTTAAGGCAGCCGTCGTCGCTTCTATAGCTTTCTCGAAATCCAGGGTAAGGGTGGTACTAAAATAGTAGTTCATAGCGGGAAAAATTTATGGTACAATCAAAGCCTATAAAGGCCAGGAATAAAATTACTAAATCGCGCACACTTCAGCGCCCAAAAGGGTGGCTGGTTGTGATTTCAATAATTCTTGGGTCGCCGAAAAGGTTGAAAGATCTTCACGGGCTATCCTTTTCTGTAATTAAAAGGAACCCATTTTCAAAAGCCCCATAGGTGCCGATACAATTCCCGGCCTTATCCGATACCCGGGCCAGTGTATTGTTGTCCCCTTCCAGGCCGTAATATTCGTTTCCGGGGATGGTGGTGAATGTATTCGGGGGGACGGTAAAATTGGTAACCCCCTGTCCTTTATTGTTGCTCAATTTAAAGTGCAGAGTATCCAGGGTAAGATTCGCATAAACCTCGCTGGACCTCCGCTCTTTCAACGGTTTTAATTGTGATCCGGCAACACTACAGGGATAGGTCTCAAAGGCTGTCATACCCATTTTTTGAAATAAACTGCGGATTTCAGCAACGCTGTACTTGTCCGTAATTTTTTTTATGGTGGCCAGGGCTGCCATGGTTTGGGCGCGATAGCGGGTGATTTTATCGAAATAATTTTGGGTATTTACCCAGTACCGAAAAACGGTGGTATGATAGTCTTCGTCCTGCAGGAAAAACGCCAGGCGTTTGGCGTTGGAGAGGGAATCGTTTTTTACATACCAGTTAAAACTCGTTATTAATTTTGTGTTTTCGCCTATATTTTCATCCAGGTTAGACCAGACATCGTCAAGGACGGCGCTAAAACTCTGAACTTTTTTAAGTCCCTCAATGATGGGCTTATAGTCGGCGGGGGCCAGCTTTTCAGATTCTACAAATTGATTGATATTCTTTTCGGCCGGCAGGTAATATTCCCAGTTGCTCACCAAATACGTAAGGCTGGAATTGTTTTCGTAATCTTCTTGCGTCAGGGTGCCGCGGGCAATGTGTTTGACAATCGAGTCTTGCATTCTGTAGAAATCCAGGGCCTGGTCTGCCAACTCGTAATTCCGGAGGAGATCCTGTTCGATATCGAGCAACAGTTGAGTGATTTCCCGCTGTTTTTTGCGGTCTTCATTCCAGTTGTCTACCTGTAAGGCAATTAAAATCCCGACCACCACCAGTAGGATTTCGCCAAGGGCATACAGGAGGTAGCGCGCGGTCGGGCCCTGGCCAATGATTTCTTTACGGATTTTTTGGAAAATGCGAATCAATTCTCCAGGCATTTAGGTTCTAAAATACGCACAAATACTAAGTTTTAATTTTATTATAAAACTCCAATTGTCTGGCATTCGCAAATGTCTATTGCAGTGTATCATTGTACAGCTTCTATTTCATAAACTCAGAGAATTCATCTTCACGATTGATTTATATAGTCGACCATCTCCTGCCTCATTTGTTCGATGCGTTTTTGCAGCCTGTTCATGAGGTCTAAATGCACGCTGCTTGTCCTGCCCCGGGCGGCAACCCGGTTCAACACTTTAAAAAGGTGGTTTTTATCACGGAATTTTTCTTCCTGGATTGATTTTGCCCACGGCACTTCCACTGTGTTAATCGTAAAATTAACACCCCCGGCTACTGTTAAACTATCGAGGTAGTTCACATTTACGACGCTGTGGTTGATCAAAAAATGCCGGAACTCTGCAACGGACGTTTCATTGCTGGTTTGAATAACCAAAGCGCTGTCCCCGGGTATTTTTTCCGCATTCAGATATTCCAGTGCTTTTTCACAATTCCCCCTCATTGTAGCTTCATGCCGGATTTGGGTATTGACCAGGTTCTCCTGTGTCTTGAGATCTTCAATCAGGTTGTTCAGGTACTCTTTTTCTTTTTTCTTGTTGACCAGGCCTTCATTCCAGGTATTGATTTGCAGGGCGATCAAAATCCCAATCACCACGAGCACAATCTCACCCAGGGCGTATTTCAGGTATTTCCCGGATTGGTTTTTGCCGATAAGGGATTGGCGTAAGGAGCGGAAGAAACGAAACAAGGGCTGCTAGGTATTGTGGTCGCTACAAGATACAAGTTATTGGAATAAGTTTGCAGTTTATAGTGAAGGCAGTCAAGGCATCAGCCGGGCCAACTCCGCATCCAGTCCGCCGATCATCGCCTCCACTGATTTCTTGAGGTTGGCGTAGAAATATCCGAGGTAAGAACGGGTGCGATTGCGTTGGGTTTTGATGAAATAGAGGTATTCGGTGTCCGTTTTGAGGGCTTCAAAATCGAGGGGGACCAGGCTGCCTTCAAACGTAGTTCCCGCGTAATCCCACCCAGACTCAAATCGCCCGGGATAGACGTGCCTCATGCCGTATTGGACCTCCGCCAATTCCTCCCCTTCCCCCGCCAGGAAAAATTCGTACTGGGAGTCATAAAGGGAAACCAGGCGGGCACGCAGGCCCTTGTTGGAAACCAGGTCGAGCC
>CAZEQO010000221.1:3066-3540 GCA_964514365.1 uncultured Robiginitalea sp. | reverse complement strand
CAGCCATTGCCAAACAACTCAATGCAACCGGTATCAAGGCAACGGAGAGTTTTAAGAAAATTCCAACCCTGCACACGGAAGTGGAGATGAGCGAAGAGCGTATGAATAAGATCCTCAGTATGGTTGAAAGTGAGGGCTATAATGGAATTGTTATCACTACGGTAAAGGATACGGAGCAGGTCACTCAGACGAACTCCTCAGGAGTTTATATGGGCGTTGGATATGGTGGGTACCCGGGATACTACGGTGGGTTTAACAGCTATTATATGAACCCTTATGCGTATGGACCGTACTACTCGGGTTTTGGTGGTTACATGCCTATGTCCAGTACGACGAGTACGTATAACAATTATGTGTTGGAAACGGTGGGATACAGTCTCGATGAACCCAAAGAAAATCAGCTTGTCTTTGTAGTCACTTCAAAATTATCAGACCCGAGTGATGCCTACAAAACAGCAGACGAATACGTCGAAA
>CAZEQO010000221.1:1509-3056 GCA_964514365.1 uncultured Robiginitalea sp. | reverse complement strand
AAAAGATCGTCGCTGCCTTTAATAAATAAACCGCTGCTTGCCTTTTGCGGTCTGGAATTCATAAAAAAAGCCGCCGGGAAACTCCCGGCGGCTTTTTTAATAGGTTAAATAAAAACGGTATTAATCCATCTCCCCGATTACAGGAATGTTCTCCAAAATTGTCGTCCGGGTTAAGGATTGAAAATAATTCTCAAGGTGGTAGAACTGGGCTGCTGCCTTTGATCCCGAAGCCTTTTTGATCTTCTTGTAGTAGGAATTGATCAATTTCTCGTTTCCTTTAGCAAGTTTTTGAGCCTCCATGACAATATTGTCAGTTTCTGCATCTGAAATACCTTCAAACTCTTTGGCGTACTTTTCGAGCAGGCTGATGCGATTTTTCCCAAGGGCCTTGCGCTCGACTTCATAGGCATCATACAGCCCCCAGAAAGCGTCTGCTGAAGCTCCTTCAAGTTCAATAAAATCGGCAACTACTTCCTTTTTTTCACCACCGATAATGGACTGCAAAAAGTCTACTTCCTCGACATTGGACTGGGCCTGGCCCATTTGAAATGCGATTAAGCAAATTGAAATACTCAATACTAATTTTTTCATGTTCATATGTTTAGCGTTAAAATTAAAATCTCTTGTCAGGACAGTCAATATGGCCTCCTTAAGAGAATGCAAGTTTACTAAATATTCCCGTACTCTCAGCCTTTTTCATACTTCAGTTCAGCTATCATAGGCTTCAAAGATGTCGATGGTCCTCGGGTAGTTCCGGATGACCTTATGAATTGTCAAAATTCTGCCACTAAACGGGTTTTTTAAGCAAGGGTAGAAAAAGTTTTGATATGTTTGATACGCTAAAGGCTTCCTCTATGGAAGTTTATTCGAGTACCTTAAGCATAATCCGGGGCCGATGTACCATCGCCATGACTATGGTTTAAATGACATAAAAACAGCAAAATGAAAAAAACACTCAGGATACTTATTGTAGCGGTAATTGCTTTGACAGGCTACTTCAGTAATGCCCAGGCTTTTGAAATTACACCGACCTATGGGTATCAGTTCGGCGGCAGGCTCAATTACGGCTCTAATTATCTGAAAGTGGACAATAGTGGTATGTTCGGAATCACTGCCGGGTTTGAAGCCCGTCGGGATTACATGATTGAGGTGACCTATATGAATATGAGTACCGAACTTCGAATCCGGGATCGGATCCTGAGCCCGAGTGAGGATTTTCTCGCGGATATTAATGTCGATTGGTTCCTGGTAGGGGGTACAAGGTATTTCACCAATGGAAATATCAAGCCTTTTTTTGGCGGACAATTAGGGCTGTCTGTTTTTTCACCCAAAAATGAAAACAGGGATATTGTCAGCAGAAGCCTGGATAGTGCCACATATTTTAGCTTTGGTTTTAAAGGAGGGATTGTCATTATGCTGACCGAATCCATTGGCCTGAATTTTCAAGGGAATATCCTTTTCCCGGTGGAATGGGGCGGAGTCTACGTAGGTGTGGGACCAGGCGGTCCCAGTACAGGCGTAAGTGCCGGAGGCACCATAGTGATGGG
>CAZEQO010000221.1:1124-1499 GCA_964514365.1 uncultured Robiginitalea sp. | reverse complement strand
TCTGTACATTAATTTGACTGGGGATTCAGATCGGCCCGGGTATCATGAAGGAATGGTTTCTGGAGATCCTTCGATAACATTCTAGGTGCACGTAGCCCTTATACTTTGTTCAAGTGGAGGCTAATAAACGAATTATTAAATTTTTCTTAAATTGGACTATATTTGCCCTTCCTTCCTAAGGAAGTGACATGAGTTAACTTTTTTATGGAACCTCTGGAATTCAGGGCTACGGATATCGATGAAATGGCCAGTGCTTTTTTGGGCTGGCAGATGGAAGTTGTCCAGCAGGAATGCGGTAAATTTCATGGAAGTCTCAATGGATTTTCATCGGCAGGGGGCAAGGTTAATTTTTATTCCGCAGTTATTAACAGGCGC
>CAZEQO010000221.1:0-1114 GCA_964514365.1 uncultured Robiginitalea sp. | reverse complement strand
TTTGCGAATGGTCATCACCTCCAGGGAAGCGTGATGTTTACTTTTATCGAATGCCCGACTTCATGCACCTGGAACGGGGAGGCAATTCAACCTTTTAAGCTATTTGTCACAGATGCAGAGCGTGGACTGGACGTGGATGCAGGGAAAGGCTTTATTTCTTATTCGGTAAGTGTCGATAAACACTTACTAGAAAAGTGGTTTTGGGAGGAGGGGATACCGACCCCCGGGAACTGGAATTTTTGTCTGGATTTTAAAAAGGCCCGGCGGCTGGAAAAGGCCCGGGATTTGCATCGGGCCATTTCAAATGCCGTGTACAGAGGAGCGTTCAATATTTCAGATTTTAAGCTTACCCTTATCGCGGCCCTCCATCCTTTGAGTAAGAAGGAGTTGTCCCGGATCGCAATCAATTTTGCCCCCATCCATGAATCTGTGGAAATGATCCACGAGGCTGTCCGATTGGGGAAGGAAATCAATTTGGAACACGTACTCGAGTTTTACGGGGGGCCCATGCGGACGTTTTACTACAATTTTAAAAAATATACCGGCTGTACACCCCACCAATACATTAAGAACCTGAGGCTGTCTGCTGTTCATAAGATGCTTAAGAAGGCAGACCCTGGCTATGTAGGTGTAAGGGAGGTCGCTTATCAATTTGGTTTTCGCCATTTAGGACAGTTCGCAAAGGATTACCAACAGTTATTTGGAGAAATGCCTTCGCATCGGTTAAGGCGATCGGCCACTGAAAACTACCTCGCCCGCTAATTCGTGTTCAGCAAAACCCTGGAGAAAGCTTATAAATAATTGGATTTTTTAATGATTTATGTCAGTTTACCTGAATTGTTGCAGGATTTTGATATGAAAAATCCTATTTTTAAAAGATCTTTATTTTTTGAAAGTATACGTAGCTCTATTTTAGAATTCGGACTCCCCCAATTAGATTTATTGGCCTTTTGATTCGTATTACCATTAACCTGAAATAACACTATCAACAATGAAAAAACTCGTATTTTTTAGTCTTTTACTTACAATGGTTGCTTCTGTCACCGCACAGAAGAAACCCAACATCCTGGTCATCTGGGGCGATGATATCGGGTATTGGAATATCAGCCATAAC
>CAZEQO010000220.1:0-3564 GCA_964514365.1 uncultured Robiginitalea sp. | reverse complement strand
ATGCTCCGCTTCTTCCGTCAAATCCGCCAACGCCTCCTGACTGATAACAAGTTCAGCAAATACCTGTTGTATGCCTTCGGGGAGATCTTACTCGTGGTACTCGGGATTTTGATCGCCTTGCAGATCGACACCTGGAACGATGAAAGGATCCAAAGGAAAAAGGAAAGTTTGATCCTCAAAGAGCTCCATCGGGAATTTGTGGCCAATAAACAGCAATTGGACACGACTATATATTATCACCGGGGGTCTTTTGAGTCTGCGGAGTATATCCGGTCCCGGTTGCCCCTGGATCTGGAGACCATCAACCGGGATTCGATTGCCTTTCACCTCTATCGGATGGGATGGATTTACACCTTCGACCCCTCCCAGGGAATTACGAAAAGCCTTTTGAACAATGCTACCTATGAAATCATTTCAAATGAGGAGCTGCGACAACTGCTCATAAGCTGGAATGACGTCCTGGCCGATTACCAGGAGGAGGAAATCAGGGGGTTTAACAACTACCTGAACCACCTGAAACCCTTTGAAAAGGAACATTTTAACCTCAATCTGGACTATTCCAAATGGCTGAGCGACCCCAGGGTTGACCTCAGTATCCTGGAAACCCTGGCCTTTGACAACTACGTGCAGGACAGGCACAATGACATCAATGAGGTCGTGAATAACCAATCCGGGGAATTGGATCGGATCGTGGAGACTATTGATCGGATTATTGAGCTATCCGGGAGTTGAGCTATTGATTCGCGGATTTTTGTACTTCACCTACGGCTATGGACTAAAAGCCGGTTCATCAAATTCCTACCCACAGAGAAATATGAAAAAGTTTGAAATCCTGATCCCAACGGGCCCTACTTAAAAACTAATAAACCAGGCCAAAATGAAATTGTTGGTGTTGGAACCGATATCTTGCAGGGCTTCAGAGCGAATGTAAGTCAGTTTCAACCCTTGCCTTTTGGCAATCATGAAACTATATGAGGCCGACATCAGCAAATTGGAACGAAAATCGCCATTGGGTTGCCTGTTGACAACCGATTCCCCCCCTAAACCGTATCCGGCGCCAAGAGACAGCCATGCCCCTCCCCGAAGTTGTTTTACTAAATGGGTTTGCATGGCAAATGTAGGTCTCTGATCTCTCTCGGCATCATTGAAAAAATCCGGATTCCGGGTGTATAGGAAAACAGAACCGGTAAGTTCAAAGGACCACTTTCCCCAGTAATGAATCATACCTGCCTGGGGCCTGAATACAAATCGGTTGCCGCCCAGGTTTAATAGCTTGTCTTCAAAGTATTCCCCAAGTGGGAGTATTACTGCCAGGGATACTCCAAAAGTGGTATAGGTTGGGTTTTCAAGCTTGTATTGTTGGAGTTCAAGTGCATTGCCCGCCGGAGGCCCGGCTAGTATGAGCGAAGCTCTTATTCTGGGATCTGCAAATCCAGTCCTGTTTGCCTCCGCAGGTTCCCCACTTAATAAACCACTCCAGTCTGCCGCACTAAATGGAACTAACAGGCTGATACGCCCCAATTTATTCCTCACCCTGAAAGGCTGGACAAAAGAAACCACCAGAGAATGTGCTTTGATTTTAACATCTTCTGCCTGCAGTAAAGGATCAAAAAACACATCCCCTGACGTATAGGAATAGCCGGCGCCCACAACGTTTGTGCCCAGGGGAATCGGACTCCACCGTCTGGGTTCTATATCCTGGGAAAGCGCATTTTGATACAGGAACAATACAATGGTAAACAGGCCCAGTGCTTTTACAATATCAGATTGTCTATGGGTTGGGGACATAAGTTTGCCGCAAGGGCATTATCGGTTTATATGCTTTTGACAATCGGCTGCAGAAATATGCAATTTTATGTAAAAGTAGAGAGAAACTCTTGAAGCATCTAAACTAACTATTACTCCATCAAGAGTCGCATCAATTCTTCGGCCGCCACCTGCCCTTTCAGTTTTAAAAAATCCCTGGGGGTATCATCCCCCAGTTCAAAGACTATAGCGGGCATGTCATGGTTTACAAAGAAATAGGTGCGGGAGACCATAGTGGGTTCTAATTTGTCCGAGGCACTGATATTTGTTTTTTTCTGGGGTAGCCGCCGGCTGATGCCGTCGATCCAGTCAAAGACAATTTTGCCTTTGGGCCCGGCCACCAAGGAATCGAGGGGGTAGTAAATATCGTCCCATGTGGAATGAAAGTCCACCCCAAAAACAAATTCATAATCTTCGTCTTTGGCCCTTAGGAAATCCCGGACACTCCGGGTTTCAGGCTGATTGAAATTCTGCCAGTCGCGGTTCAGGTCTATACCCCCCATATTGTGCCTCCAATGCCCATTGTCCACACCGTCCGGATTCATCAGGGGTGCTACAAAGACCGTATGCTCCTTCCGGAATTCCCGGGCCTGGTCCGAATCGCCCGAGAGGGTTTCAATAAAAGATTTCATTGCCAGGAAGCCTGTAACTTCGGGCGGATGTTGCCTGGCAATCACCATCAGGGCCTTCTTCGCCCGGCTTCCCTCCTTTATCTCCACTAAATGGAGCGGCCTGTTTTCCCTGGAACGGCCGATAGGATAGTTACTCACAAAAGATTTTTGGCTGAGCGAATCCACCCAGGATTTTACCCGGGAAGATGTGTAGAGTTCCTGGGCAGAAACAATGACAGGTTCGTTTTTGACCTGAAGGGTGATTTCAGCAAATTCAGGAGCGGCCTTAATCCCAAATTCCCCCTCCCCGGGATTTACGGCTTTAAAATAAAGGCTATCCAAAGGTTTAAAGTTTACCCCATCCGTACTGATTTTCGGATAGTACCTGCTGCGGGAATCCTGATAACTCAATTCAACGGTAATTTCCCTGGGGCTGGTGGTCCAGACCTTAAAGGCATACCAGGGGCTGACGTTTATGGGGGTATTCTCTGCCGTAATCCAGACCGTATAATGATCGTTGCCGTCATAGGCGACCCCATTGAGACGTCCGCCTTCAAAGTCATTGGTGAAAAAGGTAGTGCTGTCGTTAAAGGCCCACACCCCTTTCCATTGCCTTTGCACCGGCCGATCTACGGTGGGCACAACCGGATTGGGGCCCTGTCCCTGATATCCGGAAGTTGAGGGAGCCGGTTCCGCTATGGCCTTCTCTGTATTCTTACACGCCCCCAGTGCTAACGCAAGCAGGATCAGCGCCGTTTTCAAAATAGTATTTCCCATTGTATGGTGAAGATATAAAAAGTTGTCCTTCCCATTCTAGCCCCCGGTATCCCAGGCCGCTTTTAATTCCAGGTAATACCTCCTGAACAAGAGCATGTATTTCTCGATGAGTTCCCGTCCTTTCGGGTCAGAACCTCCTTCATCTTCTTTAAGCTGTATGCAGAGTACCTTTATCCTGACATTGGCACGGTACAATTTGTAGTAGAGAAATAGCAATCGGTCCGTCCTGTTTTCGATGGCTCCCGTAAGGGTCAGATACCTGTCTAAAAAGGCTTTGGCCAGGTCATCTCTCCCAAATCGCTCCAGATCCATACACAGGAATGCCACTTCATTCAACACATCGAGGGTTCGGAGTGCCTCGCTGAACTCG
>CAZEQO010000219.1:2811-3671 GCA_964514365.1 uncultured Robiginitalea sp. | reverse complement strand
GCTACCTGATTACCGGGATCAAAGACGCCCGGGAAGTCAAGGTCGGGGATACGATCACCGATGCGGCCAGGCCCACCCAAAAGGCCATTTCCGGGTTTGAAGATGTCAAACCCATGGTTTTCGCGGGTATTTACCCTGTAGACACCGAAGATTTTGAGGAGCTCCGGGCTTCCATGGAAAAGCTGCAGCTCAACGATGCCTCCCTGGTGTTTGCGCCCGAAAGCAGCGCCGCCCTGGGGTTCGGTTTCCGATGCGGTTTCCTCGGTATGCTCCATATGGAAATCATACAGGAACGCCTGGAACGGGAATTCAATATGACGGTGATCACCACCGTGCCCAACGTGAGCTATCACGCCTTCTCCCGAAAGGACCCGGACAGCATCATCATCGTCAACAACCCTTCGGATTTGCCCGGTCCTTCCTCCCTGGATCGCGTGGAAGAGCCCTACATCAAAGCTTCGATAATCACCAAGGCGGAGTATGTCGGGAACGTCATGTCCCTGTGTATTGAGAAGCGCGGGCAGATTACCAACCAGACCTACCTCACCCAGGATCGTGTGGAACTCAACTTCGATATGCCCCTGGCAGAAATCGTTTTTGATTTTTACGACCGCTTAAAAACCGTTTCCCGCGGATATGCCTCCTTCGACTATTCGCCTATCGGGCTGAGAGTCTCGAAACTGGTCCGGGTGGACATCCTGCTAAACGGGCAGATGGTGGATGCCCTTTCCGCCCTGGTGCATTTTGACAACGCCCACCATATCGGGAAGAAAATGTGCGAAAAGCTTAAAGAACTCATCCCGCGCCAGCAATTCGACATTCCGATCCAGGCCGCTATAGGGGCCAAAATCATTTCCCGG
>CAZEQO010000219.1:1751-2693 GCA_964514365.1 uncultured Robiginitalea sp. | reverse complement strand
TCCTTAAGCTCAACGATTAACCTTCCCCTAACTCGCCCCCGCAGGCAACGTCAGCACTTTTTCGGCTTCCTTCTCAGCCGTATCGCTGAGGGAATTGCCCAAATAAACGAGCTTATAGCCCTCTGTGATTTTGCCGGAATCCCTGAAAAACGAGGGGATGATGTGAAGTTCTCCGTCAGGGGATTTTAAAAAGAGCGGAACGATTCCCAGGTTGTCATTTGCTTTCTCAGCCAATTCAGTATAGTGCTTTGAGTCCTTCAGGGCAATTTCCCGGATGGCCGGACTCATACGCACCGCCTCCACAAACCGGACAAAATCATCCGTGGTTGAAAACAGTTTATTGTTGTCTGCATTCTCAGGATTGTTGATCTCTTCGGTGCCCACGATCCGGAAAGAACCGTTCTCCCCGAACTCCTCCTGAAACTTTTCTATGGCGTATTGGTTAATCTCCGGGTTGGCCGTCATGGCGATGAGGTAACCCACGTCATTGAGCTCGATATTGTCGGTGAGGTTGTCTGCGTAAATGTTGGCTGAAATAGCCTCCAGGCCTGCTTTATGAGCTTTATCGATATTGCTCTGGTTGCTGTCTATAAGGACTACATGGCGGTTGTTGCGCTGCAGGTAGCGCCCGATAAGGCGGGAAGCTTTTGAGGCGCCCACGATCAGGATGCCTTCAGATTTTGTGAGGAAAACCCCGATCAGTTTGGCAAAAGGACGGGCCGTGGTCGCATTGAGCAGGACGGTTCCCAGTACTATGGTAAAAACCAGGGGGGTGATAAACTCCGCGCCCGGCTCACCCCTGGCAATCAGCTTGGAGCCAAAGAGGGAGGCAATACCCGCCGCTACAATACCCCGGGGGCCTACCCAGCTGATAAAGACTTTTTCATTGAATTTCAGGTCCGACCCCTGCGCGCTTAAAAAGACGCCTACGGGGCGTATGAG
>CAZEQO010000219.1:0-1654 GCA_964514365.1 uncultured Robiginitalea sp. | reverse complement strand
CGATATACACGAGCAGGACCACGGAGAGGGATACCACATTGAGGAGGTAGTGGGGGATCAGGTTCTTTTTTATGGCAAACGCCAGCCCGTGCGCAAAGGTAAATCCGAAGGTAAACCCAAAAAGCAGGATCTTCCCAAACTCGATAAGGGCGGTAAGGGTGTATTCCTGACCCTCCCCTACACTGATAAATTCAAACACCAGTACCGCGACCAAAGCCCCGATGGGGTCAATAAGGATTCCCTCCCATTTTAAGATGGCGGAAACATCCTTTTTTAAAGGGATGTTTCGAAGGATGGGCGTGATGACCGTAGGTCCGGTAACGATAATCAGGGAGCTGAACAAAAAGGAAATCTGCCAGCTGAGGTCAAATATAAAATGGGCGGCGATTCCCGCACCAAAAAAGGTGACGGCCGATCCCAGGGTGATCAATTTGGTAATCATCGGCCCCACATTCCGCACTTCAGAACGCTTTAGGGTAAGGCCCCCTTCAAAAAGGATGATACTGATGGCCAGGGAAACAAAATGATACAACAACTCCCCGGGAAATAGTCCTTTCTCCCCATTGTAAACCGGCTCGATAAGCTTGCTGCCGTCCTGGGTGTAGAGGGTGGATAGGGGTCCCACCAGGAGCCCGATGAGGATTAAGGGCAGGATAGCCGGAAGCTTCATCCTCCAGGCCACCCATTGGGCCACAATTCCCAAAATCACAATACCCGCCAGTTCAATCATGCCCTGTCCTTTGAAAAAGGGTGAATTCCAAAAATAGGGATTTAAGCATCTTCTGCCGCAGGGAGTTGGAAATGTTTTGTGAATTAGAGGCGCCTTTAGGGTGAATTTGTATTTTAGGGCCTCATTCCAACCCTATGAAACTCTACCCTGTTGAGACCGGAAATTTTAAGCTGGACGGAGGTGCAATGTTTGGTGTGGTGCCCAAAACGCTCTGGTCCCGGACCAATCCCGCAGATACGAACAACCTGATTGATATCGCGGCGCGCAGCCTCCTCATTGAAGATGGGGCCCGGCTGATCCTTATAGATACGGGGCTTGGGGAGAAACAATCGGAAAAATTCTTCAGCTACTACCACCGCTGGGGCAAACACTCCCTGGATGCTTCCCTTGCAGCCCTGGGCTTCCACCGGGATGATATCACCGACGTCTTTTTAACCCACCTGCATTTTGACCACTGCGGAGGCAGTATCCAATGGAACAGCGACCGCACGGGGTATGAACCGGCTTTTAAAAATGCCTCCTTCTGGACCAACGAGGCGCACTGGAAATGGGCGACAGAGCCGAACGCCCGGGAAAAGGCCTCGTTTCTGAAGGAGAACCTCCTTCCCATGCAGGAGTCCGGGCAGTTAAAATTTATTCCCCGGGAATCCGGTTCCCCCTTTTTAAAAACCTCCCCCCTCGGGTTTGATATCCTCTTTGTGGACGGACATACGGACAAACAAATGATCCCGCATATACAGTATAAGGGTAAAACCGTAGTCTTTATGGCGGACCTGATCCCCACAGCGGGCCATATTCCCCTGCCCTATATTATGGGGTACGATACGCGGCCCTTAAAAACGCTAAAGGAAAAAGCCGCTTTTCTGCAGGAGGCCACCGAAAATCGATATGTGCTGTTTATGGAGCACGATGCCCACAACGAAT
>CAZEQO010000218.1:0-3681 GCA_964514365.1 uncultured Robiginitalea sp. | reverse complement strand
GACCAAAACCAGGACGACCAAAACAAGGACGACCAAAACGAACAACCGGACCAGGACGAGCAGGAAAAGGAGAACCAGGACCAGAATGAAGATCAGAATCAGGGTGGTGAGGATCAGCAGGAGGAGAGCCAGGATCCGAATGAGCAGGAAGGTGATTCTGAAAAAGAAGAGAATAAAGAGGGTGATGGTCCGGAAAAAGAAGAGAAGGAGCAAAAACCAAACCCTTCTCAACCCGATGAGCAGAAAAGCCCGCCCAGGCCGAACCAGCTGTCTCCCCAGCAAATAGAAAATTTGCTTGAGGCCATGGAGAACGAAGAGAAAAAAGTGAAGGAAAAAATTGACGCCCAAAAAATCAAGGGGCCCAAAGTAAAAAAAGAAAAGGACTGGTAAGTGTATAGGATTTGGAGACATATCGCCTTTTGCCTGTTTCTCTGTGTTGGGGGGGCAACCCTCTGGGGTCAGGAATCCGGGGAAGTTACCTTTGAACTCAAGGTCAGCAAAGACCGCCTGGGGGTCAACGAGCGGCTCAGGGCAGATTTTGTCATGAACCGGGATGGGGATAATTTTGTGCCGCCTGATTTCGAGGGCTTCAGGATTTTAATGGGTCCCTCCCAGGCCATCAGTTCCTCCTGGATCAACGGGGTGCGTTCCTATTCCAAAACCTACTCATATACCCTGGCCCCACTTTCAAAAGGAACCTTCTCGATCGGTCAGGCCAGTATTATTATCAAGGGAGAAACCTACAAGACAATCCCAAAAAAAATCGAAATTACCGATGCCGTAGCCGACCCCAATGGCACGCCGTCGGCAGATGAAATCGCCGATGACAACCTGCACCTTATCGCAGAAATATCCAAGTCCAACCCCTATATGAACGAGCCTGTAAGTGTTGTGTATAAGCTCTTCGTAAGCCCTTCCATCGTAGTGTCCAATTTCCGTCCCCTGGATAATCCCAAATACAACAATTTCTGGAGCCAGGATATTCCGCTTTCCAGATATAATATCGAAGAGGGAATCTACCAGGGGAAACCCTATCGGTATGTCATCCTGAAGCGGGTCGTACTCTATCCCCAAAAAAGCGGGAATCTCGAAATTGAGCCCCTCGCCCTTGATGTTTCCCTGGAAGTACCCACAGAAAAGCGGGATTTTTTTGGAGGCCGGGTATATACAAAAACCAATAAGGTAGTGTCGGCCGGAAACCGGACCATTCAGGTAAAGCCCCTGCCCAGCGAAGGACGGCCTGTGGATTTCACCGGGGCCGTGGGAGATTTCAACTTTGAAGTGACCACCACTAAAGATGCACTAAACGCCTCTGAATCCCTGCAGGCCAAAGTTGTGGTAAGCGGGAGCGGTAACCTGAAATTATTCCAGTTGCCCAAACTCAGCCTCCCCAGTGCCCTTGAGGTTTACGAGCCTGAATTCAAAGAGGATGTGAATACAAACCTCTCCGGAATGAAAGGAAGCGTCTCCGAGGAATACACCGTGGTACCCAGCTACCAGGGAAAGTACCCCATTCCATCTATTTCGTTTTCTTTCTTTAATCCGGAAACCGAAAAATACGTGAAAATCAATTCCAGGGAAATCACTATTAACGTACTGGAAGGCCCGAAGGCTAGCGCCGAGACCGCGGATGTCGTAATGTCTCCGAAATCGAGCGTTCAGGGAGGAGATCAGTTTTACTTCATCAAACTCACCCCCCAACTCATGCCAAAGAAATGGACACCTTTTGTGGGTTCCCGCACGCATTTGGCGCTATTGCTGGGGCCCCTGCTCGCGATTCCGCTGTTTATCCTGTTTCGAAGGAAAAAAGAAGCCCTGGCATTAGATGTGGAAGGCAGCCGCGTTCGGAAGGCAAACCGTTTAGCGCGTAAATATCTTTCCACTGCTAAAAAAGCTTTGGGAAATAAGGATGCCTTTTATGTGGCCCTGGAAAAAGCATTGCACAACTACCTGAAAGCCAAGTTTAAAATAGAGACCACAGAGTTTACAAAAGATAAAATACGGACCCTGTTGGCCGAAAGAAACGTCGATCCCGGTGCTCAGGATGGTTTTATTTCGCTTTTGGAAAATTGTGAAAGGGCGCGGTACAGTCCTTTTTCCCAGGTTCAGATGGAACAGGACTATCAAAAAGCCAGTGAAGTCATTTCAGCCCTAGACAAAGCACTTTAAAATGAATCTCAGCTTCAGGACATATATCGTATGTATGGCACTCCTCTTTTCAGGCCTCCCGGGTATGGCCCAGAACGAGGCGCTTTTCGAAAAAGCAACTGCCGCTTACAATGAAGGGAATTATGAGGAGTCGGTTTCGATTTACTCACAGATCCTGGAGTCGGGGGAACACTCAGCGGCCCTTTATTTTAATATGGGCAACGCGTATTACAAACAAAATGAAATAGCCCCAAGTATCTATTATTATGAAAAGGCACTATTGCTCGACCCCGGTGATCCTGAAATCCTGAACAATCTTGCCTTTGCCAGGAACATGACCCTGGACGATATTACCCCCATCCCCGAACCCGATCTGGAGCGTCTCTATAAAGGGGTCCTCTTTTCCTTTTCTATGAATACCTGGGCCTATGCCGGTATCTTCTTTATGCTGGTCTTTGTAGTCACCTACCTGTATTTCGTGGGCAGTAGCCGGCCCAACCGGAAACGCGCGGGGTTGATCACAAGCGGGATCGCCCTGGCCCTCGCACTTTTTTGTTCGGGGTTCGCCTATTTGAGGTACCGCAACTATGTAGAAACCCAACCTGCCATCGTCTTTAAAAGGGAAATCACAATTCGCTCAGAGCCCAACCCGGAGAGCAGTCCCGTATTCCTGCTTCACGAAGGCACAAAGGTGCAGGTAAAGGATTCCCTGGATATTTGGTTGAAAATTCAGTTGGCGGATGGCCAAACGGGCTGGACAAAGGGAGATGCACTCCGTTTACTAAAGGATTTTTAACATTCTTTAACAGTTTGAGCCGGCTACTCTCCTATCTTTGTTACTGAACCTGTTTATACGCTGGCGGGAATTGTGAAAATCCTCCAATCAACGGTGCAGGTTCCGGTGTACTTGTAGTCCGGGAAACCATCGCTGAGATCAGACATTCCTGCTTCTTCGTGTTGGTTTGTTCTAAAAGGCAGGGACCTCCATACCTGGGAGAGCCGGGTATCGCGGATCTTGTTTCCGAAACCGTTTTGACCAGAACCTGAAATCAAATAAAAGCCTATATGTTTAAAACCTTGAGACAAGACCTCCCTGCAAGTATCGTTGTCTTTTTTGTTGCACTCCCTTTGTGCCTGGGTATAGCTTTGGCCAGTGGTGCACCCCTTTTTTCAGGGGTTATCGCGGGTATTGTCGGCGGGGTTGTTGTAGGGATGCTCAGCGGGTCTCAGGTAGGGGTGAGCGGCCCGGCGGCCGGTTTGGCCGCTATTGTTTTAACAGCCATTGGAACCCTTGGGGGCTATGAGAACTTCCTGCTGGCCGTGGTCCTGGGAGGTGCCATCCAAATGGTTTTTGGGCTCTTGAAAGCGGGGGTTATCGGGTATTACTTTCCTTCTTCCGTGATCAAGGGGATGTTAACCGGTATTGGCATCATCATTATCTTAAAACAGATTCCACATTTTATTGGATATGATGCTGACCCTGAAGGGGATTTTGCATTTTTACAAGTAGATGGGCAAAATACATTTACTGAG
>CAZEQO010000217.1:1268-3720 GCA_964514365.1 uncultured Robiginitalea sp. | reverse complement strand
ATTTGACAAGTCCTAACCCGGTATCTCCTAAGATACCAATCATTTTGCTGGCTTCATTGATTTTAGGATTCGCAGCCCCCTTCTCAGTAATTTATGCAAAACAGTTGCTGGATAATAAGGTCCATAACAAAATTGGGCTGGAGAAATTAATAGGTACACTACCTGTATTGGGGGAACTGCCAAAATTGGGATCCAAAGACAAAACACTGGTCAAAACAGCTGACCGTTCTGTCCTGGCTGAATCCATGCGCATCCTCCGAACCAATCTGGATTATTTGATTAAGTCCAGTAAAAGGATTACCTCCGGGGGCGCCATGATATTTGTGACTTCGAGTGTGCCGGGAGAAGGGAAGACCTTTGTGTCGTCCAACCTGGCCATGATTTATGCGAAAGCCAATAAAAAGGTCTTATTGGTGGGTGGGGATATCCGGAACCCTAAGATCAATGAGTTCTATTCCGGGAAGAATGTGGATAAACTTAAAAGGGTTTCAGGCAATAAGGAAGATAAAGGTCTCACGGATTATCTGATCGATGATACCCTGACCGCCCGGGATATTACCAATACCATGTTGGTCACGGATCAGACGGTTGATATTATACATTCCGGAAAATTAATTCCCAATCCGGCGGAACTCTTAATGAATGATCGTTTGGAAGAGCTGGTTTCAGAGATACGCAAGGACTACGATTATATTATCGTGGATACGGCCCCTATGGTAGTGGTGTCTGATACCATGCTTATGACCAAGTTTGCAGATGTTGTAGTCTACGTTACCCGGGCGGAGGTAACGAATAAAAAAGTCCTGGAATTCCCATTGAAAATGAATGCCGAAGGCAAGTTGAACAACCTGACATTCGTTATAAACGGGGTTAAGGACAGCAACCTGGGTTATGGTGGCAAATATGGATACGGTTATGGGAAATCGACGAAAAAGTGGTGGCAATTTACTTAAATGATATTTTAGCTAACCGTGGATTGAATTATAAAAACGTATCAATAGTCCGATTGAGAACAGGAAGGAGGCGATCAGCCTCCTTTTCTTTTATCTGCAATTCGCGCAGGGCATGCAGATGTTTCATTGAGTGGGTGTCCGTCCCAATAAAATCAATCATTCCTGCATTGAGCAGTTGATGGGCCTTTTTCTGGACATCCTTCCCGTAATATGGCCCCAACGACAACATATTAAGCTGAAACAAAATACCTTTCTGTTTGTATTCCAGGTATTTACCAGGGGTTTGGTGCAGGTACATGTAGCGTTCCGGATGCGCGAGAATAGGGGTGAGCCCTCTTTCAGATATCTGTACAATAGCCTCGTCAAAATTAAGCGAAGGCTGCAGGTAGGACATTTCCACCAGTATATAGGCTCCTTTGATCGGCATTATGCCGTCCTGGTTAATCAGGTCCTCAAAACTGTCGTCGATCATATGTTCAGCTGCCGGAACCACAGATACGCTGGTCATGCGCTTCTCCAATAACACTGCCATAAGCCTTTCATGAGCGCTATGGATGGATTCAGGGGTATTGGGATAGAGTGTGGGCAGAATATGGGGAGTAGCGACGAAATGATTGATACCCAGGTCGTCAAAGGCCTTTATCAACTCAAGGGATTCTCCGACGGTTTTGGCCCCGTCATCAATACCCGGCAGGATATGGTTATGGATATCCACAAAACCTTCGAGGTAGTCTGCGAGAAATTTCTTTTTCTGAAACCAGGTAACCATTTAAAATGCTTTTCGAGGCAAAAATACGGGATTCTGGTGGAGCACAAATTCCTTAGTTCATAATTCTTGTTCCCAATAGGGATTAACTCCCGTGTATCAAATTGGGCACCATCTTTGTAATTTTTGGATACCTGTTCGCAATGTGACAATCCCCCATTTCTTTGGTATCCCTACCAAATAAATCCCCTGAAAATAAATCGATTTTCAGGGGATATGAAATTTCCCAATAAGGGTTCAAATTATAAGGATTAGCGAATTATCAACTTATGAATATTCGCCTTACGCCTGATCCGCAGCCTCCAGGATAGCCGCCTGTGCGGCCGCCACACGGGCAATGGGTACCCTGTACGGTGAGCAACTAACATAGTTCATCCCAACCCGGTGGCAGAATTCTACAGAACTCGGTTCTCCCCCGTGTTCTCCACAGATTCCAACCTTAAGTCCGGGGTGGGTTTCCCGGCCACGTTCGGTGCCCATGATCACTAGCTGACCCACACCTTCCTGATCCAGAACTTCGAAGGGATCATCTTTCAGGATGCCTTTTTCAAGATATACTGACAAGAATTTACCGGCATCATCCCTGGAATATCCAAATGTCATCTGGGTCAGGTCGTTTGTGCCAAAGGAAAAGAAATCGGCGTGCTCCGCAATTTTATCAGCCAGCAGGGCCGCCCTAGGAATTTCGATCATAGTGCCTATCGAATAGGAAACCCGGTCTTTACGCTCCTTA
>CAZEQO010000217.1:0-1258 GCA_964514365.1 uncultured Robiginitalea sp. | reverse complement strand
TCTTCTGCAGTTTGCTGGATTATGGATTTTTGAAGCAGGAACTCTTCCAGGGTCCCCACCAATGGGACCATGATTTCCGGCTGGGATTCGATCCCTTTGTTCTTTTTAACATTAAGGGCCGCTTCAATGATGGCCCGGGCCTGCATCTCCGTGATTTCCGGATAGGTATTGCCAAGCCGGCATCCCCTGTGGCCCATCATCGGGTTGAACTCCTCGAGCTCCGCCACTTTTTGTTTGACGTTCGCCAGGGATATATGCAATTCTTCCGCGAGTTCCCGTTGCGTGGCCAGTTGGTGGGGTACAAATTCATGCAATGGTGGGTCCAGCAGGCGGATGGTTACCGGGAAGCCTTCCATGGCTTCAAAGATACCTTCAAAGTCCCCCCGTTGCATGGGGAGTAATTCCCTAAGGGCTTGTTTACGCCCTTTTACAGTATCGGCGAGGATCATTTCCCGCATGGCTTTAATCCGGTCTACCTCAAAGAACATATGTTCAGTCCGCGTCAGGCCAATTCCTTTTGCTCCGAAGCCCCTTGCAATGAGGGCATCCCTTGGATTATCAGCATTTGTTCTGACCTCCATACGGGCGTACTTGTCCGTGAGCGCCATCAGCTGGCCGAATTCCCCACTGAGCTCGGGCTCCTTGGTTGCGACCTTGCCCTCCAGGATATTCCCGGTGGAGCCATTGATCGAAATCCAGTCACCTTCCTGGTACACGTGATCCCCAACCGTCAGGGTACGGGCTTTGTAGTTGATTTTCAGGGCGCCTGCCCCGGAAACACAACATTTACCCATGCCACGGGCCACGACGGCCGCATGGGAGGTCATCCCACCCCGGGCGGTTACGATCCCGCGGGCGATATTCATCCCTTCAAGGTCTTCGGGAGAGGTTTCGATCCGTACAAGGATCGAGAATTTATACTTTGCAGCTTCATCGGCAAAAAATACGATCTTTCCTGTGGCTGCACCCGGCGATGCCGGCAGTCCCTGGGCGATTACTGTAGCTTCTTTTAAAGCCTTCGGATCAAAAACCGGATGGAGTAATTCGTCCAGTTTTATCGGATCCATCCGGGTAATCATGGTTTTCTCATCAATCATGCCTTCAGAGAGCAGGTCCATGGCGATCTTTACCATAGCTGCCCCGGTTCGCTTTCCATTTCGGGTTTGAAGGATCCAGAGTTTTCCCTGTTGAATTGTGAATTCCATATCCTGCATATCGCGGTAGTGGTCTTCAAGGGTATGCTGGTAACCGAAAAGCT
>CAZEQO010000216.1:0-3726 GCA_964514365.1 uncultured Robiginitalea sp. | reverse complement strand
TAATCGGCTTTCCAATCCATTGCCATATTCCGCCCATGTCACATCGTCCACGCCGGGTGCGGCTTTTGGGTTTAACTTTCGGTAAGACTCCCTCAACAGATCCACCGTAATGTGGTGGAACAGTGAGGTAAACTGGATTTGTGAGTCCCTTCTCGCTGCCTCTCGTACCCGTTCAAGCCCGCTTAACAGGTCTTTTAGCTCAACGTAGGTCTCTCCACTTGGCCGTATCCCGGATTTCTCCTTTCGTGTCCGTTTAGTGTTCTCCATATCAAGCCTCCGTCACAGAGTACGGCACCTGTCGAACTTTAACAGGTTCCCCTTGGTCAGGCCCCTTTCCTCCACCGTCTCCGCAGCCCCGTGGTCATAGACATAATGATTGAAGGAGCTTTGTTCGACAGCTTCTCAGGTACTATGAGCCTGTCCGACTTCTCGGAAGTGTACACGCCGGGATTTCGGCCTCAGCCTTCCCCGGCCCGACTGTCTTCGGGACTAACGACAGTCCCTTCCGAGATCTCCCGGTTCCCGTTCATGAAGCGTATGCACATGCCACAGGTCTCTGACTCCGGGGAACCGAATGAGCACTCGCATATCGCACTCATTCATATTGCCTTCCCCATCGTCCAACAAGGTCGGCACTCCCGAACGGTGATTTCGGAGCTCAATACTGCGCCTATGCACACCCTTACTAACGCTTCGCCACGCCATCACTGGTCGTCGACGCATAGCTTAGGGTCGGAGTGGATCGCTACTCCTTACTCCGTAGAGGACTTGTCTTCAACTTCAATCATCCGAAAACTCACCTCCTACTCCATGCCGGTTTTAACCGGCGCTTTCCCAGCGGGAGTACATTATCAAGATGGATCTACCACTTTGAACCTACCTCGTGTTGTTAATTTTATCTAACTGGAGGTGGTTTTGAAGTCAAGGAACCGAAAACAGCTATGGAAAAGGTAGTAAAATGAAGTAGGCCACCTGGAATTCCGATATAAGGATTGAAAAAAAGTGAATTTTTTTCAAAAAAATTGCATCCTATCGATTTCCCTTCCCTTTTTCACATTGCTACGAGAAGGGGCCTGAA
Source organism: uncultured Robiginitalea sp. (assembly GCA_964514365.1). Lineage (GTDB taxonomy): Bacteria > Bacteroidota > Bacteroidia > Flavobacteriales > Flavobacteriaceae > Robiginitalea. The sequence continues at coordinate 2,648 of CAZEQO010000216.1, read as the reverse complement.
AGCGCACAGGCGCCATGGGAGCCCACGATCAAACACAGGCATCGGAGGGGGTATATATAATGCAATAAAAACCCCTCTAAGCCTACCAAAAAATGCGACATAACTACTTGATATTGTTGTATTTATAGCCAACCCCCAACTTGACATCCAGCCATTTTTATGCTTAACCTATGGGCATGACCAGCCGGGATCAACTGCAAGAAACTCTCTGTAACCGTCTATTCTGGCACACCGCTGAGCGCGATGATGCCACAGTTGCAGATCACCTCTTCCATCTCCGTGAGATGGATGTGGTTTACGCCATGGATGAGGCAACCTTATTTGATTCCTTCTTCAATTATCTACAGGAGATCAAAGTCTTTCCCCATTTGGAACAGCTTGATCCACAAAAACAACGAAGAAAAAATATTCCATTCATTCAGTTGGTGCTTGTCTTTTTGATGAAGGTTGTAGGTTCCATCAAAACGATAGATGAAATCAGCGATCTATTGTTAACCGATGAACTGCTCATGAGTATGTGCGGTTTCAATGCTCATCAAGTAAAAAACGGTAGTTGCGACCGAGGAACAAAACTTCGCAAGACACCCATACCTGAAATCAGAGGTTCTTTGTGTGTGGATACGGTGGCCAACCATATTGTCACCATTACCTCCAGACGGATTGAAAATTTCTTTAACCGCTGCATTCACAAATTAGCAAAGCAGGGGATTTTCCCAAAAAAGATCAATGCCGCATGTGATTGCACCTTGTATGAAACGACCCATAAATTTAAGGGGTGTGGTTCAGTCACCCGTAAAGTCAAAGTGAAGGCCCGCGGTTATCGGAAAATCGGGGAACTCAAAGAAGTCCCCGTCACCCTTTATGGGTGGAAAGTCTGGGCCATCTATGAAATCAAGACGGGCATACCCTTGGCTATCAAAATCGATACCATCGAAAAACCGGACAATCTGCATGTCCTTGCGGTATTGGAACAAGCCAAAGAAAATATCAAGACAGGCAGCATCATTGATTCTTTGGTGATTGATCGCGGATTCCTTGACGGCAAAGTCCTCTATAAAATTGACCAACAAGGGATCGAGTTTGTTATCCCTTTAAAGAGAAATATGGAAGCAGCCATAGATGCCCGTCAATTAGCTTTAGATTCTGAGAGTTTCCCTCCTGTTACTCGCGAAGTTGAAGTTGTTCATGGCTATGGCAAAAAGAGATACACCGAAAAAGTGCTCACCACCCTGGTGGGGGTGCCTGATATTTTGACCTGTGACTGGTTTAATCCAGAGGGCTCCCAGGCCAATACTACCAAGAAAGATTACGAACCTATCCCTTTAAATGCAGTAGTTGTCAAAACATGGGACAATAAAACGCCTCCCCTTGAAAAACAGGTCGTTTTCGTGACCAATATAGGCGTAAAGGACCCTTTCATCACCTTTGATCGTTATGATGACCGCAGTCTCATGGAAAATAAACTTTTTCGAGAGGTTAAACAAAACTGGCACTTTGAGCATCCTCCCAAAAAAACCAAAGAGGCTGTCTATATCCAGACATACATGACCATGGGCATGAAAGCCCTCACGACTGCCTTTCTAAAATGGCAGGAAGAACAGCTCCAATTGGAAGCCCTGGGTAAACAAAGCACGTGGCAAATGTACCGGCGAAAGCTGAAGGTCCTTAATCGAAACAAGCTGATTGTCTTTGTGGACCAGCACTTCGGGATCTTTCCATCCCATGAAGTCTTCATGTTGGCCAATGTGCCTGTTCACGACATTGCAAAAGAACTCAATATCACCCGAGATCAGGTCTATGCCAAATACACTGAGGGACGCGTAACCGAAAAATCTTGACCAAGTGCCTCAGAATTTCTTCAGTCGCCACGGTTTCTTGTTTAATCCTTATATCGGAATTCCAGAGGCCACCGATTATTTTGACATTTTCGTGTTATGGTGTTAATGTGTATTTACATACCATATAAAGGAGGCAAAGGAATGCAAGATAAACGGGTAACTATCCGAATACCATTTGAAATATGGAAAGCTCTCAGGGAACTCCAGACTGTGGGGAAAATTTCTAGTATCCAGCAGGCGGCCGTCACCGGCATGAACAAGCTTATTGAATCCCTGAAATGGGGTGAGGAGGACAACCAGAGGGGCGCTGCCAAAGAACGGGTACTAAACGTTCTGGTAAAGGAAAAACCTCTTGGAAAATGGGAAGATATACACAGGGAAAGGACGGAAGCAGATGCTGACAGGTCTTGATACAGGGTTTTTCTTTGCCCTGCAGGAGCAAAACCCGGTTGCGTTCCGTATCTGGGAAGAGCGTGAGACAGTAACATCGGTCATTGTTTTGTATGAACTCCAAAGGAAACTTCTGAAAGGGAAATTTAAGGAGTGGCCAACGATCATTTCGGATATAGGCGAAGCCGTAAGTGTTATGCCGGTTAATAAGGAAACTGCTCTCAAGGCAAGTCACATCGGGCACGGTACCGGAATGCCGGGGCTTGATGCATTAATCCTGAGTTCACTTCTGGTGCCTGATTGCACCGAAATTTATACCACAGATTTGCATTTTGAGTTGTATCAGAAAAAGGGGCTCAAAATCGTTAATCTTTCAAAAAACGCGAGGCAAAAAGATCCTGGTGGATAGAGATTTAGCCG
>CAZEQO010000215.1:3328-3839 GCA_964514365.1 uncultured Robiginitalea sp. | reverse complement strand
TCGACGCGCCGGTGCTGCTCAGCTTTGGCGCCGACTTTCGCTTGGGATTTGGCGTCAGCCTGGACGAAGGGTTCTTCTTCGCAACCCTGAAAGGTCCGGGTGTTGTTTATATTCAATCCCTACCCTTTAGCCGGCTGGCCGAACGTGTCTGGGCAGCTGCCCCAAAGGGTGGCGGCAAACAAAAAGGGGAGGGGAGTATTCTGGGAGGTCTCGGGGATATCGCCATGGGTGACAGATTTTAATTTAACAGGACCTCTTAACCCGGTTTCCATAATTCACTTGAAATGAGAGTTATTCAAAGGTATTTGTTTGCCTGAATACCGCTCTGGGCTATCTTTGTGTAATACGTGTAAATAAATTGCCCGCTGCTTTCGAGTATGAGTTATAAATTTCTTTCTCTGATTTTCTTAGGAATCCTTGTATCCGGCCCGGGGTGTAACCCAAAGGATAAGGGGCACTCCGTAATGAAACCCACACTTGAGAATGATTCTACACTTGAGGAAACTAAGGA
>CAZEQO010000215.1:0-3318 GCA_964514365.1 uncultured Robiginitalea sp. | reverse complement strand
GGGTAATGCAGTCACGAAATCCACCTTGGAGAATGATTCCGTACGTGTGGGAAGTGAAAATGCCTATGCCCAGATCCCGGAACTTCCCATTAAAATACCCGATGAGTCCTTCAAACCCCTCAGGGATTTCAGAAATTCCGACCTGCAGAAAGCGCTCGAATCGGAAATAAAATCCGATCCAAAACTCGGTAAATTAATCTCGAATCGGAAGTTGTCTATAGGCCTGGTGGATTTAACCGACTGGGAAACCCCCGCCTTCGCAAGTATTAATGGTCGGGAAATGATGTATGCGGCGAGCCTTCCCAAAATTGCCGTACTCCTGGCCGCCGAGGATGCCATTCATAAGAAGGAGCTGGAGGAAACCGAATCCCTGAAACGCGACATGCATGCCATGATCCGGTATTCCGACAACCAGGCGACCACACGGGTTATCGACCTTCTTGGATACGAGAAAATCGAAAGGGTCATGCGGGATGCCAAAAATGAATTTTATCTGGAAGAAGAAGGTGGTGGTCTTTGGGTGGGCAAGCGGTACGCTAAAAGTGGTAAAACCAACCGGGAACCCTTAAAGAATTTGAGTCATGCGGCCAATGCATACCAGGTCTGCCGGTTCTATTACCGGTTGGCCTTTGGCAGGCTGATTAGCTACGAAAGGTCCAAGGATATGCTCGACATCCTGAAAGAACCCGGAATAAAGCACAAATTTGTATATACACTTCTGCAACTCGCTCCGGAAGCTGCCCTATATCGAAAGTCAGGTTCGTGGCAGTCCTGGCATGCAGATTCTGTTCTGGTCTGGGATGACGACAGGCGTTATATCTTAGTCGCACTTATTGAAGATTCCTCGGGTGAGCAGATTGCTCAGGGACTGGTTGTTCCCGTTGAACGCGCGCTGAATTCGCTCAAATCCAGATAATGCTTTATGTACGCGATTACGACGCTTTTTCAGAAACTTTTTGATATCAAACCGGGGGAGATTCGCAAAGCGGTCCTGTTACAGGCCTACGTTTTTTTGCTCATCACGACCTTGCTGATTGTCAAGCCGACAATTAATTCTATCTTCCTGTCGGCCCTCACCTCTGAGGCTTTGCCTACAGCGTACCTGCTTACCGCCGTTTTGGCGGTTTTGTTTTCCCTGTTTTACGACAAAATCCTTTGGGCCATTCCGCTGAACAGGGTGATTACAGGTACCCTTATTTTTAGTGCCTTACTGTTTGCTCTTTTTTGTTTCCTGCTCAATTTTAGACCTTCCAATACAGGATGGCTCTATGCCCCTTATCTCTTTGTCGCCATATTCGGATTGCTCACGACCTCCCAGTTCTGGATCCTGGCCAATTTGATTTTTAATGTTCGCGAAGCGAAACGATTATTTGGGTTTATCGGTTCCGGGGCCATTGCAGGAGGAATATTCGGGGGTTACCTGACCTCCCTGCTGTCCGGGATCATCAGTTCGGAAAACCTGTTGTTAGTCGCGGCAGCCCTGATACTGGTTTGTATTCCTATCAGTTCCTATCTCTGGAAACGGTATGTGGATCAGAATACCGTAAAGAAACCGATAAAAGAAAAAGCCAAGGAAAGCCCCTTTACACTTATCCGGCACAACCGCCTGTTATGGCTTATCACCCTAACGGTGGGAATAAGTGTGATAGTTGCAAAAATGGTGGATTACCAGTACAGCCATTTTGCAGCTGAAAAAATCACGAATACCGAAGAATTGACGTCGTTTTTTGGATTCTGGTTTTCAACCCTTAGCGTGGTATCCCTGCTGATCCAGTTATTCCTTTCCAAACGGATACTCAAATATTTTGGAATTGGAAATGCACTGATATTCATGCCCGTCGGCATCTTGCTGGGCTCTGTATTACTGCTCCTTATTCCGGAATTATGGGTTGTGGTTGCCATTAAAATAGTCGAAGGGAGCCTGAAACAGTCATTGAATAAAGCGGCCTCAGAACTCGTGGTAATCCCTGTACCCATAGAGGTTCGCAAACACGCAAAACCTTTTATTGACATCGTCGTGGACAGTATTGCCACCGGGTTGGCCGGAGCTATCCTGATTTTTCTCATCAACGGCCTGGGCGTTCCCAGTATCTATATCAGCTACATCAATATAGTCCTTATCGGTATCTGGATTTTCCTGATTACCCGAATTTTCAAGGCGTACCAGGAGTCTTTCCGCCAGCTGCTCGTCAAGGAGCACCCCAAGGTGCAAAAGCACGAAAAACACCATCTGGATGTCCATAACGAATCTGTCTACGGAACGATAAACCGGGTTTTGACCACTGGAAAGGAATCCCAGATCCTGTATATGCTTGAGGAAATATTGCGGAGTCCGGATGAGCATTATTTTGATGCACTCCGGGGCCTGCTTCATCACCCGTCCAGCCATATCCGGAGCCTGAGTGTCAAGAATTTGTATTACCTGAATTCCGCAGATTTAAGACCTGAAATGAAGGCGATGCTCAATGACCCTTCCGATGAGGTCGTGATCGATGTCCTTCGGTATTTGATCCATAAAGACCACGACCTGCACCGGGAGGAAATAATTGATTTTGAGAAACACAGCAATCACGCCAATATCCATGCGCTTACCCTGCTCGCTGTGGCACAGGAAGTCCATACGGATGTACATCTGAAGGATATCCTCCAACTGGAAGTCCGGGTGGACACCCTGTTGGAGCATGCGGGGCAACCTCCATGGGATGAGAAAAACAAATTTGACGTGATCGCGGCAATAGAGGCCATTGGGCATACCCGCCTGGAGTCGCGATACAAGACTGTTTTTGGATTCCTGGAAAATTCGGACCCCCAGGTTTTAAGTGCAGCCTTGGATAGTATTGCACAGATAAGGGATGAACGTTTTATCCCCAAGGTCGTTGCCCAATTACATGAGAAAAAGTTGCGTAAAAAGGCAATTGCGTGTCTTAAGGGGCATGGCCCCTCCATTATCCCGCTTCTCAAACGGATGGTTGAAAACCATGAAATAGATGTCAATGACGCCCTGTTCGTGCCGGAGGTACTGAGGGCCATGGGCACATCAGAAGCCGTCAGTGCGCTTATTGGATTTGTGGACTCCGCAGAATATGCTGTTTCGGTCAAGGCCATCCAGATTCTGAAAATGATGAAAAATGACACTCCGGGGCTTAAAATTGAGAGTGACCTCATTGCCGAAAAGATCCTGCAGGAATGCCAGATGTATCAGAAACTCCTCTCCTTCCTGCACACACAGGTTTCCGAACACGAAAAAGATCCGAAAACGGAGCGATCCACGAAAATCCGCATGGCGCGGGAAGGGTTGATCACCATCTTGAAACATCG
>CAZEQO010000214.1:0-3861 GCA_964514365.1 uncultured Robiginitalea sp. | reverse complement strand
CAATTCCCGTCCCGGAAGGTTGACAGTCGGCAGTTGCAGTTGGCAGAGGGTCTCGATAGTCCCCTTTGCTAATTAGGAGTTTTGGAGCAGATCGCTTTTTGTATTTCAAGACGTTCCAACGTGACTCGTAAGGTTGCGACGGATTAAACAATTCCCAAACTAATTCTATAAAAACCTTTCGATAAGATCATTGGCTTTGTGTACTTTTATATAGTTCTCAACGTCCGGCATTCAGGAAGGGGTTGAATTGAGCGATTGGCGAGTTTAACGCGTTCATTGTGTCTCCCCTCACTTAGGGATTTATCTTATAATATATTATGAAGTATAGACTTACCGTAATACTCTTCCTTGTCGTGCTGATAAGCTGCAAAGAAACACAGCAAGCAGATACACCCGAAAAAGCAATAACCGAAGTACCTTCAGAGGCTATGATAAGCTCAGTTTTAGGAAAAGAGTCCAAAGTATATACAACGGCCAGCGAGACTGCTCTACGACTGGCTGAAACGGGAAAAGCCACCTTTAAAAAGGCAGCACAACCTTTAGAAAACGAAGTGTCTGTTTTTGTGAATCCAAACAAGTCCTTTCAGACCTTGCTGGGGATTGGTGGGGCGATAACGGACGCTTCGGCAGAAGTATTCGCAAAATTGCCACCTGAAAAACAAGAGGCATTTCTCACTGCGTATTACGATATAGAGGACGGAATAGGGTATTCCCTTTGTCGCACGCCTATCCACAGCAGCGATTTTAGCTCTGGGAGTTTCACCTACATTGAAGAAGGAGATAAGGACCTGGAGACCTTTAGTATTGACCACGATAAAACCTATAAGATCCCTTTGATTAAAAAAGCGATTGAAACAGCGGGGGGCAGTTTATTGCTCTATGCCAGTCCGTGGAGTCCGCCTGCCTTTATGAAGGACAATAATAATATGCTTCAAGGGGGGAAACTTCTTCCGGAGTATGCAGGGTCCTGGGCGCTTTACTACGCCAAATTTATCAAAGCCTATGAGCAGGAAGGCATGCCGATTTGGGGGATTACGATTCAAAATGAACCCATGGCGGTTCAGCGATGGGAATCGTGTATTTATACAGCGGAGGAAGAACGCGATTTTTTAAAGAATCATCTCGGGCCAACCCTGGAGCGCGAAGGGCTGGGGGATAAGAAAATTGTCGTTTGGGATCACAACAGAGATCTAATCAACCATCGCGCGAATACGATTTTTGAAGATCCTGAGGCCGCGAAATACGCCTGGGGTATCGGATTTCACTGGTATGAAACATGGGCAGGTGGGGAGCCCATGTTCTCAAACCTGGGTAACATCAAAGAGTCTTTTCCCACGAAGAACCTCTTGTTTACTGAAGGATGCCAGGAAGGATTCAGGCCAGACCGGTATCAATACTGGGAACATGCAGAACGTTACGGCCGCTCAATCATCAATGATTTTAACCATGGAACGGTGGGGTGGACGGATTGGAATATTTTGCTGGACGAAAAGGGCGGCCCGAACCATGTGGGCAATTTCTGCTTTGCGCCCATCCACGGGGATACCCAGGCCGGCGAATTAATTTTTACGCCCTCTTATTACTACATCGGCCACTTTTCAAAGTTTATTCGCCCCGGGGCCAAAAGAATAAGTACGGTAAGCAGCAGAAGCCAACTTCTGAGCACGTCATTTGTCAATGAAGATAGCAGTATGGTCAATGTGATCATGAACCAGAGTGATGAGCCCATCGATTACAAATTATATGTAGGTGATGATGAGGCCATTTCAGTGAGTATTCCCCCTCGGGCCATTCAATCGATTATAACCAGGTAGTGGATAGTGAAGGATTTATTTTAGCGAACAAACATGGTAGGTGGTTGACGTCTGATTATGAACCTTATATTTTCTGATTCGGCATTGATGATTTCAATCAATCTTTGCATTTTTATCTGCGTGGTATCATACAAGCGTTTAAAAGCATGATAGGCCGTGTATTTCCTTTTCAACAAATGAAGGAGTTCATCTTCAGGCGCTTCGATCAAATAGAGATTAGAACCCACACGGCCTCTGGAATCGAATAAATCCGCCAGGTTTTCACAATCTGAACATGTGGTGATGGGTTTGGAAACCCTGGTCAGATTGGGGGCGAAATCCTTTTCATTGATCTCCTTGATTGTCTTTTCAAGATCACTAACCCGTAGCAGGTGCAACTCGAAAAAACGGGATCATATCCCGGATTGATTTTAAATTAATAAGGTATAAAGACTTTCGGTTTTAAATCGGGGTATTTGTCAAAGAGAAGGGAATCTATTTCCGCGATATCCTGTTCAACCCGTTTATAGTTTTCCATAATCCTTTCGGTGAAAAAAATCAGGTCTGTTAACAGATTGGCAAATTCCCGGTTTTCAATCAGCGCCTTATCGTTGGCGGGGAAAACCGAGGAATGCCGGGAGGTTATCAGAACAGATGCGCTATGACCAGATCGAATGGTGGTTCTGTCCATATGTCGATTTAAAAATGGACGAAGTTGATCGTCTACATACCGATTTTGCATATCCTCGAACTTTATCAACGTCTCCTGATTGCGTTTAAGATCGGCTAGTTTTTTGCGCAGTACAGGAGAACTAATCAGGTTGAAATCGCCTGAACCGCTGAGCACATCGTAGAGGGTGGTGGGTCTGCCTGACACCCATACCCGGGTGAGTTTATCTATTTCCTCATTAAAAAATTCTTCTCTGAATGGCGTACTGGGTTCATTGACCTGTACCAGTAATCCCTCAGCAGCCGTGATCACTTCCGCCATGGTTTTCATTCCGTTTTCCACAAGGAAGTCATTGTATTTCAATTCTTCCATCAGGTCCTGAAAAATTCGACGCTCCTCACGGGCGTTGATACGCTCCTGATTCCAGGTATCGATCTGGAGGGCCAGGAGGATTCCTATAACAACCAGAACGATTTCCCCTACGGCATAGAGCAGGTATCTCGATACCTTGTTCTGGGATAGCAGGCTTTGGCGGATTTGGCGGAAGAAACGAAACATTGTGCGAGGTTATATCTGCTTTAAAGCACTAAATAAGGGTTTTGTTTATGAAAGTATGGATTGTACACATACCGTCTGCCATATGAGATAGCTGTTATCTATTTAATGGTGATCGTCCCCAAATGCTCGGGAATGATCACCTGGGTTTTGGGGGACAGCCGTGCCACATCTTCCTTGAAGGGCAGGAGTTTCAAGTCTACCGAGGCTTGCTGTGAAAAGCCATAAGGCAGTCGGAAGTTATCCCAATGGGTGGGGATGATCACTTTAGGATTTTCAGTAACCCTGAGCAGGCGTTCGTTGTACTTATAGAGCCCCAGTTGGGACTGGTTAACCCCGGCCAGCAGGATATCCGGCGCAACCCCTTCCAGTTCCCGTTCCACAAAGTTCATTGAGCCCATGGTAAGGACGGTATGCTTTTTAAAACGCGCCAGGAACATCAGGGAGCCCCCTTCGATAAATTCCGATACGCGCAAAGGTGCCTGGGGAACTTCTGAATAGGTTCGGGAGTCCAGGTAGTGTTTGTCATTCAGGGCCGAATGTATGGAGGGGATGACCCGGACTGAAAAATGCTCAAACTGGTAGTCCTCCCCGCCCTGCACCGGGTAGAGTTGCTCGTCTGGGATGCCATAAGCACGGAGTATGTTGCAGGTGGTTTCAGTACCGATAACCTTTGCTCCTGTTTTCCTTGCGATATAGGGAACATCGGATAAATGGTCAAAATGCGCGTGGTGCACTAAGATAAAATCTGCCCGGGTGATCAGGCTGTCGATACTGACGGTGTCGGATACAAAGTAATCTGTCCGCTCCACAGTAGCCCGGGTATCTTCCGGGTGAATGCCG
>CAZEQO010000213.1:2350-3865 GCA_964514365.1 uncultured Robiginitalea sp. | reverse complement strand
GAATAGAAAAAAATAATTCATAGTTTGGTATTATATTTGCTTATTATAGCACGAAATGGTCAGTCGGCTTTTTCGAAAGGAATTGTTTTATCCGTTTAATCTTTTAAGTGTTTACCTCAAAAAATCTTGTGTACCCTTAAAGTCTAATCTATTCTTCGTCAAACCTGCTCTCCTTATCCGGATGCCTGCACAATCATAAATAATGCGTAGAACAAAACGATCACCGTGATGACCTCTATCGCGCGTTCAAGCCTCTTACTTTCCGAATTGTCCATAACAATGTCTTATTTTTTGTAAACTGTTACTCCCTCCTTGATGGTCTCAAGGACTTCAATATCCTTAATGGCATCGGGATCCACCTTCAGGGGGTTCTTATCCAGGATAACCAGGTCCGCCAGCTTTCCCGGTGTCAGGCTTCCCTTCCGGTCCTCTTCAAAGTGTTGATACGCCGACCAGATCGTGATGGCCTGAAGTGCCTCGTAGGGTGTCAGCCGTTCGGTTTCCCCGATCACGGCACCAGATCTGGAATTTCGGTTTACTGCTGTCCATACCACCCGCATCAGGTTGGGCAGGGCCACAGGGGCATCTGTATGGATGGTGACGTTCAGGCCTTTATTAAGGGCTGTCTTCACCGGGCTGATCCTGTTGCCCAGGGAATCCCCGATGATTTGTTTGTGCCAGTCCCCCCAATAGAAAGTGTGGAGCGGAAAGAGGGAAAGGATGACGTCGAGTTCCTTAAACGCATCAATTTGGTCTTCCCGGATGTATTGCCCGTGAATAAGGGTGTTGCGGCGGTCGCCCTTACCGTACGTCTTCACATTGGGCTTCAGGGCACGGATCATTTGATCCATGGCGGCATCCCCGTTGGCATGTACCAGGATCTGCTAGTTATTTTCAAAACCTTTTTCAAAAATGGCCTGTACCGTCGAATCCTGGGGTATAGCCGGATACCCGGCATAGTCGGGTCCCTGTCCGTCAGGGGGAAGGAGGTAGGGCTGGGTTCGCCAGGCTGTACGCCCTTGTGGGGAACCGTCAAGGGTCACTTTCATACCGCCGATCCGGTAGTGGTCTGTATAGTCATTGCTGTTCCATTTGGACCCCATATACTTGTCCAAGAATATATAATCGATATAGCTCACTACATCCAGCTTTAACTTACCCGCTTCGGCGGCCGCAGCCAGTAGTTCGTGGTTTTGCATGGCGCGCCCTTCCTGGGCTGTGGTATAGCCAAAAGAGAGCGCCATATCCTGTCCGGCGTTGAAGAAGCGGTCCGCGCCCTCCTGGTCTTTAGGCATCAATGCCTTAAGCATATAGGGGATAGCAGCGAGTTCTTCCAAAACGCCATTAGGCGTTTTGCCATCGGGTTCTCTACGGATGATGCCACCCTCCGGGTCCGGGGTATCGGCGTTAAAACCCAGGACTTCAAGCCCCTTGGTGTTAACCACGGCAAAATGCCCCGAGATGTGGGTAATCATGATAGGAAATTCCGTACTGACCTCGTCCAGGTCGTGGCGG
>CAZEQO010000213.1:0-2340 GCA_964514365.1 uncultured Robiginitalea sp. | reverse complement strand
GAAGCGCTTTTCCTCCAAAACGGAGTCATCGAATCCGGTTCCGAAAATCCAGCCTGTAAGTGCCCTGTTTTCCGGGGTATTCCAGTCCTTCAGGATTTGGATGAGGGTGGGGATGTCTTTACAGGTGGCATCCGGGGGTGCCAGCAACAGGGCGCCCACAGCCTGGAGCCCGAAGTTGCCAAAATGTGCATGGCCGTCGATAAACCCCGGCAGCAGGGTTTTTCCTTCCAGATCTACCATTTGATGACCGGGGCCCGCTTTTTTCATGGCCTCTGCTGAGGTCCCTGCAAACTCGATAGTGCCATTCCTTATAACAAGGGCTTCGGCGTATTGGGGTACATCACCCTCCATGGTGATGATATCCCCACCGTAGTATACAGTTGCGGTACTATTCTCCCCGGATTGTATTTCTTCCTCTTCTTTACAGGAGAAAAAAACCATAATTGCAGCTAAAGTCAATACTGAAAATAGCGTACTCCTCTTTTTATTCATAGCAGTTATACAAATTGTGATTTACATTATTTAAAACTATAAAGGCTTTGAAATATTCAGATCATTGATTACCCCTTTGTTCAAATAAAAGAGATATAGCCCAGACAAAACAGCCGGGCTATATTTTTCAAGTTAAACAATCACCGATGGCTATACAATTAGTCCAGTTTTCCGCTTTTTGCCGCGTCGATCATCTCGTCATTGGCATAAATAGCCAGTTCCACGCGACGGTTTTTAGCCCGGTTGGCCTCATCGTTGGGGTATTTAGGCTGGGTTTCTCCATACCATTTAGCGGTTAGGCGAGAGCCATCTACGCCCTGGGAAACCAGGTAATCCCGAACGGCTTTTGCCCGCTTTTCAGAGAGTGACATATTAAATTCAGCGGAACCCGTATCGTCCGTGTGGCCTTCAATCAGGATATTGGTGTCCTCATACCCTTTAAATACGGAGGCCGCTGCGTTCAGGTCGCTTTTATAATTGTCACTGATGGCCGCCGAATTAATCTTAAAGGCTAATGTGGCATCGAAGGTCATATTGATCCCTTCACCCACACGCTGGACTTCAGCCGTGGGTACGGCCTGGCTGAGTTCTTTGGCCTGTCGGTCCATTTTCTTGCCGATAAGGTTTCCGGCAGTACCGCCAATTGCGGCGCCTGCTAAGATCCCCCAGATACTGCCTTTGGAAACGGCAGCCCCGAGGAGGGCCCCTCCGGCCGCTCCCGCTGCGGTACCCTTTTGTTGTTTATTCATATTCTGAATTGCCGAACAGCTCATAAGCATGGAGAGGGCAAGAAATGCGGATAGTGTTATTGATAGTGTTCTTTTCATGGTTTTTGGATTAATTAAAATTATTGACAAACGAGTGCTTTAAACATTTCTTTATTCATATCCTTATATCCCAGTTCCATAGCCCTGGCGAGATCACCGCAAATAGTGGCCTTTTCAGCATCTGACATCATCTCCCGCAGGTCCTGTGCTTTACTAGTCCCGTACTTTTTATTCATTTCCTTAAGGCCGGCGTTGCTTTTGGAGACGTAGACTTCCTGAGAATCCGGATATAAACGGGCGGCTTCGTCATAAACGGCATAAGCACTCTTAAAGTCGTCTTGAACCAGATACATGTCTCCCTCCTGCAGGATATAGTTCACGTTTCCCGGATCCAATTCCTTGGCCTTATTGAGGTAGACCATAGCCGAATCCATTTGACCCATCTGACGGTCGTAGAGGGCTGCCATCAGGGCATAGTTTGAGGCCCGTTGTGCCGTGTTCTGGTTCATTTCTGTGAGTTCCATCACAGACTCCAGTTGGGCTTTGGAACCCTCAATATCTCCGGTAGCATTCAGGGCCACCGCTTTTTGAAAGTGTCCTGCCAGGCTCCGGTCCTTGGTTCTTTTTAGTACATCATCTGCCTCAGCAATGGCTTCGGCATGCATGCCCAGCCCATTATAGGCTTCGGCTTTACCTTCTGAAGCCAGGATCTTGGCATCTTTTGTCTTACAGTCTTCTGAAAATGCATCATAAAGTGCGAGGGCATCCTGATAGGACTTTGCGCTCAGTGCTGCCTGCGCGCTGGCATAGGCTTCCTGGCACTTTTTGCCCATGGTGAAGGTTTGTGCCATGGAGCTGCTCAGTGCAAACAACATTAAAAAGGTGAGGGTTTTTGTCGGTTTCATTTTCATATAATTAAAGGGTTTGTTGTATTTAAATCGTGTTCTGATATTTCCTTATCTGGTTTATAATCCTATAGCCACTCCAAATCCGAGGTTCCAGTTATCGTAGGCGTCTATTTTGATGTCATACGATAGGTTCAGGACCAATTCAAGATGGTGTGAAATCTTTAAATAGGGCT
>CAZEQO010000212.1:1132-3883 GCA_964514365.1 uncultured Robiginitalea sp. | reverse complement strand
ATGAAAAAACCAAATACCGCAACATACCGGAATGGCAACTGGCTATTGAATTGCAATCCCGATTCCCCGATCTCCCGCTGATCAATGACCCTTCCCACATCTCGGGCAACCGGAACCTGATTTTCGATGTTTCCCAGGCCGCCCTCGACCTGAATTTTGATGGCCTGATGATCGAAACCCATACCAATCCGGACAAGGCCTGGAGCGATGCGGCCCAGCAAGTCACACCGGATCGCCTGGTGCAGATCATGAGGGATTTACGCATTCGGAAAGAGACGGACCAGGAGGCTGCGTATCGGCAGAACCTCAGCAATCTCCGTGCTCAGATAGACGTGATTGACAATCAGCTCATCGATATTTTGGGTAAGCGAATGAAAGTAGCCGATGCGATTGGTGCTTTGAAGAAGGATAAGAATGTTGCTGTATTGCAAACCAACCGCTGGAACTCCATTTTGGGTAATATGATCCTGGAAGGCCAGGAACATGGTTTAAGTGAAGAATTTGTATTGAAGATGTTTAAAGCCATCCACCAGGAATCCATCAACCACCAGGAGGCGATTATCAACTCCTGATTTTTGGTTGCTGCCACTCAGATTATATTTTTTCCACTGGGGTGTAACAATGCCTGAAAAGGAGCGTCTTTTGAAGTAGAAAAACACAGATATGAGGACACTACTAGTTTTATTTTTCGCGCTAAGCATGACAGGGCTGACGGCCCAGGGAATCGTAGACCGGGAGGTTGGGGAATTCCGGGAAATCAAGGTTTTCGACCTTATTGAGGTAAACCTGATCAAATCGGACGAAAACCGTATCCTGATCAAAGGGAGAAATACACAGGACATTAATTTTGTCAATAAAGACGGCGTCCTGAAGTTACGGATGCCGCTCGAGAAAAAATTCCAGGGTGAGGATACCTTTATCGAAGTGTATTACACCGATCTGAGAATTATCGATGCCAATGAGGGTGCCCGGATTATCGGGAATGAACAACTGGTGCAGGAGCGGATTGAACTCCGTGCTCAGGAAGGGGCTCAAATCGAGATCGGCTTAAGCGTTCAGGACGCCAGGATCAGGGCAGTGACCGGAGGGATTGTCACCGCTTCCGGAATAGCGACCAATCAGGTCATTACCCTCAATACCGGGGGGATTTTTGAAGGACGTGACCTTAAAACAGATTACACCGGTATTCGGGTTAGTACCGGGGGAGAGGCCGAATTATTTGCCTCAAAAGAGGTGGATATTCAGATTCGCGCCGGGGGAGATGTCCGTGTGTATGGAGACCCGCAAAGCGTCAATAAGGACACCATGATGGGCGGGCGAATTTACTTTCTCAATTAACCACATTTAATTTTTAAAAAAGAAGCCGGCTCTTAATGCCGGCTTCTTTTTTTTTGTATTGATGGAAACCCGGGTGTTGCCCTGGTGTCATACCCCGTCAGTTCTGAGACAAGGAAAATCCCTGGAAAAGACAAAAGAGTTCCCGGAAACGGCTCCCGACGGGTAAGTGGTATTATACCCGCATCTTGTGGTCCTCACTAGCGGGAATATTAGTATTTTGCACCTCTATCCTACAGATACAATGCAGGGAATCGTTTACAAATCAACAGGCAGCTGGTACCGGGTAAAAACCCCTGGTGGTGTTTTCTATGATTGCCGGATTAAAGGACGTTTCCGAATAGAAGGAATAAAAAGTACCAACCCGGTTGCCGTAGGGGATGAGGTGAGATTCAATCTGGTCGAAGACGGAGATGTGACCGTCGGACAGATTTACGAAATCATGGATCGGCGCAATTACCTGGTGCGCAAATCTGTAAAACTTTCCAAGCAGGTACATATCATCGCCGCCAACGTCGACCTTGTTTTCTTACTGGTCACTCTGGAGAACCCGAGGACGTATCCCGAGTTTATAGATCGTTTTCTGGCGACAGCTGAAGCCTATCAGGTGCCTTGTGTGTTGCTGTTCAATAAGGTAGATGCCATGGACGAGCATCTGAAGGACGAGACGAAATACATGGCAGCACTTTACCGGGATATTGGATATACCTGCATTGGGATTTCGGCTACCACGGGAAGAAATGTGGACCAGGTGATTGACCTGATGTCCGGAAAGACCTGCATGTTTGCAGGACATTCGGGTATTGGCAAATCCACCCTGATCAACCGGATCGCGCCTGAATTGGAATTAAAGACCGCTCAAATCTCGGAGCAGCACAAGCAGGGACAGCATACCACGACCTTTGCGGAAATGTACGATTTGCCTTCAGGGGCCCGGATTATCGACACCCCGGGAATCAAAGGTTTCGGATTGGTCGATATGGACAAGGAAGAGATCGGGGATTATTTTCCGGAACTCTTTGCCCTGAAGTCCGAGTGTCGTTTCAACAACTGCCTGCATCTGGATGAGCCCGGGTGCGCTGTAAAAGAAGCCCTTGAGGAGGGGACGGTGGCCCTGAGCCGCTATCGGTCCTATGTGCAAATGATTACCGGTGAGCAGGATGTGTACCGGACCGGACTTAAGGAATAAGTATGAGGGCTGTAGTACAAAGGGTGCGATCTGCAAGTGTCTCGATCTCAGGAGAGAAAGTATCCGAAATAGGTTCAGGCCTGCTCATTTTATTGGGGATTGGTGTAGACGACTCCCCGGAGGATATACAATGGCTGGTGCCGAAGATCGCCAACCTGAGGATTTTTAACGACGACAATGGGGTGATGAACCGCTCGGTACATCAGACCCGGGGAGAGGTCATCGTG
>CAZEQO010000212.1:0-1122 GCA_964514365.1 uncultured Robiginitalea sp. | reverse complement strand
ATAGATCAGGTTGACGGCGAATTTCTTGTGGTCAGTCAGTTTACGCTTCTGGCCAGCACGAAAAAAGGGAATCGACCCTCCTATATCAAAGCAGCCCGGCCCGAGGCTGCCACCCCCCTTTACGAAGCCTTTGTCCTGGAGTTGGAAAAATATTTGGGACGCGAAGTGGGGACGGGGGTTTTTGGAGCGGATATGCAGGTAGACCTTACCAATGATGGTCCTGTAACGATATGGATTGATACACGGATGCGCGAATAATTCGAAAAATTTTTGGAGGCGTTAGGCAAGAATTTCGAATAACCGGTCCCTGTATCCCTCCTGAGCGCGAATTATTCAAAAATATTGTGCAAAAAGAATCGGAACAGGTAGTTTTGAAAAAAATCACGTCTGATGAACATATCCAACGCCCAACAGGCAGTTGACCAGTGGATTAAAAACCATGGGGTGCGGTATTTTAATGAACTGACCAATATGGCCCAACTCACGGAGGAGGTGGGTGAGGTGGCACGTATTATCGCCCGTCGCTATGGGGAACAAAGCGAAAAGGAATCCGATAAGGACAAAGATCTCGGTGAGGAACTGGCCGATGTGCTTTTTGTAGTACTCTGCCTGGCCAACCAGACGGGGATAGATTTGCAGGGCGCTTTTGATCGCAAGCTTGAAATCAAAACTGAACGCGACCACGATCGGCACCGGGACAACCCCAAACTCAAGTGAAGCCCTATTTTACGGTCTCCTGGGAATCGAGTTTAGAATTGAGGAAGCCAAAAAGCCGGTAATTATAGTATTTTGAACCGCTGCTAAAGTTGCGGTTCAAACCCATTAATCGAACACCTATTTTGAAACTGCATCTTCAGGGACCCGCCACCCGTCATATTAATGGATCACTGCGTATTACAGGATCGAAAAGTGAATCGAACCGCCTTTTGATCCTGCAGGCACTTTTTCCGGCAATTCGGATCGAAAACCTTTCGAATTCAGATGATTCCAGGGTCATGCAGGAAGCGCTCTCTTCCAAAGAGGTTCTTGTTGATATTCACCATGCGGGAACGGCCATGCGCTTTTTGACCGCTTATTTTGCCAGTCGGGAAGGGGTTGAGGTGGTACTTACAGGTTCAGAAC
>CAZEQO010000211.1:1430-3900 GCA_964514365.1 uncultured Robiginitalea sp. | reverse complement strand
CCCAGGGCCGCGGCATATACGATATCCGGATTCTCCGGGTGCACCAAAATCCGACCGATCCGCCCTGTTTTCTCCAGGCCCATACGCTTCCAGGTCGTCCCGGCATCTTCAGATTTATAGATCCCGTCTCCCATGGCATGGGCAGGGCGAATCACAAAGGTCTCCCCGGTACCTACCCATACAATATCCGGATTAGATGGTGCTATCGCCACAGACCCGATCGAAGAGGCCTCCTGCTTATCGAAAACGGGTTCCCAACCAAGGCCCCCATCCGTTGTTTTCCAAAGTCCTCCTGAGGCCGCACCGATGTAATTGATCATCGGATCCCCGGGAACCCCGGCAATGGCAATCGCCCGGTTGCCCTCAGGGCCGATAAAGCGAAAATCCAGGTTTTCGAATACCGAAGCCCCGGTTTGTGCCAGGCCTGAAAAAACGATAAAAAGAAGGGAGCATAGAAAGGTCAGGTTGGATTTCATACGTGTAGTTTAGGTCTGATACGTACGAATATAACCAAGATTTGGTGGTATCTTACCATATGATAAACCCTGTTCTAAAAAACCCGGGAGTTGGTGGAACAGTATCTGCAGGAAACAAAATCCAAAAATGAAAAGATTCTTAAGCCCTCTGCTGCTCCTTTTTGTCCTGTGTTCTCCGGGAGTACTAAAGGCTCAAAAAAGTGAAACTACCATAAGGGCACTTCGGGATGCTTCCAACCAGGCCCTCAAATCTTACGAACACGAGAAGGTACTCTCCTTTCTCACCGAGGATGTCCTCACCACCACCGGGTCTGGGACCCTGTTGAGTGGGAAAGAAGCTCTAAGGCGATATATAGCCGCAGCTCCCGACAGTAAAATGTATTGGGTACGCACGCCTTCCGAGATCGCAGTCAATGAGCCTTCAAATTTAGCCTGGGAAACCGGGAGCTGGAAAGGATACAACCCCTCTGTAGGATCTGATGCCGTGATCGGTGGCCGGTATTCTGCCCAATGGATCCGGAAAGCGGGAATTTGGAAAATTGCATCCCAGCTTTTTGTCACTTTAGAATAACTATTACTCTTAGATTTTCAATTAAACCACGCATCCCAGGTTGATTTTACGCTCTGGTGAATTTCGGTCGATGTCAACCTCCTGTTTAATCCAGTTGTGCTGACAATGCCCTGGATTACAGGCCTCCACAGATGTTACAAACTCCATTGTCAAAACCCTATGGCCAGAATCCATCTGCCGAAATCCATTTGCCGAAATCCGAATTCTTATGAACAAGAATATTTGCAGTGGGATAAGAAAAAAAAGACAAAATTCGATTCCAAGGTGTTCAAACTTCCTGAAACAATTCCTGCGAATCCGCTTTTGCCTGCAAGTGGCTTGTAGGGTGCGCATTTACATTTACGCCCAGATACGAGCACTGCCGTATTCTCTTTTCGCGAAAGAGCCGGGCGGAAACCGAAAAGCCCTTAAGAGAGTAGGTTCAAATCAACTAAAAACGAACAATGAATCACATAAAACTGCACTCTTATTTCTGTGCACTACTTACAGGACTTGTCCTGCTGTCCTGCAGCAAGGAATCCGAAATCACCCCTATTCCGGAGCTTCTGGAAATCGCCGAACCCCAGGGTGGCTTTGAGGCTGAAAACAAACTCCTTAAAGATATCTCCCTCCTGGTGGGCAAAGCCCTTACGGATGCTGAAGTGCGCGCAGAGGTACATTCAAAAATCGAAAACACAGATGCCCTGGGGGAGTTGGTAAGTTTATCTCTTCTGATGGATAAGGAAAATGGACTGAGCAAGAAGGAATCCGCAGCCCTGAAATCCGGAAAATTAAATCTGGTGCCGGGCACCAACCGGTTTACTGAGGCCATCGTAGATGAGGTGGCTGCCAACGGATCTTCCTATACAGCCCTATCCGGGTATTTCGAGCAAAATGGGTTCAATCCCACCGCCGCCAAATCTACTGAAGGGGCAAGGGAGCAACTGACGACCCTGCTTGCAGGACAAAACCTGGAGGTGTATAACCCTTTTACCGAAGGATCAGGGGTCGCCTCAAAAAGCGAAGATGTTTTTTACATCTCCTACCGACCTGTTCAATATGCGGAAGTAAATGAAGTTTACCAGTACAAAGGAGCAGATGTGGGAGCCGCCGCTTTAAAGTCTTTTGGCGTAGTAAACAATGATTTTATCGACACGCATAACGTTTATATTGTCGGGCATATGGATCCTTGCGACCTGCCCGGGAAAAATTGTGATTTTGTGGATTTGGTACCGGAGGAGCCCGAGGGCCAGCCGGAGCCCATTGCGGTACAGGCCAAATTGCTTACCTATAATGTTAATCACAGCACTATTGAAGAAGAAGACATCGTCAGTACCCGTTTTTCCGGGTTTAAAATCGATGGGAACGACTGGTTGGGTTTCGGGGCCTCACATCAGAAAATCGAAATTTATCGCGGCTCCGCAGATGGTAAAATATCCATAAA
>CAZEQO010000211.1:0-1247 GCA_964514365.1 uncultured Robiginitalea sp. | reverse complement strand
AAAATGAACAGGTCATTACGCTGTTTACAAAACATCACCTAACCGGTTCTGCCTCTGTGGAGCTCAACACTAAAGCAGGTTTGGAGTTAAAAAATGGCAGTATTCAGGCAGTACCCCAGGCTACCGTTTCCTCTAAAATCAAGGTGAGTCTCGGTTCGGCCAGACAACGGACCAAAGCACAGTTATCCCGCCGGCAGGTCTTTGCCACCATTGTGGGCCCGGGGGTTACCCAGCGGACCGTAACGCGGGACGGTCATACGTGGAATGTCAAAAAAAGTGGTATTTTCCATTACTATTTTAAACATTATTACACCGACTTATAGTATCGAAGGCATGCCCCATCTTCAGGTTGGGGCATGCTTTTATCCCCTTGTTTTATGAAATATCTCACCTTGTGGTTACTGGTTTGTGCTGCCCTGGCGCAGGGAGATCTACTGTATGCCCAGTCGGATACTTTAAAATCGAATCTGGCCTTTGGGGTTGGGATCCCGACACATCCGGATATGGATATTGACCAAAACGGACTTTTTTTGTGTCTGAATTATCGCAGGAATAGTAGCAGGGTATTTAATTGGGGGGGCTTTCTACTGCGATCCAGTGCCAACAGTGAACTGGATTTTTTTGAAGATGCCTCCCGAATGCTGGAGTATTTGAATTCGCCAAATTCCCCAGGGGGCATAGGAACCTCCTGGGCCAAGATTGAAACCTATGCCGTGGGCCTGCAATTTCATTTCAATGTGCTTAACCGCAGCAAGCATTTTTTGTCCTTTAGCGGCGGAGTCGGTTATTACACCTCCCACTCTTCGAATCAGCGGTTGGTCGAGGTCACCGAAGAATCGTTGTTTACAATCGAGGGGGAATTTATATCCTCCTCAATTACGGATTTTGAAGGGGAGACCCGGTCTGAACGCAAGACCGAACCTTTTATAATGCCTGCGATCACCTACCAGTACATCTTTAAAAACGATTTCTTTGTGGGTGCCGAGGCCAATCTGTTCCTGGATATGGACTCCCAGGAACTCACCCAGCATCCGGTACTGGCCAACTTTTATAGTTTTAACCTGTATTTTGGCAAACGGTTTTAGAGAGCCTCCCTTTTTCTTTACCCAGTCACTGGATTTTCAGTGCATAGTCGTAAATTTCTGTCATCATTAAACCTATGAAATCTACCTTACCGGGCACCTATACGAATAGCCATTGAAGCGATTACCAAAACATCTCCATTTAACCTTATCGGCCATCGTTGT
>CAZEQO010000210.1:0-3951 GCA_964514365.1 uncultured Robiginitalea sp. | reverse complement strand
GGGCTATAAAATCTCCTGAGATGTAGACCGTCTTGACAAAAGGGAGGTGGAACAATTGCTGGGCCAGGGGGGAATCCTTAGCTTCATCAATGTTTTTATACTCGTAATTCCCTTGAAGTGCTAGGGGTTGGTTAGCCTCAAATTTAAGGATTGCCGGGTGGTTGGTCTCCCGTACAGTAATCACGTATTCGTCCATAGCCAGATTTTTGCACAAAAATAAACTATTTTCAGCGGAACCCTCAACATACTAAGGTGCTTTTAGTACCGTTATAACCTATATCAAATCCCTCTCGAACTGAGTTTTCGTCCTCCTTATATGAAACGGTTATTGTTTTTGATTCTGGGCCTGATGGCTTTTGGGTCCGGAGCTTTGCGCGCTCAGGAAGGCATCCCGGTATACTTTGACTACCTGATGGATAATTACTATCTGGTATATCCTTCCATGGCGGGAATCGGAGAAGGAGGGAAAGTGCGATTGACGGCCCGTCAGCAATGGTTTAGCGTAGATGAAGCCCCAAACCTGCAAACGCTTAATTTTCATTACAGGATACCCGATTCCCGCAGTGGGGTAGGTGCGATTGTTTTTAATGATGCCAACGGGTACCATTCGCAAACCGGGCTCAAACTCACCTACGCCCATCACCTGCCTTTTGGGACGGATTACAGGGTGCTGAACCAGCTCTCTTTCGGATTGAGCGCAGGTTTTATCCAAAGCAGCCTGGACGAAACCGAATTCCGCTCTATCATCGCCGACCCTATCATTACCGGGGGGCGAAACAGCGTGGGGTATTTTAACGTTGATTTTGGGGCGTCCTACAGTTACCTTGAGTTTTATGCCCATTTTAGTGTGTTAAACCTCCTGGGGAGCGGGCGTGATTTATATACTGCGATTGAATTTGACAACCTCAGGCGCTATTTGTTTTCCGTCGGATACGTTTTTGACAGGGGCAATTGGCAATTTGAGCCTTCGGTATTATTGCAAATCGCCGAATTCACTGAGGAGCGGTCCATAGATTTCAATGCCAAAGTCTACCGTCAAATGGAATGGGGAACCCTATGGGCAGGCCTTTCGTATCGCCGAAGTTTCAGTGGGGCTCAGTTCCTGGTTGACGGATCTTCCGGGGAGCAGCGACTCCAACTTTTTACTCCATTGATAGGTGCTAATGTGGGAAATTTTATGGTGGGCTATAACTATTCGTATCAGTCGGGGGATATCCGACTGGATAACGGAGGTTTTCACCAAATCACCCTGGGTTACGATTTTGGACAGTTGAGTGCCAAGCGTTATGATTGCAAGTGCCCGGCTGTAAATTATTAATCCTACTCACCAAAATGAGGTTTTCAAGGGCTTTAAGGCCCTTTCTTTTTTGGAAAGGGTGCAGGGTTTGCCTTATTTTTAGAAAACTAAAAAAACGCTTATGCCGGTTATACGGGAAGTATGTGGAAAATCCCCTGTTTTTGGGAAGGATTGTTTTATCGCGGAGAACGCTACGGTGGTTGGGGATGTCGTAATGGGCGATGAATGCAGTGTCTGGTATAATGCAGTGATTCGCGGGGATGTCCACTACATAAAAATGGGGAACCGGGTCAACGTTCAAGATGGTGCGATCATACACTGTACCTATAAGAAAGCCCCCACCGAGATTGGCAACAATGTTTCTATTGCCCATAATGCCATAGTACACGGCTGTACCCTTAAGGACAATGTGTTGGTGGGTATGGGTAGTATCATCATGGATGATTGTGTGGTGGGAAGCAATAGTATAATTGCAGCTGGTGCCGTTCTGACCAAAGGGACGATCGTCCCGGCGGGCTCTGTCTTTGCAGGAACCCCTGCCCGAAAGATTAAGGAAATAAGCCCGGAGTTAAGCCAGGGCGAAGTAGCGCGTATTGCTGCGAGTTATGTGAAATACGCCTCCTGGTTCAGGGCTCCGGAATAAGGAAGCTCCAATTACCAAAAAACCAGTATATTTAGTAAAGTTAGAGCCCTTTGGAATGGGATCTAAATAAGATTCGGGAATGGCGACGCGAAGCTATGAAGGAAAAAAATTCGATCTGCACAAGGTTGAAAAGGTATCGGATGCGTTAACCGTAGAAGAGGCGCTTCAAATTGTGATTAACGGGAAGCCTTTTACGCTTTCCATGCGAACTCCGGGAGCAGACCTGGAGCTTGTACGTGGAATGCTGCACAGTGAGGATATTATTAATTCGTCTGGCTTCCACCCCGAGGTTCAGTTGGATATTGAAAAGGAGGACGGGATTGTGGCCGTGGCAGCCCTGAAGATACCCGATACGTATTTAGGAGACGGTTATGCAAATAGCCGGAGCCTTTTATCTGTTTCCTCTTGTGGAATTTGCGGGAAAACCGAGTTGGGAGAACAAAACTTTGGGTCAGCTATTGCATCGGAACTGAGCTTTCCGGCGGAACAGTTTTCACAGATGTTCGAGCAGATGAACCGGCATCAGCACGATTTTATGCAATCCGGGGGGACGCATGCGGCGGCCCTGTTTGATCGAAAGGGCAGGCTCATTGCAGCTCGGGAAGATATTGGCCGTCACAATGCGGTAGACAAGGCGGTGGGCCAATTGCTGCTCGAAGGGCGTTTGGAACAGGCGAAAGTGATGACCGTTAGCGGGCGTATATCATATGAAATTACCATAAAGGCCTTTAGGGCGGGCATTCCTTTTTTGGCTGCTGTATCAGCACCATCTTCCCTGGCCGTGGATTACGCCAAAGAATTTGGGATCACTCTGCTGGGGTTTTGCAGAGATGGGCGGGCTACCTGTTATTCAAATCCCCAGCGTGTAAACAATACAAGAATCCATACAATCAATCATAAAGCACTTTGAAGTATGTCGGAAAACCTAAGTGAACTCCTCGGAAGGAAAGGGCTGGATTCCAATTTTTTTGACGCCCTGGGAAATCTTGCCCGGCCCAGTGGTACCCCGGACGCGGACGAGCTCGCCATATTGGCTGATGATTTTTTGGTCGGCAAGGCAAATGCTTTCGGGACAGCTTCTTTTTACGACTTCCTGAAACCGGACAATAAAGGGAAGCAGGTTTATGTATGCAACGGAACGGCCTGTGAATGTGCGGGTACCCAACCGGAAGTGATTGAAAAACTGGGGAAGACTTTTAAGCCGGAAGAAATCGGGCATATGACATGCCTGGGAAGGTGTCACGAAAATGCTGCCTTCCATTATAAGGGGCGGAATTATTCAGGAGGGGCCATTCGGGATCTAGGGGATATTGTGAAGGACGAGTTCCCCAATCATTTGGACACCTACCACGTTGAGGCATCCCAACAGGCCATCCTGACCCGGGATTTCAGCAATATGGAAGCCTTTTACGCCACCTGGCAGAAAGTCCTTACAATGGATCCGGCAGCTGTTTTGGAAGAGGTTAAAACCTCTGACCTGCGCGGTCGGGGAGGTGCCGGATTCCCGATGGGTTTAAAACTCGAGTTTTGTAAAAAGGCAGAAAGCGCTGTAAAATTTATCATCTGTAATGCGGATGAGGGGGATCCCGGAGCGTATTCGGACCGGTATTTGCTGGAGCAACAACCTCATGCCGTTCTCTTCGGAATGCTGGTCAGTGGGTATATCACCGGGGCACACCACGGAATACTGTACATCCGCGCAGAATATCCCGAGGCCGTTGCGATCGTCCAAAAGGCCATTGAAAATCTTAACAAAGAAGGATTGGCAGGGAAGGATATTGACGGGAGCGGGTTTGATTTTGAATTTAAAATCATTCAGGCCCAAGGCTCCTATATCTGTGGGGAAGAAACGGCCCTGATTAATTCTATTGAAGGGCAGCGTCCGGAAATCAGAGTACGCCCGCCCTATCCCGCCCAGAAGGGACTCTTTAACAAACCCACCGTGGTGAACAATGTGGAGACCCTTGCGGCCCTGCATTTTATAATGAGTGAGGGTGGAGCTGCCTGGAAG
>CAZEQO010000209.1:0-3956 GCA_964514365.1 uncultured Robiginitalea sp. | reverse complement strand
TGGCATCGAGCTGGTTGGACTTGATACGCCGGTCCTGCCCGAGTTCATAGGCGGTTTGGGTAGTGTCCAGGCCGAGTTCCCGGGCCGTATTGTCAAAGGCATCCGAGCTGTCCTCCGGATCATTTTCGAGTACCGCATTGTAAAAAGGGTCTTCGTTTCTCAGCAAATGCTGGGCTTCAAAAGCGAAGATGTGGTCCTCGTTAAGTGTGTAGTAGTAATTCAGGTTCTGGTTGATGCTGTAGGGGGTGACTTCGTCAAATTGGGTGGTTGTGCCGATGACAGAAGAAAAAGCATCCTGATTCTGGCGATCATCTGAAACGCGGGCCAGGACATCGTAATCCAGCTGGTTGTTAAAATTGGGTTGGAATGATGCGCTCAGTTTAAGCAAGGCCTGGTTGGAGCGCTCCCGGCTGGATTGTTCTGTAGCTTCATCGGGAATCCCCAGACTCGGATCTGTATAACGTATAAAACTCGTTTCCCGGGAGAGGACGCGGCTGCTGTTGTAGATCAGGAATCCGCTCAGGTCAAGCGCCTGGGTAGGGGAGTAGCTAAAATTCCCTGTAGCCAGTTTGTTTTCAATTTGCAGGGCGTTGGCCTCGTTGGTCAGGAAATTCAGGCCGTTGTCCCCGAGGTTCAGACTCGTCCCGCTGTCGCGACTCGGGGCACGAAAGCCTCCGCCAAAGTTTCGGATATCCCGGCGGGTCAAGGCTACTTCCCCCGTATTATTGAGGTCTCCGATAAAGTTCAGGCTGTATTTAGGACTGTAATAGAATAACTTCGGCTGCAAGATGTAGAGCTCGTTATCCGGAGAGGCCCCGGCACCTGCGGTAATATCCCCAAACCAAAAGTTCTCTTTACCCTCCCTTAGTTTTATGTTCAAAGCTACGTTGTCCGAGTTGTTCGTGACACCGCTGAGCTGGCCGACCTCAGAATAGTTGCGGAGCACCTGGATCTTATCCACCGCTTTGGAGGGGATGTTCTGGGTGGCGAGTTTGGTGTCTCCATCAAAAAAGTCCTTCCCGTTCACCATCAATTTATTGACCACTTTTCCTTCTACCTCAATTTGTCCGTCTTCATTGATTTCTACTCCCGGGAGGTTTTCCAGGACGTCTTCCAGTTTTCGTTCCGTGCCCGTATTAAACGAATCAGCATCGTAGACCAGGGTATCTCCTTTCATGGTCACCGGCATGGTGTAGACGAGTTCTACCTCATCCAAAGCGTTTTCGGAAACCAGGGTGTAGGTTTTTTCAAGATTGCTTTCCCCTGTGGTCAACACCTCCTTAAAAGTCGTCATTCCCACATAACTAATCTGAATTTCAAAAGTCCCGTTCTTGCCCAGTTCTAATTTGAAAATACCCTGCTCGTCAGTAATGCCATAGGATGCCATCCCTTTTGTTTCCTGGTTTATAGCGATGACATTAGCCAATTCCAGGGGAGTACCCAGGCTGTCCTTTACCACTCCTTCAAACCGGATCTGGCCGTAGGTGGCACTCGCTGCCAGCAGCAACGCCAAACACAAAATGTTTTTCATAGGAGTATTCCGCTTGGAAAGTAGTAAGATGTGGGTCAAGACCTGAAGTTATCGGCTTCGCCTGCGCCCGCGGTTATCCCGCATTTCCTGCATTTTCTCTGCAACCGTAACCTGATAATCCGCTTTGGTAATAATTTTCCCTTTCTCAGGGGCCTCAATTTTGAGTTTTACCTCGGGGTTCATGACGATTTTGGAACAGAGCATGGTTGTATTTCCGGCACTGACCTCCAGGATAAGGCCGGGGAGTCCCCAATATTCGGCCGGGCCATGGGCTACAGGTATCTGCGGGGTGTACCAGGCTACAATTTCCGTCATTTCCACGACAGGTTCGGCAGCTTCAGTGACGCCCTCCTCTGCCGTATCCGGAGTGTTTTGCCTTAGACGACTCCAGGAAAAATCGAACCAGGTGAGCTCGTTGGTGGGGACGCTTGCCGTGGCCTTAAAGCACATATATTGCCCGATCTGCTTGGACTCGGAACCCATCTCCCATTTGATGGCCTGCAACTCATCTTTCACCAGGAACAATTTCCCATAAAACTCCTGGCTTTGGACCAATTGATTCCCTTTGACATTTTTATACTGCTCCCCCCGGGCGAAATTTTTTCCCCAGGAATCCGTAGCCCCGGACATCGCATCGAGCTTTTCTTCTTCTTTAAATACGGAGGCCTCCTTATTGAAATTTAAGATATAGGTCTTTTCGAGTCGATTCTGCAAACGGGCGTAAACCTGCTTTTTCTGGGCCTCGCTCATCCGGGCACCCCAACTCCCCAATTCCATAGTGGCTTTAGAAAAATAAACTGCCTGGCCCTGGAAATCCTGGGCGCGGACAGAAGCGAAAGAAAAAAGCAAAAAAACGGAAAAGACGAAAGAGTAAAAACGTAGGTTCATATTGGGAGGTCTTAAATATTGTTTAACGAATATACCTAAAGAGTTAAACAAAATAATACGGTTTACAACAATATTAACATTAAGAGACGATATTGGCCCGCTTTATGACCCTGTCGGGCCTCAATTGTTTAAGATCCGGATACCGCAGAGATCTTACAATTCCTATTCTATAATCTTACTAGTATGTGAGCTCTGGGAACTTTTTCCGTAAGGGTATGGTATCCTGTTTCTAACGGCTCTGATAGGAATAGTCAGCACCTTATTTCCACTCCCCGGAATTGAGAAGCGAAACCCCCATTACCTTTTCTCCTAAAAGTATTTGTATTTTTAATAATCCTAATTTTAGTTCCCGACCCGTGAGAATTACAGTTGTTCTACTTTTTATCCTGATTGGAAGGCTCTATGCCCAGGATTTACCACCTATCCGAAATTTCACCCCTGCAGATTATGGGGCAGAAAACCAAAATTGGGCTGTTTCCCAGGGGCGCGATAAACTCATTTACGTATCCAATAACCGGGGCCTTTTGGTGTTCAATGGGTCATCCTGGTCGCTGTATCCGTCGCCTAATAAAACCATCATGCGATCGGTTAAGGCTATCGGAGATCGCATCTATGGTGGTTTTTATATGGAGTTTGGATATTGGGAGCGGGATGCCTACGGAGGGCTGGGCTATACTTCCCTAACGAGCAGGCTGGGTGTGGATATGGTGCCTGATGAAGAGTTCTGGACTGTTTTGGAAATTGAGGGTTATATAGTCTTCCAGTCACTCGACCGCGTCTATATATATAACCCCGTGGATGAAAACGTGGCAGTCATAGAAGCCCGGACCTCAATCCCTAAAATTTTTGAAGTAGACGGGGTCCTCTATTTTCAAAGGATGGAGCGTGGGCTTTTCAGATTCGAAAATGGCTCTGAGGTTTTGGTGAGCAGCCACCAGAAGCTCCTGGAAGAAGAGGTGATCAACCTCTTTGAGAGTCAGGAGGGTTTAGTCCTGCTGACCAGTGATAGCGGTTTTTACAGGCTGGGATCCGAAGGCCTGCTCCCCTGGGACATTCCGGCCAATCCCACCCTCCTTTCAACCCGCGCCTACAGTGCCTTGCAGCTCAAGCAGGGCGGGTACGTGGTTGGCACGATTTCAAGGGGGGTGTTTCACCTGGACCCAGAAGGAAATCTTATCCGACACTATGATCAGCTCAATGGACTGGGTAACAATACCGTCCTGGCGCTTTTTGAGGACCGGGATGGAAATATTTGGCTTGGGCTTGACAATGGGGTGAGTTATATCAACCCCGAATCCCCGTTTACCCTGTTCATCGATAAAAAGGGTGTTGTGGGCAGTGTCTATGCCGCACGGTCCCATAAGGGATATCTCTATTTAGGGTCCAATCAGGGTCTGTTTTGTAAACCGCACGGCACAACCGGAGAATTTGAGCTCGTCGAAGGGACCAAAGGCCAGGCGTGGTCTCTGGACGAGATTGACGGTACGCTTTTTTGCGCACATCATACAGGGACATTCGTAGTACAGGGCACAAGGGC
>CAZEQO010000208.1:0-4024 GCA_964514365.1 uncultured Robiginitalea sp. | reverse complement strand
CAATAGGGCGACAGGGCATAACGGTTCAGGAGCCAGTCGAGAAACTCGAGGAAGGTCCAGGCAGCGACCAGGTAGGCGAATAACAGCTGAAAGATCTGTTTCCAATTCCGTTTCGTATGGGGATTTGTATTTTCGGTCACCGGATACGCGGGTTTTTAAAGATAAAAATCAGGATTTTGCATCATTCGGCTGCATCTAAGATACACAACTATTGCCCAGAGGGGCAAAATGTGAGGAGAATTTGTCAGGCAATGGGTCGCCTTAAGGGGTGCAAAGGCGGCTTATGCCCTATACTTGGCACCAAAAAGATTGGCCCCATTTCAAAGATTAAACCGAGGTTATCCCCGGGACGTTAATTCACTTTGTGGATCAATCCTCTTCCAATATTTCTTCGAGGATTTTTCCCTCCGGGCTCAGGGTAAGAATTACTTCCTGTTCCCCTTTTTCCATTTGAACCCGGTAAACCGGTGCCCCGTTTATTTCGACCAAATTAACCCGATTGATTTCGAACCCTTCGTGCCGCTTTAAGAGCATTTCCATAAGGTCCACCGGCAAGGTGTCCGCGTAGGGGATGGTATTGGAAAACCGTCGTGCCGCTATCCCTTCTTCTTTGCGTTCCACAAAAGTATTGGGCCCCTTTTCGTTTTTGATCAGGTCAAAGGCATCATAGAGCTCCCCGATGGCGGTATAGGATTCAAAGGAGAGCGTATCCCCTTTAACCGTAATCACCTGGAACAATTGGGTGTTTTCCGCCGCACGATCCCGCTCAGCTTCCCAACCTTCCCATGCATTGGGCCTTAGCCCATACATTTTACCCCCACTGACCGATACCACATAGACCGTTCCGGCCCGATCCCGGAGGTTAACCCCATCCAGGACATTCTCACCCGGAGAAGTGCGCCCCCTGGCATATGCATGGTCGTGCCCCTGCAGTACAATATCTACCTCGTATTTATCGAAGATCGGTTTCCACAGGGTGCGCAACTTCTCATTATCCCGTCCTTCAGAGGCCGAAAAAAGCGGGTGGTGAAAGGTGATCACCTTCCATTTTTGGGTAGTTTCCGCGAGCACCTCCTCCAGCCATTCCGCCTGCAATTCATGTTGTTCATTGGTGTTCAGGCCGATGATACGCGTATTTTGATAATCCATATAGTATACCGTTTCCTCCAGGCCTTGGGGCCCGTTGGCCGGCAGGGTGAACTGGTGTTTCCACTGGGCAGACAGGCTCCTGATGCCCTGTTGCTGATCCTGGGGGTTTAAAGGACGGTATTCGTGGTTGCCCGGGATGGGAAAGGAAGGCAAAGTACTGTGGATCCAGCCTCCCGCCTCAAACCACTCATGCCATTCATGGTCCCGGTGTGCCTCATTGACCAAATCTCCTGCATGGATTATAAACCGGGCATCCGGTGCCTTGCGGTACCCCTCGCGTATCAGCCTGGACCACAATTCAAGTATAAAATTCTGGGCGTCGCCCACATAGAGAAAGGAGAATTCGGATTCCTTTTGGGAACCCGCGGTTCGGAACTGGATCCATTCGCTCCATATCTGGCCGTCCCCAACCCGGTAGGCGTAGGTGGTATCCGGGAGCAAGTCGTCAATAAGCACGGAGTGGTAGTTTGAAATGACCTCGGCGGTCAGGATGTTTGAACCGTCGAAGGTGGTTGTAGTGGCCTTGAAGGTTCTGGCATTCCGCCAGAATTTAGGGGCAGCCGTAGCTATTGCAATCTCCGCATAGGCGGTACTGATTTCGGGGCTGGTCCGCCAGGTGATCCCGATTTGCGAAGCGGGATCTTCCGAAAAATTCAGGACAATCCGGTCCGGGTGCAGGCTCGGCTGGCTCCAGTTTTTTTCAAACTCAGGGGCTTTATAGACCCGGGGTTGCTGGGCCAGGCAGAGGGTGGTGGCACAAACCACTATACACAGGGTGGAGATAAAGGTCGTTTTCATTGGGGTGATTGTTGTGGGTGCTTTGGGATTTCCCGGAATAAGGGGCTTACCCTTGGAATTCAGGCGGCGTTTTGTGTGTTATGTTCCAAAGAAACTCGGAAAAGTCTGGAAATACAATGGGGGCGGTAAAAATTAACCTAAATGTAGTGTGGGGGGAAAGGTGTTTGGCCGAATGTGATTTTCAATTTTTTCACCTGCTGCCGCTTTAGTTTGATTACGCCCTTATTTTTGCCTGTAGCTACTGGATTTGCCTTTGTGTTAGAAATACTTACATTCATAGGAATCCGGGACAGGACTTTTTAAGAATATTCCGGAACATTAAATCCCTTCAATATGAAGGATGTCGCCCTGCATCTGGCCAATTACTTTTTTTATTTCTTCCACACGGTCCTGATTGTTTTTAACCTGCTGGGATGGCTGTACCCCCGAACGCGCAAGCTCAACCTGATATCCTTGTTGGCGACCTTCGGCTCGTGGGGGCTCTTGGGGTTCTGGAAAGGCTGGGGCTATTGTTTTTTGACCGACTGGCATTACCAGGTGCTGCGGGCTTTGGGAGAAAAGGGAATGCCTTCCAGTTATATCGCCTTTTTAATCGAAAAAATAACGGGCCTGTCCCTCGATCCGGACCTTGTCAATACGCTCACGGTTTCCCTGGCGTTGTTGGCTTTGGTCTTTTCGGTTTGGGTGAATCTTAGGAAGGAGCGGCACTAGGAGAGGTGCGTTTTCGGTATTTTTTGGGTGGAGATTGATGGTATGCATTTCGAACCCTATATAAAAATACCTTAACGGGGATCTACACTAAGGAAGCGCCATATAATCAAACACCAGGTTACACATGGCTTTTACACCTGTTTTAAAGGAACTGTCGTCCATGAGAAATTGAGGCGTATGATGGTCCCCTACGGTTTTCAGATCTGTTCCTTTGGGTGTTGAACCCACGAAAAAATAAAATCCGGGTACCTCCTGAGCGAAGAATGAAAAATCCTCGGAACCTGTAATGGCAGGAATCAGGGTGACATTCTCCTTTCCCGCAGATTTTTCTAAAGTGGGCAACATCATTTCTGTTAACTTTTCATCGTTGAAGGTTACCGGGAATCGCAAAGAGTAAGGAAGCTCTATGGCAACCGTTGCCCCGGCCGCTTTTGCAGTATATTCCACGACTTCTCGTATCCTTCTAAGGACTAAGGCTTCGTCTTCATTGGAAAAGGTTCGGATGGTCCCCAACATTTCTACCTGCTCCGGGATGATATTGCTTCGATTCCCCCCATTGATGGCCCCTATAGTTACCACAGCGGCATTATCCGTCAGGGCGACATTACGACTTACAATGGTCTGCAGGTTGGTGATGATTTGAGCGGAAACGGCTATGGGGTCAATGCCAAACCATGGGGATGAACCGTGGGCTGGTTTTCCTTTAACGGTAATTTTAATATCGTTGACACCTGCCATAATTCCTGCGGGCCTGTAGGTGATTTGCCCTACTTCGGTTAAGGCATCCATATGCAGGCCAAAAATGACATCTACTTTCGGATTCTCAAGCACCCCTTCTTTCACCATTAAATAGGCTCCGCCTTCTTCTCCTTTGGGTGGGCCTTCTTCGGCGGGTTGAAAAATAAATTTCACAGTGCCTTTTAAATCGCTTTTCATCCCTGAAAGGATTTCAGCGACCCCCATTAAAATAGCCACATGCCCATCGTGACCGCAGGCATGCATCACAGAGGTTTCTTTGCCTTCGTACATGGTTTTTACTTTTGAGGCAAAGGGTAAGTCGTTTTTCTCTTCAACGGGCAGGGCATCCATGTCTGCCCTAAGGGCCACAACCGGGCCGGGCTTATCTCCTTTGAGAATGCCCACAACGCCTGTCACCCCTACTTTTGTCTGGACCTCTATACCCAGGGATTCTAAATGTTCAGCCACCAGGGCTGCAGTACGAACTTCGCGATTTCCCAATTCCGGATTTTGGTGGATATCGTGTCGCCAATCGATAACTTTTTGTTCCATCTGGTCTGCTTTTTTGGAAACTACTGCGGTGTAGTCTTTGTTTTGGGCGGTGGTGAGGGTTGAACAGAGTAGTAAG
>CAZEQO010000207.1:0-4033 GCA_964514365.1 uncultured Robiginitalea sp. | reverse complement strand
TGCTCCCGCGTCGTATGTTAAACTTCCTTTATCGGGATACCTGCTGCTGGTTTCATTGGTTTCCGAACTTTGATAGATCCAAAGATTAGATAAATTTCTGTCCGTCATAATATCCTTAAAATTACGGATATAGATCACCTGGGATCCGTCGGGGGAGATTTGGGGCTCAGAGACATACTCCAGGTTAAAAATGTCGGTAAGCTCAAGCGGGCTCTTTTGTTGGGCCATTCCAGTGAACAGGAATAACATAAATACCAGGGTGGGGAAGAGGTGTTTTTTCATTTCAAGTGTATTTGATGTGAAAAAATACGAAAAATCTCCAGTGGATCAATGGTTCCGTCGAAATCACTGCCGATAGTGGTTATCCCAGGCAGGAAGATTGTGGGAATCCAAAACCTCAGCGTCAAAGAGGTTATAGTTTTGTATTACAGGGGAAGACTGACAGTTTTATTTAATCCATATGCAGTATTTTTGACCCCATGGAAGAATGGTACCACTACCTGCTTTTAGTTGGAGTAGGTTTTGTAGTCGGTTTTATAAACACCGTGGCGGGAGGAGCTTCCCTGATATCCCTTCCTATATTGATTTTTTTGGGCCTGCCGCCCGCAGTAGCCAACGGGACCAACCGGGTAGCCATCGTACTGCAAACGGCCATCGCTGTGGCAGGGTTCAAAAGTAAGGGGGTCAGCACCTTTCCTTTTAATATCTACCTGGGTATTTCCGCCTTATTGGGCTCTGTTATCGGGGCCTATATCGCCGTGGACATCAAGGGGGAAACCTTTAACCGGATTCTTGCCATCATTATGGTGGCTGTCGTGCTGATCATTATTTTTAAGCCCAGGGTCAATGTAGCTGAGCTGGAGGAACGCATCACCGGGAAGTATCTCTGGATAGGGATTCTGGCCTTTTTCTTTATTGGGATTTATGGCGGTTTTATCAACGCAGGCATCGGCTTTATAATCATTCTGTTCCTGCACTATGTTCACAGGCTGTCCCTGGTGCGTACGAATGCCACCAAGGTGGCCGTGGTGTTTATCTACACCCTGGCGGCCCTTGTTGTTTTTGCGCTCAACGATAAAGTTATCTGGAAGGTAGGTCTCGTGCTAGCCCTGGGCAATGGGCTAGGGGCCTGGTTTTCCAGTCGGATTTCGGTAGACAAAGGGGATGGGTATATTAAAATATTTCTAATAGGCATGGTGCTTGTCATGGCTGTAAAACTTTGGTTTTTTACTTAAAAAATGTGTGAAGATGGAAGAAACACTAGGTTCTTTGTATTGGCGATATGCCGTTAAAAAATTCGATCCGGCCCAGAGGTTGGCTGAGACTAAAATTAAGCAACTGGGAGCAGCTTTTAACCTTACGGCTACCTCATATGGCCTGCAACCCATACGCTTGGTCATCGTGCAGAACAAGGAGATTCAGGAATCCCTGGTATCCAGTGCCTACGGACAGCGACAAGTTGCGGACGCCTCCCATTTACTGGTCCTTTGTATAGAAAAGAAGATAACCCCCGGGTATATCGAAGACTATTTTAAGAGGGTGCAAAAGATCCGCAGGACGGAAGCTGAGGTTTTGGAACCGTTTAAAAAAGGGTTGGTGGATATTTTTACAAAAAAGACTCCGGAAGATATACGAAACTGGGCTGTAAACCAGGCGTATCTGGCATTGGGGAACCTCCTGACCGTTTGTGCGGTGGAACGCATAGATTCCTGCCCAATGGAGGGTTTTGTCCCCGCTGCTTTTGAAGATATCCTGGAGCTGGGCCCAAAGGAACTCGAACCGGTTCTCCTATTGCCTGTTGGCTATCGCGCGGAAGATGATATGTTTTCAGATTTTGCCAAAGTCCGCCGATCTGAAACTGAGTCGGTCCTCTATCACAAATGAATTTAAACGAATCGAAATATGCCTGGATTTGAACACTTTGGAGCAGCAGAACGACAATCGGCAAGTGAAGTCCTGGATTCCGGTGTCCTCATGCGTTACGGCTTCGACGGGATGCGCAACGGCCGGTGGATGGCCCGGGAAATGGAACTTGCCCTGGCCAAACGCATGCAGACCCGCCACGCTCACCTGGTGAGCAGTGGTACCGCAGCGCTGACGGTGGCCCTGGCCAGTGCCGGGGTAGGTGCTGGGGATGAGGTGATCGTCCCTACCTTCACTTTTGTGGCGAGTTTTGAAGCCGTACTTTCTGTAGGGGCACTTCCGGTCCTTTGTGATGTTGACGATACCCTTACCCTGGATCCCGAGGCGGTCCGGAGTGCGATTACCGATAAAACAAGGGTAATTATGCCCGTTCATATGTGCGGCTCCATGGCCGACTTAAGGTCGCTGAAGGCCATTGCCGATGAACACAGGCTGTTGCTCCTTGAAGATGCCTGCCAGGCGATTGGCGGGAGTTATGAAGGCAAACCCCTGGGCAGTTACGGTCATATAGGTTGTTTTTCCTTTGATTACGTAAAGACGATTACCTGCGGGGAAGGGGGCGGCCTGATTACCGATTCAGATGAATTTTACGAGAAAGCCCAGGCCTACAGTGATCACGGGCACGACCATATCGGTTCCGATCGGGGAGCCGAAACGCATCCGCACCTGGGATACAATTACAGAATAGGGGAGGTCAATGCGGCCATTGGCCTGGTACAACTCGGCCGGCTCGATGAATTTTTAGATGTTCAGAAGGCACACTACACCCGGTTAAGGAGTGTTTTAGAGCCCCTGGAAGGTGTGCAATTGCGCAGGGTGCCAAAAGGTGGGGTTGAGAATTATTCGTTCCTTAATTTCTTTATGCCGGACGAAAATAAGGCGCGCCAGGCTGCTAAAGATCTGGGCGAAGCCGGTTTTGATGGTGTATTCTTCTGGTATGACAACAACTGGCACTACCACCGTAAATGGGACCACCTGAAAAACCTGCAATCCCTTTCGCCACTACCCGATGCTCTGGTCAATCAGTTTCAGGCCACCCGTAACGAATCCTTTAAAGCTTCGGATCACTGGATGGGGCGGAACCTCTCTATTTTGGTGAAACTGTCCTGGGACGAAAAAGCGCTCCAAACCCGTTGTGGGATATTGAAAGAAGTGGTGTCTGCCGCCCTGGATCAATAGGGTACATAGTCGATAATCTCCAGACCATAGCCCACAATACCTACGCGTTTGGATTGGGTATTATTGGTCATCAGACGCAGCTTGTGAATCCTTAAGTCGTGCAGGATCTGTGCGCCAATACCAAAATCTTTATTGTCCATGGGAATCCCCGGGGCCTTCATAACCCCTTTTTCCTGATTCTCCTTTAAACCCTTCAGGCGTTGAAGGAGGTTAAGGGTTTCACTTTGCTGATTGATAAAAACGATTGCCCCGCGTCCCTCCTCGTTCAGGGCCCTGAACATATCATCCAGTTTTTTCTCGGCGTCATTGGTCAGTGTTCCCAGGATGTCATTGTTAACCAAAGTTGAATTGATTCGGGTGAGTACAGGTTCCCCCGTTTTCCAGTTGCCTTTGGTAAGGGCAATATGGATCTGATCATTAGTAGTCTGCTGGTAGGCGTGGAGCTGAAATTCCCCAAAGCGGGTCTTTATTTCAAAGGACTCCTTCTTATGGATCAGACTGTCGTGCTGCATGCGGTAGGCCACCAGATCTTCAATGGAAACCAGTTTTAAATTGAATTTCCGGGCCACCTCCTGCAATTGTGGAAGCCGCGCCATCGTGCCGTCTTCGTTGAGGATTTCCACCAGGATGCCCGCTGGGGCAAATCCCGCTAAACGCGCAAAATCCACAGCCGCTTCTGTATGGCCGGTCCGCCTCAGGACGCCTCCGTTCTTGGCGCGTAAGGGGAAAATATGCCCGGGCCTTCCAAGGACTGACGGACGGGTTTCCGGGTCTACAAGGGCTCTTATAGTTTTGGCGCGATCGTGCACTGAAATACCTGTGGTACAGCCCTGTCCGATCAGGTCTACAGATACGGTAAACTGGGTGTGGTGCAGGACCGTATTGTTCTCCACCATCATATTCAGACTAAGGTCTTCACAGCGCTCTTCAG
>CAZEQO010000206.1:0-4047 GCA_964514365.1 uncultured Robiginitalea sp. | reverse complement strand
GGAGCCTGCGGGGATTGTCCGTATACAAGGTACTCTGGACACTGAATCCCATCACGGATTCCTCCAGGCGTTCCCATCGGGACTGGCTGGCATACCTCCGGAAAGACTCACCTCCGG
Organism: uncultured Robiginitalea sp.; assembly: GCA_964514365.1. Classification (GTDB taxonomy): domain Bacteria; phylum Bacteroidota; class Bacteroidia; order Flavobacteriales; family Flavobacteriaceae; genus Robiginitalea. The sequence continues at coordinate 3,930 of CAZEQO010000206.1, read as the reverse complement.
GAGACGAACCGGCAGGAAGGCTTAAACCCACCCGCTCTGTACCGTAGACCCCAAGCAATTCAAGAGTCACGATAAAGTCATCGCTTACCCAAAACTCTGCCGCACTCAGGTCAATGACCACAAGGTCTTCACCCTTTCTCAGGGTATGTAAAATACCCTTACCACTTTTATTGGCATTCGTACCCGGGTAGGTGGATTTGATATCGGTTTCATAAACATTCACCCGAAGTTGCACGCTGTCTGAAGGATTATCCAGTACCTGGAAAAACAATGCGTTTAGCCTTCTGAGTCCTTTATCTACCCGAATTCGGGAACCGAGTTCGCCACCCAGGGCCACACTGTCCTTCCAATATCCGATCCCCCTGCCCATCATATTCGGATATCCGACTTCCTCCTCTACTTCAAAAAGTTCGGCCGTGGAGACAACAACCTCGTCCAGCCCTATTGGGGCGGGATTGAGGCGAAATGTAAAGTGTTTTGTGGTTTGTTCAAGCCTGGAAAGCGGGATTTCCGCAGCTTCATATCCAAGGCTGGAAATCCGAAGAATATCCGCGGGCCCTATATCCTCCCGCCTGAATTCGAGTAGAAAATCACCTTCTTCATTACTTACAGTACCAATGGCCCTGTTGACCACGCCAATATTTACAAACGGGACAGGTTCACCGGTGGTAGCATCCACCACGCTCCCACGATATGCCAGTTGGGCCTGCAACGGGAGTAATCCAAACAACAGTACAGCGCAAAGAACAGACTTCATGGTCTAACGAACGCGGCTCACCCCCGGATTGTTGATGGAGAGCAATTTCTGCCAGTTGTTTCTAAGGGTAAGTTTAAAGGTATTTACCTGTTTTTTCTGGTCGCGTTCCCCATAATTGTAATAGGTTGTCACCTTGAGATAGGTGGGCGTCAGACTCTTATTCCCATCGTATTTCACATTGACCTCCCACAAGCCTGGCAAAGCACTGTCAATAATGTGTTCCTCCATGGAATAGCCCGCCATCTTTTCATCGATTATCCGATCTTCATTTTCGACATAGGTGTGCTTCCAATTGTGGTATTGGCCCTCGGGGTTGACAAACTGGAGTTCAAACTCCGCCTCTGTCTCATTCCATTCAATAACCACACGAGTAGTATTCTGTACATAGGGATCTGAAACGATTTTTTTCGCATTCGCCCCGATCTGGGAGGCGTGAAGCTTCAACAAATTATCACTTTCATGCTGAATGATTTTCGAAAAATCTTCAGAGGGTAGTAAAAAGTTTTCATCCACCAGGTATTTGTACCGGGCATAGATGGCCGCAGCCTTGTCATAAGCCCTCGCATCCCGGTACCCGAGTGCCAGGTCCTGATAGGACTGGCTGTAGTTGGGACGCATAATAAAGACTTCTTTATAGGCCTCCAGGGCTTTCTCATATCGTCCCTCTTCCTGATACGTATAGGCCAGCGCTTTAAGCATGGAGGCGTTCTTTTCAAAAACCCGGTTGTTCTCCCGTATAATCTGGTCGGCGAATTCCGTTTCCCCCAGATTAATTGAAAAGTGTCTGTAGGCGTCCAAATAGAAATAGGGCGAACTGCGGTATTGGGATTCATATCGGGAATATACCGTTTGCGCATCCTGAGTAGAAGTAGCTTCCCGTAGGGCCGACATATAGGTGGGTTCGCTGTAGGCGACGGCAGCCCCATCAAGGGCGGGTTCTTTTACATAGTTGTTTCTCAGACGTGCCTGGTCTACTATTTTATTCATTTGTGGGTTTCCGGAAATCGTATTAATGACGATGACCCCTCCGCTGCCTACCGCACCATAGCGGGCCGTGTATGCTACCGACGAGATAAGGGCCATTCTCTTGATTTGGTTCACATTCAACCAAATAGGGGCTTCCTGTAGAACCAGACCATCCACATCAAAAATTCCAACACGCTGATTGCTAATAGAACCACCTCCCCTGAAGATGACCGCCCCGCCTTCCTGGCAATTCCCAGAGGTCGAGACTCCCGGAAACTGATTCCGGATCACATCCAAAATACATATAGCGATGGGCAAGATTCGCTCCTGGTCCAGTATCCGAACCTGGGCAGGGGCGGTATCGGCATCCAGATAGCCAAAAGCCGTTTTTAAAATCCTGGGGTTCCCAGCGTATTCTATGGCCATATCCTGTTGAGATTTCCGCCGGCTCTCGGTAACGGTTACCTCATCGAGTTCTTCCACATCCGGGATCATGACCAGGTTCATATACCGGGTTACCTCTTCTACCCTCACGAGATAGTCCTTCATACCTGTGTAGGAGTACTTCAAAAGATCGCCTACCTCCGCCTGAATCTCATATTTCCCGTCGGCATCCGAGAAAGTCCGGAGATCGGCATTGCCCTGTACAGCAATCTCAACATCGGGCATGGGGTTGGTTCCGTCAGTGACACTGCCGCGGACAGTTCGCATTTCCTGGGCCATCAGGCCCATTCCAACCAATAAAAAAACGAGGATGAAAGTGATTTTATTCCGGATCATAGCAATTTCTTTTTAAGTAATTTACATAAAACTTGACATATGTTTTTATATATATGTATAAGGTAATTCATAAATAATATTTATGTGATAATATGTCAATAATCAACCCCCTCCGCAAATCATTGAGATAGAAACGCCTGGGAGCACCTCCCCAACCTGGAGTCTCTGAATTTAGTTCAGCGCAACGGTAGCACCCTTAGTCAGGGTAAACAAGCGCTGATTGGCATCTTTGAGGCTCAGTTTGAACACGCGGACTTCTTTCCGTTGTGAACGCGTTCCGTAGTTGTCGTAGATCGTAACCTTTACATACGTTGGGGAAAGACTTTTGTTTCCGTAATAACGCACATTCACCTCCCAGGTCCCCGGCAGGGAACTGTCGATAAGAAATTCTTCGGTATTAAATCCGATTTCTTTTTCCCGCATAATCCGATTTGCATCGCTGGCCAGGGAATGTTTCCATATATGGTACTGGTTTTCGGGGTTCACGAATTGTAAATCGAACTCAGCCTCCCCATCGTTCCACTCAAAGACGAGTCGGGTCCCCTGAAACGTTTCCTCCTCCACATACAGGGATTCCCTGTTCGATGCACTTACGATACCCGCCTGATGCAGAAATAAAAGGTTGTTATACTCCCGGTTCAGTATGGGCACAAAATCTGTGGTATCCACCGGAATCAGGTTTTCATCCACCAGATAATCGTAGCGCTTGTATTGGGCAGCAGCATTGTCATACCGGCCTAAATCACGGTAGCTGTTTGCCAGGTCCATATAGGACTGCCCATAATTGGGACGCATCCTCATAACCTCCTTATAGGCATCGTGGGCTTTATCGATCCGGGACTGACTTTCGTAGATATACGCCAGTGCTTTGGTATTGACGGGATTCCTGCTAAACAAATAATTATGCGAACTGACGATTTCATCTGCCAAGACCTGATCTCCCCTGTCTTCGTAAAAGTGACGGTAGGCATCCATGACAAAATACGGCGAACTGCCATAGCGGGATGCGTATTTTTCATATACGGCCTTAGCCTCCGCAGTTGAAGCGGCTGCGTTCAATTCCTGATAATACGTAGGCTCACCGGCTGCTACATCCGCTCTCGAGAGAATAGGGCCCGTTTCAAAATTATTCCGCAATCGCGCAAAATCCTTGAGTTGGCCTCCTTTGGGACTGCCCGCTAAAGTGTTTATAACGACAACACCACCGGCACCCAGGTTTCCATATTGGGTTGTGGTGGCAAAATTATTCAGGATCGCCAGTCTTTTGATCTGATTGATATCGAGCCAAATAGGCGGATCAAAAAAGATTTGTCCATCGACATCAAAAATGGCTGATCTTTCATTGAAGATGGAGGAGGACCCCCGTATAAAAACGCGCTGCGGAGCGAGATTTTCAAACTCACTAAAGGAGTCCGCATCCGATTGCG
>CAZEQO010000205.1:463-4055 GCA_964514365.1 uncultured Robiginitalea sp. | reverse complement strand
GATGTCCAGGGCCAAAGAAACCTATGGCAGTGTGGATATTGTCGTTTGCAATGCAGGCATCGGCGGTAAGGAACAACGCAAGACGGCAGAACACACCCACGAGGACTGGCATAATGTGATTGCCGTAAACCAAACGGGCGTTTTTTATACGATGAAGGCCGCCCTAAAACTGATGAAGCGACAGGGCCATGGGTCTATTGTCAATGTGGCTTCCCTGGCAGGATTAAAACCTTCGGGCTATAACCTATCGTACAGCGCCAGTAAATTTGCAGTGGTGGGCATGACCAAATCGGCCGCCCTGGAATACGGGAAAGACCATATCCGGATCAACGCCGTTTGCCCGGGATATACCAAAACTCCCCTGCTGGATAAGCTGCTCGACTTTCGGCCTGAAATGGAGGAAACCCTGCGAAAGCTCATCCCCATGGACCGCTTTGGGGAGGTGGATGAAATTGCTGAAGCCATTGCCTGGCTCGCCTCGGACCACGCTAAATTTATTACGGGTCAGACCCTGGTGCTCGATGGGGGAACCTCTTTGTTGTAGGGCTTGAAAGCCCTGGACCATAAAGAATTCAGACCGGAATATGTAAATAGAAAAAATATGAATACCCTTAATAGAATTGACAAAGCAGATTACACCCTCCTGCAACTGAACCGGGGAAAAGTGAACGCCATAAACGCCGAAATGGTGAAGGAACTCCGGGAAGTCTTTCGGGAAATGGAAGACGACCCTGCTGTTAAAGGGGTCATCCTCACCGGGCAACCCCACTATTTCTCGGCGGGACTGGATTTGATAGAACTCTTCCAGTATGACAGGAAACAGATTTCAGCGTTTTTTGAAGCCTTCGGCGCCCTGTACCTGCAGTTGGTTCGATTTCCAAAACCCTTTATTTCGGCTATCACCGGTCATGCCCCTGCCGGGGGATGCGTGCTGGCTGTTACCAGTGACAACCGGTTTATGGCTGAAGGCGACAAGTACGTCATTGGCCTGAACGAAGTGGCGGTCAACGTACAGATTTCACAAAACCTGACCGAAGCCTACGCCTTTTGGATGGGGGATGGACGGGCAAGCCGTTATATTTTGGAGGGAAAACTACTCTCCGGGCCTGAAGCCGTAGCTGCGGGGCTGGTCGATGAATTAGTACCCCTGGACCAGGTCCTGGAGCGGGCTGAAAAACAAATGCGCACCTATCTGAAAGCGGATCCTGAAATCTGGATCCGGACAAAAGAGAAAGTGCGCAAACACTGGCTGGACCGCCTGGATCCCGATGGAAAACAATCCCTGCAGGAGGCCGCGACCCTCTGGTGGAAACCGGAAATCCGACAGAAGATGGAGGCTTATGTACTCAGTTTTACCTCCAAAACGCGATAAGGCTTTCCGGAGTGCCGGTGTGTTGAGTTCTTATTGGGAGTTTCCAGGCGATACGTTTTTTCGAGTTTATGGTTGTTTTTAAGCAAATATCCGAGGTTTTGGCTCGAAATGCTCAAAAAAGACCCGAAAAGCGGCAAAAAAGCGCCATTTTTAAATGGGCCCCTAAGGCGAAAAAGAAGCATAAAACGATAGAAAATGTGTAGGTCTTAATGGATCGCCTGGAACAAAAAGTGACTTAAAAAACCTTGAAAAGGAACAGAACTGTTCAAAAGTATGGACAGGGCCATGGAAAGAAGGGTGTTGAAATAGTTTAAAAAAGGGGCCAAAGTAACCGAAAGTTGAATGAGCGGCCTGTGACAAATCACATTAAAAGGCTATAAAAAGTCCTTAAAGCGCACAACTGTTGAATCACTCCTTCGGGATGAGTAGAATCTATAAAATTTTTAAATATGAACAAACAACTCTTATTTGTAAAACGCCCGGTTGGGGCAGCAGATGCCTCTACCTGGTCCCTGGAAACCAATCCTATCCCGGAGATTGCCGAAGGGCAAATGCTGGTCCGTCAACACTACGTTTCCCTGGACCCTGCCATGCGCGGCTGGATGAACGAAGGCAAATCCTATATTGAACCTATGGAACTCGGTTCGGTGATGCGGGCGGGTTCCGTCGGAGAAGTCGTGGATGTTAAAGGCCTTCCAGGCTTTAAGGTCGGGGATTTTGTCGCCGGGGGCGGTGGGGTGCAGCAGTACGCTGTAACCGATGGGAAAGGCTGGTATCCCGTGGATCCTTCCTTTGCCCCCCTCCATACCTACATCGGGGCCCTGGGCATGACCGGGATGACGGCCTACTTTGGCATCCTGGAAGTAGGGAAAATAAAAGAGGGCGATGTGGTCCTCGTTTCCGGGGCCGCCGGAGCTGTCGGCAGCGTGGTTGGCCAGATCGCAAAAATAAAAGGCTGTACCGTTGTCGGGATTGCCGGTGGGGCTGACAAATGTGCCTACCTGATTGACGAACTCGGGTTCGATCACGCCATCGATTATAAAAATGAGGACGTGCGCGAGCGCCTGAAGGAAACCTGCCCGAAGGGGCTGGATGTTTATTTTGACAATGTGGGGGTCCCCATTTTGGATTATGCCCTGGGGCGTCTGCGCAAACACGCCCGTATCGTCATCTGCGGGGCGATTTCCCAGTACAACAATAAAACAGCCGTTAAAGGCCCGAGCAATTACCTCTCACTCCTGGTAAACCGGGCTACAATGCAGGGAATGGTGGTTTTTGACTGGGCAGACCGCTACCAGGAAGCTGCGCAGGTGATGGGGGGCTGGATGGCCGCCGGAAAACTCAAAAGCAAGGCGTCTGTATACGAGGGAATCGAAAACTTCCCCGAAACCTTCAACCGGCTCTTTTCCGGGGATAAAATGGGCAAGTTGGTCCTTAAAGTACTCTAAGCCTGATCCCTATGAAATGAGGTGTTGGTGCAGGTAAAAGCCTGCGGGATCAATTTCCCGGACACCTTGATTATACAGGGGTTGTACCAAATCCGGCCTGTACTTCCCTTTACCCCCGGCAGTGACGTAGCCGGAGTAGTGCTGGCCATTGGGGACGGGGTGCAACATGTATCTGTGGGGGATGCCGTCATCGGTTTTGTGGCCCACGGAGGCCTGGCCGAACAGGTAATCCTCCCCGCCAGGGCGTGTTTCCCCAAACCCGCACCCATGGATTTCCCGGTTGCCGCATCCTTTATGATGGCTTATGGTACGGCCTACCACGCCCTGAAAGACCGGGGAAACCTCCAGGCCGGGGAAACCCTCCTGGTTTTAGGGGCCTCAGGCGGGGTGGGCCTGGCTGCCGTAGAACTGGGCAAACGGATGGGTGCCACGGTCATCGCGGCGGCTTCCACGGATGAGAAACTGGAACTTTGCCGGGAATATGGGGCAGACCACCTTTTAAATTACAGCGGGGCCGATCTGAAATCCGCACTGAAGGAGCTCACGGGCCGTAAAGGCGTCGATGTGATCCTGGATCCTGTGGGTGGTTCCTATGCTGAACCCGCTTTCCGGGCCATGGCCTGGGAAGGCCGGTACCTGGTCGTTGGGTTTGCCGCCGGAACCATTCCCAGCATCCCCCTGAACCTTCCCCTGCTTAAAGGTGCTTCCCTTGTGGGTGTATTCTGGGGGCAATTCGCCATGACCCAGCCCAAACAGAACATGCAAAACACCC
>CAZEQO010000205.1:0-453 GCA_964514365.1 uncultured Robiginitalea sp. | reverse complement strand
ATACAATCTTTGCTCTGGAAGATGCTCCCAAAGCCATTGAAGCCTTGTTGCATCGGAAGGTCAAAGGCAAGGTTGTCGTTCAAATGAACTAGCTTTAGATAAGATTCTGATTGAAGTAAAACACACTACAATAGATATACACTTATGAGACTTGAAAATAAAATTGCGATTATCACAGGGGCGGCCCGGGGCATCGGCCAGGCCATTGCCGAGCTTTTTGCCCGGGAAGGCGCCATAGTTATCCTTCTGGACCTCCTCCCCGAAGGCGAAGAAGTAGCAGCCAAAATAAAAGCCTCGGGGGGGAAGGCGGAATTCCACACCGTATCCGTGACCGATAAGGGGGCCATAGAAGCCCTGTTTAAAAAGGTCCACAGCACCTACGGGCGCATCGATATCCTTATCAACAATGCCGGGATCACCCGCGACCGTACCCTTGAAAAAATGAGTGAAGAG
>CAZEQO010000204.1:0-4122 GCA_964514365.1 uncultured Robiginitalea sp. | reverse complement strand
TTTAGTTCTAGCCGTATTTGTCGGGTTGGATATTCAACGATTATATTTGCATTAGTCAGAGTTTTAAGGTGCTCACCGAGAGTTTTTCTTACATTTATCTTCTTAATTGTTAATAATAAACTCCTAAGTATCACAATTAAAAGAACATTCGATGAAAAAATATAGCGTGTATTTGACCCTAGTCATTATGATCGTCTCCCTATCGTGCAAGAACGACGATGACTCTAGTATTATCAATCCGAATGACCCTGACGGGTCAGATCCTGTCACTGAAATCCCAAGTGACCCTGAACGGGTAGATTACCAATTGTTCAGTGTCGATGACTCCGGGGTTACGGGAATTGCAGCATTTATTCCCAGAGAAGATGGAACCACAACAGTCTACATCGAATTGGAGGGTGCAACTCAGGATGTACATCCGGCACGTATCCTTTTCGGTAATATCGATGAGCCAGAATCCCTGGCGATTACACTTGACGATTGCGAATGTAAAATCAGTGAAACCATTGTGACCCAACTGGACAGCGGAGCGTCTGTTTCTTTTGTGGATCTCATGACTTTTGATGGACATCTGAATATTTTACAAAGTCCTTCAGATGGAACGATAATTGCTAATACAAATATTGGAGCGAACGCATTTTAGTTTACCGTCACTTCAATAAAAGGCCCGGACAATAACCTATTTGTCCGGGCTTTTTTTTGAACGAGAATGCTTGTTTTTCCCTCCCGCTCTGGAGAAAATTGTAGAAGGTGTTCATTAGTTTTAAAAACTAGACTTTATGGGGCTTGGTATTCTTGTTATATTGGCCTCCTTAAAAGCCATTTAAAACATGGATCGAAAATACATCTTCGATTTCGACAGCACATTGACCCGGGTAGAGGCTTTAGATGTCCTGGCCGAAATCACTTTGAAGAACAGGCCCGACCGTGAGGAGGTCATTCGCGAAATTCAGGAGATAACAAACCTGGGGATCGACGGGGATATTTCATTTACCGAATCTTTAGAGCGGCGCATTAAAATGCTCAGGGCCCATAAGGACGACCTTCCCGAACTCATCGAGCAATTGCGGGATAAGATATCGAAGTCTATTTCTTCCAATAAAGAGTTCTTCGAAAAACATGCCGACCAGATTTATGTGATTTCCGCAGGCTTCAAAGAATTTATCATTCCTATCGTCGCGGAGTACAACATTCCCGAAGAACGTGTGTATGCCAATACCTTTGAATTTGATGAAACCGGAAATATTGTGGGTTTCGATGCTGAAAATGTTCTCGCACAGCACAATGGGAAAATTGAATGTCTGCGGTCCCTGGATCTTAAAGGGCAACTTCAGGTTATCGGAGACGGATATAGTGATTACGTGATGCGGGAGGCGGGAATTGCCCATAAGTTTTTTGCCTATACTGAAAATGTGCATCGTGAAAAAGCCGCCCGGAATGCGGACCACATTACACCGAACCTCGATGAATTCCTGTTTGTAAACGATTTGCCCCGGAATTTATCCTACCCTAAGAACCGCATCAAGATTCTTTTGCTAGAGAATGTACATCCTGCGGCTTTTGAAAACCTCTCTGAAGATGGGTTTTCAGTAGAGTTGGTCTCCCATAGCCTACCCGAAGCCGAATTGATCGAAAGGATCAAGGGGGTTCACGTACTGGGAATCCGTTCCAAAACCCAAGTGACACCAAAAGTGCTGGATGCGGCAAAGAAGCTGATGGTTATAGGGGCTTTTTGTATAGGAACCACACAGATAGACCTGGAGTACGCCAGGAAAAAAGGAGTCGTGGTCTTTAACGCCCCATATAGCAATACCCGCTCAGTGGTGGAACTCGCCCTGGGCGAAATAATCATGCTCATGCGCTCCGTATTTCCAAGATCTTCAGAAATCCACGGAGGTACCTGGAATAAAACAGCGGCGAATTCAAGGGAAATCAGGGGTAAAAACCTCGGTATTGTGGGTTATGGTAATATCGGAAAACAACTTTCGGTCCTGGCCGAGGCAATGGGTATGCGGGTCTATTACTACGATATTGACGACAAACTTGCCCTGGGTAATGCCATTCGATGTGCGACACTTGAAGATTTGCTCAATGTTTCTGATGTGGTGTCTCTTCATGTCGATGACAACCCCCATAACCGCAACCTGATTGGCGAGCGGGAGTTACATCAAATGCGCAAGGGCAGCTATTTGATCAATCTTTCCAGGGGCTTTGTAGTAGACATCCCGGCCCTTAAATCCGCCCTGGAATCCGGCTGGTTATCCGGGGCGGCAGTGGATGTGTATCCGGAAGAGCCAAGGTCCAACGGGCCTTTTAAAAATGATTTGCAGGGCCTGGAAAACCTCATCCTAACCCCTCACATTGGAGGCAGCACCGAGGAGGCGCAAAGGGACATCGCCGATTTTGTGCCGAATAAGATCATGGACTACATCAATTCCGGTAACACGGTAGACGCCGTTAATTTTCCAAACATCCGTTTGCCAAAACAACAAAACGCCCACCGTTTTCTCCACATTCACCATAACACCCCCGGTATTATGGCGCATATCAATGAGATTTTGGCCAAGTACGACATGAACATTACGGGCCAGTATTTGTCGACAGACAGCGATGTGGGTTATGTAATCACAGATCTCGACAAGGAGTATAATAAGGACGTGGTGAAGGCCCTGAAGGCAGTATCACATACCCTTAAATTCCGGGTGCTTTACTAAGGGGCAGAAACCGTTAGTCGTTGTGATAGGGATCCCCCTTTAAGATCGAGAAGGCCCTGTAGAGTTGCTCAAGAGCCAGAAGGCGGACCACCTGGTGGTTAAAGGTCATCCTGGAGAGACTCACCATGCCATTGGCCCGGGCCTTCAAGTCATCTCCATGACCGTATGCACCACCAATTACAAGAACGAGGCGTTTTGGCCCTGCATTCATAGATTTTTGAAGGTGCTCAGAGAATTGGCGGGAAGTAAATTCACGACCTTTTTCATCGAGGAGCCATACGGTGTCCGTGGGTTTGATTTTGCTCAATAGTGCAGTGGCTTCCTCTTGTTTTTGGCGTTGCGGAGTCTTTTTACCCTTTAAGCGGATCTCCGGGATGCTTTCCATCTCAAAGGGAAGGTATCGCTTCAGGCGGTTTTCAAAATCTGACATTAGGGAAGTAAGTGCACCTGAATCTGTTTTTCCCATGGCCAGTAGCAGGAGTTTCACAGGTCAAAAGTAAGCTTTGAAGTCCAAATTCTGAAACGCAGCGGGAGGTCTTATCCACAAACAATTTACTACTTTAGTGCTTCAAATGCCATTATGATATCAGCTGAAGAATTTCAGAGGGAAATAGACCTGATCATCTCCAATGCACTCCGGGAAGACATAGGGGATGGGGACCACAGTTCGTTGGCCTGCATTCCGGAGTCTGCTACCGGGAAAGCCAAACTGCTGGTTAAAGATGAGGGTGTTTTGGCCGGGGTGGATTTTGCACGTCAGGTCTTCGCCGCAGTGGATCCGGATCTCGAAGTGGAGGTACACCTTCAGGATGGAACGGGTGTGCGCCACGGGGATATTGCCTTTTATGTCGCCGGTTCCGCCCAAAGTATTCTTAAGGCCGAACGACTTGTACTCAATGGAATGCAACGGATGAGTGCTGTGGCTACTAAAACCAGTCGCTATGTCCAATTGTTGGCGGGGACAAAAACTCAAATACTGGATACCCGCAAAACCACTCCTGGCATTCGGGCCCTCGAGAAATGGGCTGTACGAATTGGAGGGGGTGTAAACCACAGGTTCGCCCTGTACGATATGATCATGCTCAAGGATAATCACATCGATTTTGCCGGAGGCATTACGACAGCTATTGAAAAGACAAAAATCTATCTGAAGAGGCATCACAAGGACCTGAAGATCATCGTTGAAGCGCGGAACCTTGGTGAGGTAGAAGAAATCCTCAATGCAGGTGGTATTCACCGAATCTTATTGGATAATTTCAGCCTTGAAGATACCCGGGAGGCTATTCGGCGTATTGGAAATCAATGCCAGAGTGAGTCCTCCGGCGGGATTACCGAAAAAACACTCAGGAGTTATGCCGAGTGCGGGGTGACCTATGTATCCTCAGGGGCCCTTACCCATTCGGTTTCC
>CAZEQO010000203.1:1583-4133 GCA_964514365.1 uncultured Robiginitalea sp. | reverse complement strand
CTTCGCTCACTTCCTCGGTCTCGTCCAGGAGTTCTCTGGCTTTTTCTTTGGCTTTCTTACCGAACTCTTTCGCTTTGGCTTTGGCCTTTTCGCTCACTTCTTCGGTCTCGTCCAGGAGTTCTTTGGCCTTTCCTTTGGCTTTATTTCCGAGTGCTTTTCCTTTGGTTTTAGCCTCTTCGGCTGCTTCTTCGGTCTCCTCTATGAGTTCATCGGCCTCTTCTTCTATTTTATCGACAACATCCCGGGCAGCCTTTTTGGACTCCTCAGCGAGTTCTGATGCCTCATCGGCCATTTCTTCAGCGTTTTCCTTTGCTTTGTCAAAGGCATCTTCTGCCTGATCCCCTAAATCTTTTTTGTCTTCAGCCATCGCGTTTTATCCTTTGTTGATTGTTCGATACAATTTAAAAAAATAAAGCAGTAATTAAAAGCTTTCTTCCCCGCTTCCCAAGCGGCTGTTTGATGCCCTGTGGGCTGCATGATATATCCGATTTATCCGTTCCTTAAACGGCGGGGTCATCACTCCTTCTATTGCCACTCCACAATAGAAACCCCAAATCCGATTGTGAATTGCCTATGGTTGTAATCGATAAGTGTTTCTCCGTAGCCCTCAAATACTTCAAGGTGCCCACGGAGGTAACCATCGATGGGAAAGGACCACCCCAGCCTCAAACTTCCCCGGTTCTCCGAACCGAACCGCAGGGAATGCGTAGCTTCCAGAGTGATTAGGTTTCTACCCAACTGATGGGAAATAATTCCCTCCATGCGGCCGTAATAATTTGTTATTTCAGGGTTTTCATCGTCTGTGTCATTCAGGCGAATCCAGGGTTTGAGATAGATCTGCCAGAATTCCCGCTCCATTGCCATATGGAAAATAACACGGTTCCAGCTCCTGGAAAGCGGCAGGGAGCGCCCATTGGACTGATGGGTCAGCGCAAGGCCCGCCATACGGATGTCAAACCCCAAAAAAGGGATGTTCATCCCGTAGTTAAAAATAAGCTCTGGTTCATAGTTGGTCTCCCGAAAAGGGCGGGAGAGTTCTGCATTGTAGACTTGCCAGTGCGATTTCTGGGTGTAGGCGGCCCAAATGTCCAGGTTATTAAAGAATAGTCCCCGTACAATTTTAGTCTTAAAGCTGAATTGAAACTTAAGTTCAGTGGTGTTCAGTGCTAGTGGTGATTCCGCAACGTAATCCGGATTAAAACTGGCAGGTTGTTTATTGGTATCAGAAGTCCAGCGGCCCAGCAGGATATACGTAGGTTTATAGGACGTGATTCTGAAGTTGCCACTGTAGTTCTCCGAGTCGAGTTCCCATCGCTCGGACAGGGTTTCGAAAAGCGTATCCCTGTCAAACATAGGGTGTTTGCTGCCTTGTCCGTAAACGCCTGAGAGCGCCATAAACACCATGGCGAAACCTGGTAAAAACCCGAGCAGGCCGGACCCCAATCTTTGGTTTGCCGTTATTTTCTTCTGGAAGATGGTCAACCTATTTCCGAATTTGGTTTTCATAGAGCATGATCCAGTCGGATACACTTATTTTTTTGCAGAGTTCGCCCAGGAGTTTATAGGGAATGTGTTTCGGATTTTTAAAACGGACACAACTCTTGCCCATATCTAATTTGGTGGTGACCTGACCCTTATAGGCTTCTACAAACCACTCCTTAATTTCGGGATCGGCATAGAGCCCGCTGTGGTAAAAGGCAATGTAGTTTTTCTGGGAGGCAATGTTGAGAAAGGGCAGTGGCAGGTCCGGATCAGGGTGATATCCTCCGGGGTAGATAGCGTGAGGCACGACATATCCAATCATCCCATAGCTCATTGTCTCTTTATAACCCGGGGGAAGGTTTTCTAAGATACATTGGCGAAGGAGTCTCATCGGCTCTTTACGAGCCTCAGGCAACTGGTCTAAATACTCTTGAGGACTACTGGCTTCAGATTTCACGATTCGGAATTTTGAGCACCCTGAAGCACCCTGATGTCTTCTAAGTTACGCAAAATGAGATTGAATCTTTTCGACAATGGTCCTTGCCAGTTTTTCCTTGCTTTCCACAGTCCATCCCGCCACGTGAGGGCTGAGTAGTACATTCGGCGCCTCGATCAGGTATTTAAACGAAGGCGGCACCTGCCCGGAACGAAATACCGATTCAAATGAAGCTTTTTCATATTCCAGCACATCCAGGCCCGCTCCGAGTATTTTTCCTTTTTTCAGGGCATCGACCAAATCATCCGTAACCACGCATTTGCCCCGAGCGGTATTGAGCAGCCAGAATGGTTTATGAAAAGACTCAATAAAAGCGGAGTCCACCATTTGCATAGTTTCGGGGGTTTCGGGCACATGCAAGCTGACGATATCTGCCCTTTTTTGAAATTCCATAATACCTACTTGCCGGGCATCTTCGTTGCCCACACCTCCCAGGATGTCATAGCAAATTACCTCTGCCCCGAAACCCCTCAATCTTTGGGCAAAGGCTTTTCCCATATTCCCATAACCGATGATACCCACAGTTTTTCCCCCAATCTCCAAACCCCGGTTCGCTTCCCTTCGCCAAAGGC
>CAZEQO010000203.1:0-1564 GCA_964514365.1 uncultured Robiginitalea sp. | reverse complement strand
AGCGTTGGCCGTACAGAGTTTATTGAAAAGGGCCAGCAGCATCCCCAGGGTATGTTCACCCACGGCATCCCGGTTTCCCTCGGGTGCCGCGGCCAGAAAAATTCCTTTTTCTTTCGCGTAGCCCACATCGATATTTTCAAGTCCCGCCCCTACACGGCCTATAAACCGGAGTTTATCAGCACGGTCCAGAAAGGCTTTGTCTACGGGGAGGCGACTGCGAAGGATCAGGCCCTGATAGTTTCCGATTTTATCCAGGATGACTTCCCTGGGACTGGTATAATCCTTATGGTTCTCAAATCCGAGTTTCTCAAATTCCTCCAGGAGGAGCGGGTGGTTTTCATCCAGGTGAAGTACCTTAATCATATAGGACAGGCGATATTAGGTTGAACATGTATGCGGTCAGATCCCGAGCACGGTCTTTGCGATCCAGAAATAGATCAGGATCCCGAAAATATCATTACTGGTTGTGATAAAGGGCCCCGTGGCAATGGCCGGGTCGATGCCCCTTTTATGCAGGAAAAGCGGGATAAAAGTCCCGATAATTCCCGCCACAATGATCACGGCAATCAGGGAGATTGAAATTGCCAGGGCTGTCGGGAAATCGCCTTTCCAGGCCCAGGTAAAAATCAGAAGTACGGCCGAGAGGATCAGCCCATTGAGGGTAGCGAGCAGCAGTTCCTTAATCAGGCGGTCGGAGATGCTGCCTTTCAGGTCATCGTTAGCCAGACCCTGTACGATAATGGCACTGGACTGTACACCTACATTTCCGGCCATGGCCGCAATCAGGGGGGTGAAGAAAAACAAAATAGCGTGGTCGCTGATCATCGATTCAAACCCCCCCATAATCCCCGCGGCTCCCACACCCCCGACCAGCCCTAAGAACAGCCAGGGCAACCGGGCACGCGTGAGTTCCCAAATACTGTCATCAGCTTCCACGTCCTGTGAGATACCCGCAGCTAGCTGGTAGTCCTTTTCGGCTTCTTCCCGGATCACATCCACGATATCGTCTATGGTAATCCGCCCGACCAGGCGGCCGATTTCATCCACCACGGGGATGGCCTCCAGATCGTATTTGGACATGATCTTGGCGACCTCTTCCGGTTTTTCGTTCACATTGACAGAGTCTACTTTGGGAATATAGACATCCCGGATATGGGCGGTCATGGATGCGGTGAGCAGGTCCTTCAGGGACAGGCGTCCTTTGAGCAGGCCTGCATCGTCCACCACATAGATGGAATGCACCCTGGTGACGCTTTCGGCTTGTTGCCGCATTTCTTTAACACAATTCAGGATGGTCCAGTTTTCATTGACTTTGACCAGCTCCTTGGCCATAAGCCCGCCGGCGGAGTTTTCATCGTACCGCAGCAAATCGACGATATCCCTGGCGTGCTTCCGGTCCGAGATGGCTGAAATGACCTCCTGCACGATCTCTTTCGGGAGTTCCCCTACAATATCTGCGGCGTCATCTGTATCGAGTTCTTCGAGTTCCCCGGCGATTTCTTGAGAAGAGAGGTTGCCCAGGATAGCCTCCCGTATATCATCATCAAGCTCTGTAAGCACATCT
>CAZEQO010000202.1:0-4312 GCA_964514365.1 uncultured Robiginitalea sp. | reverse complement strand
CTTTTGAATCGGAGCCCGGCTGCGGCTGGCTTCATTGACCATTTTCACGATCTGGGCCAGCAGGGTGTCAGACCCGATTTTTTCAGCTTTCATCAAAAAAGACTGGTTTCCATTGATCGTTCCCCCGGATACGGTATCGCCAATTGTTTTATCTACCGGGATGGGTTCCCCGGTAATCATGGATTCATCTACGGCAGAGCCGCCCTCCGTTATCTGCCCATCCACAGGGATCTTATCGCCGGGCTTAACCCGGAGGATATCGCCTTTCTGAATCTGATCGATCGCGATTTCTTCCAGCTCACCATCCCGCAGGCGCATCGCTGTATTGGGGGCCAGCTTCAGCAATTCCCTGACGGCGGAATTGGTTTTGCCATGCGCCCGGGCTTCCAGCACCTGCCCCAAGAGCACCAGGGTGAGAATCACAGTAGCGGCTTCAAAGTACACATGTACGTTTCCGGATTCCATTTTAAACTGAGGGGGGAAAAATTCGGGAAAGAGCAATCCAAAAACACTAAAGAGCCACGCAACCCCTGCCCCGATACCGATGAGCGTAAACATATTGAGGCTCCATGTTCTTATGGAGCGATAAGCGCGTTCAAAGAACATCCAGGCAGCGTAGAATACCACGGGAATGGAAAGGGCAAACTGTATCCAGTTCCAGTATTTGCAATCCATAAGCCCGTAGAGCGGGTTGCCGGGAATCATCTCTGACATTGCGATTAAAAAGATGGGCAGGGTAAACGCAACCGCGATACGCAACTTCTTCATTAAATTTTTATAGGTCTTCTCTTCTGAAGACTGGTCGACCTGCATGGGGACCAGGTCCATCCCACAGACAGGGCAATCCCCCGGTTTATCATAGGTTTTGTCCCCTTCGCAATGCATCGGGCAGTAGAAGGTTCCGGTCCCCTGACCCTTGGGTGTATTTGTTTTTACGGTGTTCTCTTCGAGATGGGATTCCCCGTATCGATGGATGCTGTATCGACCCCCCTCCTGCTTCAGAGCTTCCTGAAATGCTTCAATCGGAACATGGTTCTCCATTTCAATAGTCGCCTCTGCCTTTTCCAGGTTGACGGAGGCCCCCTTCACGCCTTTTACATTAGAAAGGGTCTGTTCCACATGGGAACGACACCCATTACAGGTCATCCCGTGAACGGTATATTTGTGTGTCATTTGATCCTTCTTATCCATTGGTCAGGTAATTGATGATCGCCATCTGGGCGTAGTAGTTCTCCACAGCCCTGATCTGTTGAATTTCAAATTTCAACTGCAGCTGCTGAATATCCAAAACATCGTTGATGTTGATGGTTCCCGTCTCATAGTTTTTGATCAGGATATCCCGGGCATCTTGGGCCTGCCTCAGGTTTTTCTGTTGGGTCTCAAACTGAATCCGGGCGGCTTCCCGACTGTGAATCGCTGTATTCAAAGACGATTCAAGCATATTGCGGCGATTTGTTTTTTGGGCGTTCAGTTCCTGCTGCCTGAGCTCATTCTCCACCGAGCGGGATTTGTATTTCGAATTAAATACCGGGATGGAAAAAGAGACCATCGGCATTACCACATCCTTTCCATTATCGCTGAAATCCATGCCCGGCCGCTCGGCCACGGGAATGTAATCCAAACCAAGGCCGAAACCCGGCTGGGTTTCTTTCTGATTGAGGATTTCAGATTGGGCTACAGACTCATAGAGCTTGTCGTACTTCTCGAGTTCAGGGTGCACATTGAGGGTAGCCTGATCAATTTCCATCCCGGTCCCGATTCCCAGGGTATCTGCCAGGGCGATTTCCAAGCCGGTATCCCGATTTAAAAGGGTGTTAAACTGGCTGGCTTGTGATTGAAACTCCTGTTTCAGGATGTCGCTTTGAGCCTGGAGGTCGTTTTGCCGAATTTGCAACTTGAGTACATCCACGGCAGAGGCATTGCCAACTTCAACAGCGGTAAGCGCCAGTTCTTCATAAGTCCCCAGCAACTGGATATTCCTTTTGAGGACCTGCTGCATTTTCGTATTGGCATATAGTGCATAATAAGACTGGGCGACGGAGAGTCGCAGCTTTCGCTTAACAATCACCATGTCCAGATAATCTACTTCGGCCAGGGCATTCGCGTAACCCTCCCGCGCCGTAAGGGTTCCAAACCAGGGCAGCATTTGCCGAACCGAAAAACGGGCCTTTTGGGCTCCTGTGCGTGTTTCCGGTTCACTTACAAAGACCCCGGCGCTCAATTCCATGTTCGGCAAGGCATCGGCCTGCTCAGATTTTTCCCTGGAAATGTTGTATTTCAGTTCAAAGGCTTGTATCTCGGGATTGTTGGCCTCAGCTTCCTCCAGGTAAGACTGCAGGGACTGACCCTGGGTGAATGCCGCCACAAAAATTACGATACATGTGCAGACAATTTTCTTCATGCTTTCTCTCTTTTTAAACCCAATTCGCTTTTCCAGCAGAATAAAACCGGAACGACCAATAAAGTAATCAGGGCGACCAGCATCCCCCCAAACGAGGGGATGGCCATGGGAATCATAATATCGCTCCCCCTGCCCGTGGAGGTCAGTATGGGTAATAAGGCCAGTAAGGTGGTGGCGGTAGTCATCAGGCAGGGGCGAATACGTTTTTCCCCCGCTTCCACCACAGAGGCCCGGACAGATTCCAAAGTTTTAGGCTTGTTGCGCCTAAAAGTCTGGGTCAGGTAGGTGGCCATGATCACCCCGTCATCCGTGGCGATACCAAAGAGGGCAATAAACCCGACCCAAACCGCTACACTCAGGTTGATGGCATCCATCTGGAACAAATCCCGGAGGTTTTCCCCGAAAAAACTGAAATTTAAAAACCAATCCTGTCCATAGAACCAAATCATCAGAAAGCCTCCTCCGAATGCCACTGCAATACCGGTAAAAACCATAAGGGAAGTGGAGACCGACCGGAACTGGAAATACAGGATCAGAAATATAATCAGCAGGACCAGGGGGACAACGACAGAAAGCGTTTTATCGGCACGCACCTGGTTTTCATAGCTTCCGGTAAAGGCATAGCTGATCCCTTTGGGAACCACCAACTCCCCAGCATCGATTTTTTGAAGGATTGCAGCTTTGGCGTTTTCGACTGCAGTGACCTCTGCGAAACCATCCTTTTTGTCAAAAAGCACATAGCCAACCAGGAAAGTATCTTCACTTTTAATGGCCTGGGGTCCTTTTTCATATCTAATGGAGGCCAGTTCACTCAACGGGACGGAACTGCCTTTAACTACAGGGATATAGATGTTTTTAAGGTCGGCAGGGTTGTCCCGCAGTTCCCTCGGATAGCGCACCCGCACCGCATAGCGCTCCCTTCCCTCTACCGTCTGGGTTAGGGTCATGCCCCCAACGGCCACTTCCAGTACCTGTTGCACATCTTCAATATTGATCCCGTATCTGGCCAGGGCCTCCCGATCGATATCTATAAGCAAATAAGGCTTTCCGACAATCCGGTCTGCAAAAACAGCTTCGGCTTTAACCCCTTCAACTTCCCGCAATATGGCCTCCAATTGCAGGCCAAACGCTTCGATCCCTTCTAAATCCTGGCCCTTCACTTTAATACCCATAGGGGCGCGCATTCCGGTTTGTAACATGACCAGACGGGTTTCAATGGGTTGTAATTTGGGGGCCGAAGTCACACCCGGCAAACGTGTGGCTTTTACCACTTCGTCCCAAATATCGTCGGGGGATTGAATTTCGGGCCGCCAAGTGCGGAAGTATTCCCCGGAAGAATCGGGAACAAGGTCTGCGGAGGTAATTTCAGCAAATGCTTCTGGCCCCGGGGCTCGCGTTTCTTGAACCGCAGGATCTGTAGCCCCAGGATCTAAAGGCAAATTCGGATTCCGGACGACCCCTCCATTTTTTAAGACAAATAAGCCGTTGGCATCCACCTGGTAACGTTGGGGCTCCCCTGCTGCATTTTGCAAATACTCCGATTTATACTGAATGATATTCTCATACATGGAAAGGGGGGCGGGGTCCAGGGCCGATTCCGTTCGGCCGGCCTTGCCCACTACCGTCGCGACCTCCGGGATACTGGCGACTGCCATATCGAGTTGTTGGAGGACGCGCTTGTTTTCAGCTACCCCCGAGTGCGGCAGGGAGGTCGGCATCAACAAAAAAGACCCTTCATCCAGGGCAGGCATAAACTCCTTTCCCGTGTGCTGCATGATGACCCCACCCAGGATGACAATCGCCAGGGGTATGCTCAGAAAGGCGACTTTATTGCGGAGCGCCCACCTGAGGATCTGACTGTAATATTTTCTGAAAAGCGTAAATCCCCAGAGCAGGCTTAAACAAATCAAC
>CAZEQO010000201.1:0-4322 GCA_964514365.1 uncultured Robiginitalea sp. | reverse complement strand
GCCCCACATAACGGCCAAGCTCCCGGATCGGAAGGGTCCCGTTGCGGTTGACTCCCTCCATCCACAGTCCGAACGGCGACAGGGTCACCGGGAATCCCAGCAACTCCGCTTCCGCCTCGGCCATTGCCCGCGCGTCCATGTGCCGCAACGCCGTCGCGTCCCGCCGCGATGAAACCATAAAGAGATCCGCCTGGTCCCCTCCCGACCGCGCGGCTGCTTTCCCCCGCGCCCGCGGCTTCACCTGTCCGGCATGCCAGACGGCCGCGTGCCGGTTGTCGAAAAACGCCCGCAGGGCCCCCGTACGCGCCAGTACATCCGCGTCCGCCGGTTCCGGACGCGTCCGCGCCACGAAGTCGTCCCAGTCGCGAAACGGTCCCCGCGCCCGCGCCGCCTCCCAGCGCTCCATGAACGCCGCCCCCAGCCCCTTGATCTGCCAGAGCGGGACACGCACCCGCCCGGCCGCGACATGGTAGCGGTTTTCCGGATATTGCACGTCCGGCAGCTCGAACCCCGACCCGTGTCGCAGGATTTCCATTACATAGACCAGCGGCGCGTAGAACCCGCGGCGGTTGTTCAGCACCGCCGCCAGGAACTGCGCCGGCCAGTGGAACTTCAGCCAGCAGCCGTGGAAGGCCTCGATCGCATAGGCCGCCCCGTGCGCCTTGTTGAACATGAATCCCGAGAAGTCGCGCAGCTCCCGCCAGACGGTCCCGATCTCCGCTTCGCTACGGCCTTTCCGCAGGGCTGCCGACCGGAAGACCGTCTCCAGCTCGCCCATCGCATCCCCGTCCGATTTCTTGATCAGGATCCGCCTGAGCAGGTCCGCCGTCCCAAAGTCCATCCCGGCGAACCGGTTGGCCACCAGCAGGATGTGCTCCTCGTAGATCATCAGCCCGTAACTGTCGGCCAGCACCTCCTCCAGCACCGGATGCGCGTAGGTCGGCGCCTCCAGACCGAGATATCGCCGCGCAAACCGCGTCTTCTTGTCCTCGTTGGCCGCGCCGGGCCGGATCACCGAGACCGTCGCCACCAGGCAGTCGATATCCGCACATCGGCACAGCTTCAACAGGCTCGTCATCGCTGGTGACTCAATATGGAAAACGCCCCGCGCCTCCCCGCTCCGGATCATCTCTGTATAGGTCTTATAACGTTTGACTGGGGCATCTTCAGTTCCAAAGGACCGCATCGCTTTTTCAGCCCGGACATCAAAAACATCACAAACTCCGGTTATCTGAACATTTAAAGGTTCCTGATTGCGGAAATCCTCCAGGGCCGTAAAAGGACGACCTTCGCGTTTCGCCTCCGCTGATGCTTCTTCCATGGCTGCAATCCATTCGTCGGTAGCGTATCCGAGGGATCGGCAAAGCTGCTCACCCCGGATCCCGAATCCGATGATTCCCACGCGTACCGGTTTCCCGGATACCGCAGGCACAGCTGAGGGGAGGGATGGCTGAATATTTAATTGTTCAAGAATTGTTTCCCGCTCTCTTTTTTTGCCAACGGTTCCGGAGGCTCCCGCCCACCAAACCGTTCCTAAAATAGGGATGCTACCCAGTCCTAATAAGGCTTCTCTTCGTGTCCAGCTCATGACAATTCTGTTTTTGTAGTTGCTTTATTTCTTGAAAGGATTCTCGGAAGCCCGAAAAGGGAACCGGTGGGTTGATAAAAGAGTACCATACAGGCTACTGCTTCTATCAGGTTTTTGTTCACGATCCAATAACTACCCTCGGTATTCACCTGTGCCATTCCCGGCCAGGACGGGTGCGCCAGGTAATAAAGCAGCAGCAAGCCCGCTCCGACAAGGGCTCCTGGTTTTTCCAGGACACCGAGAATCAGGGTAATACCGACAAAAACAAGGGCTGCCCAGTTCATGGTGTCGATCCACGGAAGTACAGCTTCGGAAGTCATGGCCTGAAATATGGGTTTTAAGGGGCCCTGTGCCGTAGCGAGGTACCCGAAACTCGTCCAGTCGGGATTGTACACTTTTACAATTCCCTCATAGAGAAAATGCCAGCCGATTAGCACGCGAAGCAGGGCAAGACTCCAAAGTTTCCCCTGCGCTTTATAAGATGAAGACATAAAAAAGGTTTTAGGTTATCAGATCGGAAAGGTTATTCGATCCCTCCCGGTTCTATTGTATACAGTCCATGAAATTAAGTAAACATTCATGTACTTTTTATGACAGTTATCAGCAATCGTTCACATCTGAAAAAAATATCAAGTACGCCCTGCCAGGACCGTCATAGCATCCACAAACCCATCGAGTTCTGCCGTAGTGGTATACACATTAGGGGTTATTCTGCACCCGTGTACATTGGCGTAATCAATGGCTACGGTAAAAATCCCAAACTCTGCAAGCAGTTGTTTGGAGAGGTCGGCAGGTTTCATATGGGAAATACCGGCATTGGCTATGGCACAACTGCGGGCCTCGGCCTCCGGGGTACTGATAACTACATTTTTCACCCCTCTGAGTCGATCGCTCCAGTACCTCTGTAAAAACCGGAGTCTTTTCGTCTTTTCCTCCAGGCCTATACCCTCCAGGTAATCCATAGCGTCTGCAATGGCCAGGTCTGTATGAACCGGATGTGTCCCGGTATGGTTCAGCCGCCCGATATCCCCGGGCTCCCGGTGATGTTCTGCCAACAATGGCCAGATTTTATCGATATGTTCGCCTCGGACATAGAGTAGTCCCGCCCCCAGGGGTGTACTCAACCATTTATGCAGGCTTGAGCCGTAATAATCGCAACCCAATGTGGGCAAATCTACCGGGATGTGCCCGATACAATGTGCGCCGTCTACCAGAACCTCTACCCCGTACCGATGGGCCATATCACAGATTTTTTTAACCGGTAAAATCTGTCCGGTAATATTCACCATATGACAAATCATAATCATACGCGTTTTCGGGTTGATCTGGGCCTCGTACAGGGCGACCAGTTCCTCGTCGGATTCCGGGTGGTTGGGAATTGAAACTTCGCGGCAAACCACACCATAGCGCTCCGATATCAGTTTAAAGTGCTCCCGCATGGCTCCGTAATCCTGAAGCGCGTATACCGCCTCATCTCCTTCTTTCCAGGGATAGCCACCTATAATCAGATCCAGGGACTCTGTGGTGTTCCGGGTAATGATTAAATTCTCGTTGGTGGTGTTGAGCATTTCAGCCAGGCGGCCCGTAATGCGTTTCTTATTCTCCCATTGCACCGTTCTCATATAGTACGCTCCCTCGTAATTCACCGCTTTCACATGTGCAATAAAAGCCTCCATCGTCGGGTTGGGGATTATATTGTAGTAACCATTCTCCAGATTGATGTAATCCGGCTTGAGGGTATAGTCTTTGCGTATCCTGTCCCAGTATGCCTCACCTCTGCCCTCGGGATAAGCCTCGGGCTGCCATCGGGTCAGGGGCTCCATACCTGAAGCCATCATTGGGGCTGCAAAGGCGGCGTAGCCCAGGCGTTTAATAAAGTCTCTTTTTTTCACTTTGCTCGTTTTGCCCTCTGAAGATACTAAAACGTTGGAAATAGTATCAAACCCGAGGGTCGCAACCCTTTCTCATGCTTTTAATTCAAGCTTAAATACCGTATCTTCGAACTTAAAAAATTGGAGCATCTTAAAGACGGTTTTCACCTCCGGGATCCCAAAAAAAGACTGCTATGAATCACTATTTAGGTCCGATCTTTATCCTGTCCCTCCTGTTGGGGTTCCCCCTGAGTGCGCAGGAAGGCCAGCAAGCGAGCGCCATGGATTTCCGCTCCTACGAGGGTGTCGTACGCGATGCCGATTCCCGTGACCCCCTTGTATTTGCAACCCTTACCCTTGAAGACCAGAACATCAGCACCGTAACCAACTCCGAGGGGGAATTCCTCTTAAAAATCCCGGAGAGTCTCGCTGGGGGTACGGTACATGTGTCCTTTCTGGGTTACAAATCCCGATCCATACCCTTAAACCAGTTCAAAGAAAACGACACGGATATTTTCCTCGACGTTTCCGTGACCACCCTGCAGGAAGTAGATGTGGTAGTCCCGAAGGATGCACGGGCCCTGGTACAGGAAGCTTTCAGTAAGAGGGGTGAGAACTACATGCAGGATCCTATGAAAATGACCGCTTTTTACCGGGAAACCATTCGGAAGCGGCGCCAGAATGTCTCCTTATCCGAGGCTGTGATTACTGTGTATAAAACGCCGTATTCCAGTCCGAGGCACGATGTCGCAGAACTGTACAAGTCGCGCAAAAGCACGGATTACTCCAAACTCGATACGGTAGCTTTAAAATTACAGGGCGGCCCCTATAATACGCTCTACGTAGACCTGATGAAATATCCC
>CAZEQO010000200.1:0-4323 GCA_964514365.1 uncultured Robiginitalea sp. | reverse complement strand
AGTTCGTTTTTACTCTTTCTCCCATAGGAAGGCTGGTCTGATCCTTATAATAGGGCCTAATAAAACAGTTTAACGACAAACCGTAGTGTTTGCCGACACCCCATTCAGCGCAATAAAAACATTAGGTAATTTCGAGATAAGGTTTTCAACCACAGTCAGAAAAACAGTTTTATTATTCTATTTGGTAAAGGATTATCCGAAGGGATGATAAATGACCATGGAGTTATTAAGGACATTTTATTTACCCTATAGTATTATATATGAAATTTCAGGTGTTTTGTAACAATCCCTTTTTTGGGGATTAATTTATTAGTCAAACACCTCGTCTGATTGTAAAATTACTTTATGAGTATTATCCCTAAAATATTTGTCAAAAATTTCCATTATGACTTCTATGAACTTAGAAAAATACCACCTTGTTATTCAGAAATAGATCATGAGTTTAGCGAATTCCTAAAGGCCGGATCTTCAGAAAGCCTGTCCACTAATGATTTCATAGTGGCCTTGGACGCGATTCCACCCTATCTGGGCATAAATAAAAACGACCTGGATAAACGGCTTAGTTGTTTTGAGGGTCGGTATCGAATAGGTTTTGCAATGGACCTTTCAAGTGCAGAAAACGCGAATGAATATCTAAAAGGCCAATTGAGTAAAAAGGTATTTAAGAATTTAAGGCAGGACAGGCAACGACTTATTAAACAACACGAAATTACTTTTAAAAATTACTATGGATACATTTCGAGTGAGACATGCCATATACTATTGGAAAAATTACGGGAGTTTGTAGAAGGAAGATTCGAGGGTAGAACGTCCAAACACGATGCCTTAAAAAATTGGGGGCGTTATCAGAAATCAGTTAGTGATCAAATTAATGCTGGAAATGCGTCACTTTTTGTGGCATTCGATAAGGATGAGCCAATTTCGATTTCTTTAAATTATCACTTTAAGGAAGTTTTAAATATGGCTATAAACTCCTATAGCAAGGACTATTCTCGTTTTAGTCTGGGACGACAAATGTTCTTTTGGCAATTGGAATGGTGCTATGAACATAACTACCGACTCATCGATTTGGGATGGTTTCCTTTTGAATATAAAACAAAGTTTTGCAACGCTGTATTTCGATATTACACCCAGGTTATTTATCCGCGTTCAAGTCTATTTTTGAAAGCATTTGCTTATTTTCATTTCAACAAAATGAAACTAATATATTACCTGGTCATGCTCAAGTATTCCAAATTTGATAATCCGGAAAAAAAATTTAAAGACAGGTGGATGAAGTACCAGATATCAGATTGAAAAGCGAATGGTGCTTTAAAGATCGAAATATGAACTACTGAGTGTAATCAGTCATTTCTAAGTAGAATAGAATATTCTCCTGGCAACCACAGTTTTATTCGAAAGGAACCGAATGTATTTCTTTTGTTAAGAAACAAAGGGTATGGTCAGAAAATAACTGGGTGCTTCCCCGTTACTGGCCCGTACCGCATTGACAATGGGGAGGACGAAGCCTAAAATCCCTGTACCAATCAGGGTGATAATCCCAAGGCCCAGAAGCAAGATGGCAGGAATACTGACTACCACGTATAAAATAAGGCTGAGCTGGAAATTCAGGATAGCCTTGCCGTGCTCATCCATGCCTTCAACCCTGTCCTTATTGGTTAGCCAAAGAACGAGTGGAACCAGCAGGCCACCAAAACCTGTGATGTAGGTAAGAAGTTGCATAAGGTGGGTTACCGTAAGCAGTGGCCTGTCTATTCTCAGGCCATTTTCAGAGACTATTTCCATTGTTTTATTGTATTATGACTTGAACACTACTGTACTAATATGTAGGAGATATCGCTTTTTTGTTACAAGTTTGAGACAAAAATGTAACCCTATTAAGGTTTGCCTCTATGGCGGTATTCACTGGCATGGCCTTCAGAATGCGGCTCTCTTACCCCCTCCCAGTCCAGGTTCAAGGGGTTCAGGCCCCTTTAAAAGTCGGTATTTCGTAGTATTTTTGCATGAATTACTCAATCCGATAACAGTTTCGCATGCTTGACCAAGACACTATCATCGCCCTGGCAACCCCCTCAGGAAGTGGAGCTATTGCCGTTATCCGGATTTCGGGGGCAGATGCCATAGACAAGGTGTCTCCACATTTCAAAGCCGCATCTGGCCGGGAGTTGACGGCCTGCGAAAGCCATACAGTCCATCTGGGGTGGCTGTATAAAGGTGAACGGCTGCTGGATGAAGTGCTTGTCACCCTGTTTCGTGCCCCGCGTTCATATACAGGCGAAAACGTCGTAGAAATATCCTGTCATGGTTCCCAGTATATACAGCAGGAAATCCTGCAGTTTTTTTTGGGGCAGGGATGCCGTTTGGCCCGGGCGGGAGAATTTACCCTGCGTGCCTTTCTCCATGGAAAAATGGATTTGAGCCAGGCAGAAGCTGTGGCCGACCTTATTGCTTCTGAAAACGAAGCCAGCCACCTCCTGGCGCTACGGCAAATGCGTGGTGGATACAGTTCTGAAATTCAGAAACTTCGCGATCAACTCATTCATTTTGCCTCAATGATTACCTTGGAACTGGACTTTTCCGGTGAAGACGTGGAATTTGCGGACCGATCTGCCTTTAATCAATTGCTGGAAGACCTGCACGGGCTTTTAAAAAACCTCATCGATTCCTTCGCCACGGGTAATGTGATCAAAAAAGGGATCCCCATAGCTATTTCCGGGCAGCCTAATGTTGGAAAATCGACCCTGCTCAATGCCTTGCTAAAGGAGGAAAAGGCAATCGTAAGTGATATCGCCGGGACAACCCGGGATGCGATCGAGGATGAAATTACGCTAAACGGGATTGGCTTCCGGTTTATCGATACGGCAGGTATACGGGAAACAGAGGATAGGGTTGAGAAGATCGGGATCGAACGCACCCTGGAAAAGATGGAAACAGCCCGTATCCTTATCTATATGATGGATGCCACTGAATTAACAGATTCCAAACTCACCCGGGCCAGAACGGAATCTGAACAATTGTTCAAAAAGTACCCGGATAAACCCATTGTCCTGCTGGTCAACAAGGTCGACAGGGTAAATACGGAAATTAAAGACAAAATTGCCGCAGCCCTACCAAAAGCACTTTTTGTCTCTGCCAAATCAGGCGAAGGACTCGAGCAACTCCAACAGGAACTGCTCAGCTATGTCGAGACGGGATTTCTCAGGAATGAAGACCCGGTTGTCAGCAATTCGCGCCACTACGAGGCGCTGACCAGGGCTCATGAAGCTATCGTTAAGGTACAGGAAGGAATAGATGAAGAAGTACCCTCGGACCTGCTATCCATTGACATCAATCAGGCCCTTTTCCACCTTGGGGAAATCACGGGTGAAATCACGTCTGACGATCTCCTGGGCAATATTTTCGCCAACTTTTGTATCGGAAAGTAATCCCTGTTTCGGGATTCTAATCACACAAAAGACTCCGTAAACCGCTCAAAATGGCAGGTATAGCCATTGGGGATGCGCACCAAATAATCCTGGTGTTCGGGTTCCGCCGGCCAGAAAACCGTAAAAGGCTCGAGGGTGGTCACCACCTTACCCTCCCATTTGTTAGAATCCTCCACAATGCGGATTACGTCCTCAGCTTCCTGTTTTTCACTTTCATTCTGAAAAAAAATGGCTGAACGATAGCTGGAACCCCTGTCGTTACCCTGCTGATCTATAGTAGTAGGATTGTGGATCCTGAAAAAATAATCGAGGATTTGCCTGAACGAGGTCTCTTCCGGATTATAGGTCAGTTCAATGGCCTCGGCATGCCCCGGGTGATTGCGATAGGTCGGATGGTCGTTCTCCCCTCCTGTATATCCTACTTCCGTATCGATAATTCCCGGGCGTTTGCGGAAAAGGTCTTCCATTCCCCAAAAACAACCTCCTGCTAAATATGCTTTTTTACTTTTTTCCATAGTATTCATTTTTGAAATCTGTGGGCCTGTTCCGGACAAGGATCACCCATGAGATACCTGCGTTTCCAGTTTCATGGACTCTGAGTTGATACAGTACCGAAGGCCACTGGGCTCTGGTCCGTCGGGGAAGACATGCCCCAGGTGGGCATCACAGGTATTGCACATGACTTCAACGCGAACCATCCCAAAGGAACTGTCCTTTTCATACTTGATTGCATTTTCGGTAATGGGTTGTGTAAAGCTGGGCCATCCGGTCCCCGATTCGAATTTGATGGTAGAATCAAAAAGTGGGGTGCCGCAACATACACAACTATACTTTCCGGCTTCATGTATACTGCAAAGGGCCCCGGAGTGTGGGGCTTCCGTACCTTTTTTACGGGTAA
>CAZEQO010000199.1:0-4397 GCA_964514365.1 uncultured Robiginitalea sp. | reverse complement strand
GTGCCAGTTCTGCAATGCGGTGGGAGATAATATTGAGGTCCGCCACGTGTTGTGCATTTTTGGCAAACATTTGGAAAAATCCGGTATCATCCACGGCGTGGTAATCATCGTGCCCTGCGTGTACGTTTAATGTCGATTTGGTCATCGCCCGCGCGCCGATATTCAAGACATAGGTAAGGCGTTTTCCCACGGCCGCGTAGAGGGACTCGTGCATATACGCGATGCCCTGACCGGATGAAAAGTTGGCAGCGCGAAGACCGGTCATCGACAAACCGGCAGTAACCGCCGCCGCAGCGTGCTCACCTTCCGGTTCAATAAAGATCAGGGGTTTATCGGAAATATTCAGATGTCCTTTGGCAGCGGCATCGGCCCAGAACTCTCCCATCTGGGTGGAAGGGGTGATGGGATAGGCCCCGGCAGCATCGGTGGATTCACGTTCGCACATGATTACAGCCGAATTTCCATCCATGGCAACGGGCTTACCCGGGTATTTGTATGATTTTGGGTCTTTGCCCTCTTTTGCACTTTTGGGAAGGCCTATTTTTTGAAGGATTGAATTGCTCATAATGACGCTCTATTTGACAGATTTTTGTGGGTTACCCAGTGTTATTTACCAACCAGTTGTTTCGCGTATTCGGCTAAATCGACACAGTTTTGCATCTCATCGAAAAGCGCGCTGTACTCATCATCTTTTTTAAAGGTTATAGCGGTTAAATCAAAGCTGCTGAAGGCAGGGTCTACAGCACGACACTTTTCAAGTAAAACCTCTACAGTAGCCTCTTCCTCCGGTTCTATTCCATTTTTCAATAGAAAACCCTGTAAATAATGGGATATGGAATACCGGGTGCTTCTGCATACCATATAGGGTACGACATCTTCAGCGGGTCGATTCAATTCGCTTTTAGCTGCCGCCAGGTGTTGATCGGCTTGTTTGAATTGGGCTTTGATTTGATTGGAGTCCATGCGCAAAGGTTTTAATTTGAAATAGGTAACATGTAGTCTCTACGAAAGATGGACTAAAAGTATCGAAAGAAAGACGGGCACTTTATGATTTTTATCAGTACTATTTTAAATAGAAGTAATGCCCCGGTATGCTTGTCAGTGTGCGGGAGGGAAGAGGTTCAAGGTTCAGGTTGGCAGTTAGCAGTGGCAGTTGGCAGGGGGTGTAAGGTTCAAAGTTCAAGGTTCAAAAAAGGAAGTTGGCAGTAGCCAGTGGCAGTTGGCAGGGGGAAGGGGTTCAAGGTTCAAGTTGGCAGTAGCCCGTTGCAGTAGACAAAGGGGTTCTTCAACTTTTCGATAGCCTCAAGGTTTTTCTGCATACTGCCACTGGCTACTGAAAACTTGGGAAGGGGGTCAAAGTCCAGGAAGTCTCCCGTCTGGAGGGTGGCGCCTACATGGGCAAAACCCATTCGACCCGGTCATTTTGTCCGGCACCTTCGGGTTTGCCTGCACCGCCGTATTCAAAATCTTTCCAACGCAACGGGCCGTTAATTCCATAGGGGATCAGCCGTATCCGATTCATGGATTTTTCCACTTTGATTTCCATAAAGCTTTGAAAGAAGGGGGCGTTATTGTAATCAAAAGCAGCCGAGAGCCATTCTGCAGAGAAGGGGTAGCCGTCGTACTCCTTTACCCACAGCCAGGCCGGGTATTTCCATTTCGGGGTTAGGGAATCTATCTTTTGCACCAGGGGATCATAGGAGGGATAATTTGCCCAGTCCTTTGTGGGCCAGTCTTCAGCCCTGGCCATAGCTGCCCCGATACTGAGGTAGGCCCCGCCCCCTCCATTGACAAAATGATGCATGGTATGGCCGTCATTGTTTTGGGGCAGTTCTTTGTAATATTCCAGGTCGTGGGTGTCACCGGCCATCACAAGGGGCACTTTATATTTTCGAAGCAGCTCGTGCAGTGCCCTGAAATCCGGGTTCATGTCTCCCTGGTATTCTCCAATGGCGTAAAACGGATGTCCGAGCAGGGCCATGACATATTTCCCTTTAGACGCCTTCAGGACAGACTCAATCCATTCGAGCTGCAGATTGTCTACTTTTCGCCTGACACCCGTATCGATGGCCAAAAAGACAAACTCCTCTGTAGATACCTGAAAGAAGGGTGCATTTTGATGCCCTGTCGGCATCTGGTATTCTTTCCTCAGGTAGGATGCCTCGGCTATGAGTTCCCCGAGCTCATCCGAATCTGTCAGGGTCAGGCCGTGGTCGCTCTCGATTCGGGCTTCCATAGCCCGCAAGGCGGCCTGGGGTGTAAAGAAGGTGGCGGTAAAACCTTCCAGGGCATCATACCAGTCGTGGTTACCGGGAATGGCGTAAATGGGTTTGGTGATCCCTTTAAAAGGGAGGAAGAATTTTCGCTCGTAATCGCGCATGGCCCCGGAGGGGTACACGATATCTGAGGAAATGACCATAAAACTGATGTCGGGCTTGTTGGTTACTGCCAATAATTGATCCTTGAGGATAAGCTGGGAGGCATCCCCTTCCCCGGGATCTCCGATGACCACGAAGGAAAAGTCCCCGGAGGCGGGAAGTCCTTCGGGCTGGAGCTTAAAAGCATTTGGCCCGGTCTTTTCACCGCTTGCTGCCACCATGGATTCCCTCCAGACTTCGGTTCGGGAGCCTGCATAGCCATCCCATATTCCGGAGGCCCAGTTTTCGGTATCAAAGTACCAGCTCATACCCAGTACAGGCATAATGGCGGCCAGTAAAGCGGCAAAGGGCAGGCCTATCTTGAGTCCATTCCTGAAGGCGGTAGAGAAGGAATATGAAGATTTACGCATGGATATCGAAAGATCCAGTTGATACTCGACCCACCAGTTGACCGGCCGTCTCAGACTTAAAAAATGCCATTGGGATTGGGGCACTTTATGCGCCCAATTATAAGACCGTTTCAGGAAAATACTATTTAGTTTTTTGAACAGGCTCCTAAAGGGCCCAATAATCCCATAAGCGACTACAAGGGCTATAAATATGTCTCCGATAACGGCGACAACGGGAGAAAGAATGCCAAATTTGGATCGGTCGAACCCCATTCTTCCCAGGTGAATAAAAAACAACGTAAGTATAAAAATCATTATCCAACTCACGTCTATCCGGGCTCGTTGCTCGTCCTCAGCTTCGAGTTTACGGGTGAGTGCCACGAGACCAGGGTTATCAGCTACATTCAAACCCTCTATAATGTCTTCCGAGACATTCTCTACATTACCCAGTTTGGCGGTAAAAAGGTTGTAGACGGTACCTAGAATCCGCAAGGCACCCCCCAGGGCAATAACCCAAGTAAATCCTTTTCCTTCGAAAATGAGGATTAAAAACACCACCAGGATATTGCCAAGGCCGGGAAGGAGATAGTTCATTATGGCCTTCTCCTGCTTTTTGTGTTTAAAATAGAAATACAGATACCTCAAGGCATCAATAAGGAGGAGGACACTGACTATCTGAACCAGGGGATGGGCCTGGAATAGCTGGGCATTTACCAGGAAAACACCGATAAGTAGGGTAATACCACCACTGATCCAGGCGGAGTTGCGGGAGTGGTTCTCCGCGCGTTTAAAACCGTGGAGCAATTCGAGAATCGCAGCCCAAATAAGCAAGCCCCCGATATAGTTCGCCGGTTCCACCAGGTCTATTAAGGGTGAGAGGATGGCCAGGACGGCCAGTACAATCCCTATCCCGGTATAGATATATCGCTGTTGGACAAAGCTGAAAAGGGAGTTTTTATTTTCGGTTTTTTTCATAGTTGGTTCTTTGGGGATAAGAGGGAGTCTGGAGCCGGATTCACCGGCGCATTCGTTGTATTCTCAAGATACAATAAATACGGCCTTTATTTCGCGCATAATGGGATCCGCTACCCATCCGGACCTCAGGATCTTTCCCCTGCAGCTATCTTTGCGAGTTCATAGAGTTTCGAAATCTGATCGGAATGCTCGTAGTGTTCCTGCATGTGTTTCCGACCCGCCAGGCCCATTTCCCTGGCGTGCTCCGGATTCTCACAAAGTTTGATCATATACTGCCCCATGGCTTTGTCATCACCTTCTTCCACCAGGTATCCCGTCTTTTCGTGGATCACGGCGTCCGGTATTCCCCCGTGCCGTGTACTGACCACAGGCAGGCCTGAGGCGCTGGCCTCCATGATTCCCACAGGGGTCCCCTCGGTATCCCCGTTGGGGGCGGTGAGCGAATGCTGTACAAAGGCCAGGGAATTGCGCATCAATGCGCTTACCTGTTCATGGTCCAATACGCCTGTGAATTTCACGGATTTTTCCATCCCGAGTTCTTTGACAAGTGCTACACAATCTTCATAGAGCCCGTCTTTTTTCCCGGCCAGGGTAAGGGTGGCCTCCGGGAATTTGGCCAGGACCCCATGAAAAGCGCGAAGGGGATGCAAGGGGC
>CAZEQO010000198.1:3506-4408 GCA_964514365.1 uncultured Robiginitalea sp. | reverse complement strand
TTTTGTCGATATCCGCGGGTTTACGACCATTTCGGAAGGGCTGAGTCCGACGGATAACTTTTTATTCGTCAACGGCTTTAACAACCGTATGGGCCCCATTGTCCGCCAGAACGGAGGCTTTATCATGCAGTACCTGGGTGATGGTTTTATGGCGCTCTTTACCGAGGGATCCCAGGGGGCGCTTACCGCTTCGGTCGAGATGCACCGCGAACTACAGGTATACAATAAAGAAAGGGCGCTTAAAAAACGGCTCCCCGTACATATTGGGGTGGGCATGCAAAGCGGGAAACTGATTATGGGCATTACGGGCGACAACGAACGCCTGGATGCCGCCATTATATCCGATACGGTCAATACCGCCGCCCGAATCGAAGGCCTGTCGAAACATTTCGGCACCTCGATTTTGCTGACCCAGGAGTGCAAGGCGAACCTCACCGACCCGGGCCAATTTGATTTCAGATATCTCGGGAGGGTACAGCCCAAGGGAAAAATGAAGCCCATCGACCTGTACGAATGCATCAATGGCGATGCAGAGGACCTGCAAAACCACAAGCTCTCCAACCTAAAGACTTTCGATGATGCTATGACCCTTTTTCTGGATAAAGAGTTCGCCATGGCAGCGGTTACTTTTCAACAGATTTTTAAAAGCAACATCAAGGACCAGCCTGCAAAATTATTCCTGAACCGTGCCGCCCAGCTCATTACCCAGGAGATCGAAGATAATTGGAAGGGTGTGGAAACCATGACGACGAAATAGGGTTCACCTTTGCTTCTCTTTTGTTTCTCTCAGGTGCAGATCGCCCCATATTTTTATTTGGGCAATAGCCATCCACCAGGATTCTGAAAGAACAGATGCGGAACAAATAAAAAATAAATTTATATTTGCACTCCTTTTGCAGGCG
>CAZEQO010000198.1:2123-3496 GCA_964514365.1 uncultured Robiginitalea sp. | reverse complement strand
CAACAAGGTAAAGCCGACTTTTTAAAGGTCGGCTTTTTTATTTTGGGGCAACATGGGCGCCAAATAAACTTTATTTGTAATTAATCTTTTCTTAAAACGTGGTAAACCTTATGGGATCAGGGATGCCATCACTCTTGATGTCATAACATGTGCCCTTACCTAACCAACAGGAGAAATCACTTTTAGGCTATCCCAGGCACTGCGCTCTCTATCACAATTTTTCTTTAATTGCTTTTCTCCAAAAATAAATTCCAAATGCAAAAGTCACCAAGGCAAACATAATTCCATTTTCACCAAGCCAATATTCGGTCTCTTCAAACTTTGTCGTTAAAGGTGGAAATATTTTTTGAATGTACACATTACTCACGGCGTGGAAGATCACAGCTGGCCACAAGCTTTTAGATTTAAAACTGTAATAAGTCATCATAAATGACATTGAAAT
Source organism: uncultured Robiginitalea sp. (assembly GCA_964514365.1). GTDB lineage: Bacteria > Bacteroidota > Bacteroidia > Flavobacteriales > Flavobacteriaceae > Robiginitalea. The sequence continues at coordinate 3,054 of CAZEQO010000198.1, read as the reverse complement.
AATAACAACAAAAAATGCTGTTAATTCCAACAGGATATTTTCCCCATAATAAACTATTATAGGCCAGTGCCAGGTTGCCCAAATTATTCCGCTGAAAAGCGATACACCAGTAAAGGAAAGAACCTTTCTTAATTCATAGATAAAAAAACCTCGCCATCCGATTTCTTCTCCCAGAGTCGTGGCCATTGCTCTTATTACCCCTACGGTTCCCAACAAGAATACAGCTACAATCAGAGCAACTGTTGGATTTAATGTTCCTATCCCGGTTAATTCAAGTTCTTTAGCCCATGCTAAAACTATTTCTTCACCGGCCAGGCCCCCCAATCCAAAAATCCAGATAAGTATATAGGTAATAAAGGCATATAGGGCAGGAACAAAATAAGCCAAGCGAATATATTTCCAATTTCCCCAATTCCAATTGAGGGATGAGACCGACCTTCCTCTTAATTTAAGTGTAATTATAGCAGCTATGGCCGGACACCACATTAGTGCTCCAATATATATTCTCGAAGGATATAAATTAACTATGGCGTAATGAAATATCGAACTTAAAATTGTAACAATAACAAGGAAAATAAAGATTGTTTCCCAAGTCTTTTTACGGCCGGATATGTCTTCTAACATTAAGTTTTATTTACTCTTTGATGACGACGGGATATTTGATTTGTTACAATGTGCCTGAGGTGTGTGTAAAGCCTTTAATGCCCTTCAGGGCCACCTCCATTAATAGCCTGCCGCAGCCCCCTGAGGACTTGAAGAATCTGCAGCCCCAACCATGATTTTATTCTCCACATCGATCTGTATACCCATCAATTCCCCCAGGGAATTTGTTGGAGTCAGGGTGTGGTTCATGGCTTCGAGGGCCTGGCGGGTATCCGGGGAGAGCAACAGGCGCTCATAGCGGATCTGATCCGGCAGCCATTGATGATGG
>CAZEQO010000198.1:0-2113 GCA_964514365.1 uncultured Robiginitalea sp. | reverse complement strand
CTTCATGGACTCAATGGCCTTGTCCACCGGCATCTCGTAGGCCAGTACCTTGAGCACGGTTTGGAAAACGGTGTTGATAATGGTTTTTCCCCCGGGGCTACCGACAATCAGGTAGGGTTTTCCATCTTTGGCCACAATGGTCGGGGTCATGCTCGAAAGCATTCTTTTTTCAGGTTCTATGGTATTGGGTGGGGTCCCGATCAGGCCGTCACTTGTGGTGAAACCGGGTTTTGGATTAAAATCTCCCATTTCGTTATTAAAAATAAAACCCAGTTTTTCAGATCCCATTCCGGAGCCGTAGGGATATTCCAATGTATAGGTCAGGGATACGGCATTTCCAAAACGATCGGCTACGGAAAAATGCGTGGTGCTGCTGCCGTCGTAGAGCTGTCCGAATTTTGTGGAATCGCTCACTGAAGCCCTGCTCATATCTATGTTTTTAAATCGCTTTTCAGCAAAAGCCTTGGAGGTGAGCTTTTCTACAGGCGTATCGATATTAAAATCCGGATCCCCCAGGTGTTCTGCCCTATCGGCATAGGCCCGGCGCATCACCTCTGCCAGTAGATGTACGTAAGCCGTGGAATTGAACTCAATGGCTTCTAAATCTGCCAGTTCCATCAGGTTCAGCATTTCGACCAGGGCAACCCCACCGGAACTGGGGGGTGCCATAGAGTAGATTTCGTACTCCCTGAAGGTGCCTTTTATAGGTTCGCGCTCCACAGCCGTATACCGCTGCAGGTCTTCCAGGGAAATCAGGCCGCCGTTCTCTTTCATATACCGGGCGATCTCCTGGGCGACTACCCCCTTATAAAACCCATCATGGCCGTGATCCCGAATTTCAATCAGGGTTCTGGCGAGTTCGGGTTGTTTCCAAAGGGCTCCGAATGTGGTGAGTTCGCCGGCTTCATTCTTAAAATAATCTTGTAAAAAAGGAACGGGTGAATTGGCTGCGAAATAGGCTCCAGCCTGGGCAAGGTTCCAGGGAAGCTCAAAACCTTTTTCTGCCAGATCTATGGCGGGTTGCACCAGGGAGGCCCAGGGGAGTACCCCATGCTTCTGATGGGCGAGGTACAGCCCGGCTACCGTTCCGGGAACACCAGCGGACTTCAACCCTATGTGGTTGTCAGTCGATTCACTCCCGAAAAGATTCACTCCTTTTGGCAATTCCCCATTGGCATCCAGGAACATATCTCCTGTTGCTTTTAGCGGGGCTTTTTCCCGAAAGTCAAACGTGGTGGCAGCTCCTGTAGAATCCATAAACACCAAAAACCCGCCACCGCCGATATTTCCTGCCGTAGGATGGGTAACGGCCAGGGCAAAGGCAGTGGCCACAGAGGCGTCAATGGCATTTCCCCCTTTTTTCAGGGTTTCAATGCCCACTTCGGAAGCTATTTTATTGCTCGAAACCACCATGCCGTTCCTGGCAACCACCTGGGCGGTGGTACCCGTAGTGGTCAGAAAAAAGCTTAAAAAGAGGAGTTGAAATATCCGATTATTTTTCATAAGTATTCTTTGTGTTAAACTAAAGCCTGTCCAATTCTGATTGGGTTAAATGATTTTTAACCTCCCCGGTGTTTAAGGTTGAAACGGGTTCAAAAAGCAAAACACTTACTTCTTTTGGAGCAAACGGTTTGTGCTCAGTACCCTTGGGGATAATGACAAATTCTCCAGCTTTAAGATTAAGGGTTTTATCGGTTAACCCGATAAACAATTCGCCCTGGATTACGTAAAACAGTTCGTCTTCATTTATATGTTTGTGCTTGATGAATTCGCCCTTGAATTTCGCAATTTTTACCAACTGACCGTTGAGTTCTCCGATTACCTTTGGGGACCAATGCGCACTGAACAGGCCTAATTTTTCCTCGAGATTTACCTTTTCAATTTCCATATTGGAGTTTTATTTGTGCTTCATTGCGGGTTGAACGAGAACCTTAGGGAATCCTGGTGAAGATACTAAATCGGTCAGGACCCAAAAAGTGTTGTCAGATTCAACAGAGGTAACCCACTTCTACTGTAATTATTTTATTACATTTGCCGCCTGTTTTGTAATTTTACAGACCCGATGCAGGTGTGGTGGAATTGGTAGACACGCTAGTTTCAGGTACTAGTGCCG
>CAZEQO010000197.1:0-4449 GCA_964514365.1 uncultured Robiginitalea sp. | reverse complement strand
GCCGGGTGCGGTCCTGTCCGTCCTTCATCTCAAAACAGACCTCATGTGCCAGGGCATTGACCAGGGTACCCGAATAATTCCCATGACCCGGATGGACGACCATTCCTGCAGGTTTATCAATGACCATCAGGGCGTCATCTTCATAGACAATATTCAGCGGAATTGCCTCTGGTTTTATAAGGTTTTCATAAGGGGGATGCTCAAAAAGTACCCGGACTATATCTCCGGATTTCACCCGGTAGTTCTGTTTGACGACCTGATCGTTGACCCTGATATTGCCGTCACGGGCAGCTTGCTGAATTTTATTTCGCGTGGCGTTGCGAATAAGGTTCATCAAATATTTATCGATGCGCAACGGCTCCTGACCGGGGGCAGCCTCAAAACTGTAGTGTTCAAAGAGTTCCGCTTCCTCCGGATCTTCATCCTCGTGTCCGTCGGGAATCATTTCTCTGTCTGTGCTTTAATCCGGGCCTCTTCAGGGACCGTGCCATTGCCACAGACCAACTCGATAGATGAAGTTCTCGCAAGTTTATCACCGGGTTTGATGTATTTTCCTTCAAACCGAATCCGATACACCATATCCTTACCCAGTTCATCTATGTACGTAACCTTGTCCACATCCAGACCTACAGCCCTCAGCATTGAGGTCGCATTTCGGCGGGTGACCTGAATGATGTCGGGAACAGAAACTTTTTTATACCCTGACGGGTTTACGGTTACATAAATCTTTCGATTCTTTTTGACTTTACTGCCCGCCGGGGGGTTTTGTTCAATTATGGAAAATCGCGGGTACTGCGGGTCAAAATTCGCAGAATCCACCACTTCGTATCGCAAATCCTTCAAAGCGAGTACATCCCGCATCTCCGTGACCGATTTTTTAGATAAATCCGGAACCTGAACAAATTCTCCGTGGTCTGTAGTGCTTTTCAACCATTGCATGGAAAGAAAAATAAGCACCCCTGAAACCAGCAAGGCGAGCCCGAGCTGTATAAGGAAGGTTTTTGAGGTCAGAAAACTCAGAAAGTTTCGCATTGGGATGGTGTTGTCCGCACAAATATAGGAAACCGCCTCGTTTTTTATTTATTTTGGAGGGGGATATCACATGGTGATCTAAATCTCCCCGAGCGCAGGATGAAAAAAAATATCGCAATAGTGATGGGAGGGTATTCAAGCGAATACGCTATTTCCCTTAAAAGCGGGCAAACCGTTTTTGAGTCTCTAAACCGTGAGCTTTACCGCCCTTACCGGGTAATTATCCGGCGCGAAGGTTGGATACTCCTAGACGATCAGGGGAACGAGTTCCCCGTGAATCGGCATGATTTCAGTGCGCAATTAGACGGCACCCACCTTTTATTTGATTGCGTCTTTAACGCCATACACGGCTCGCCCGGGGAGGATGGGCTGCTACTGGCCTATCTGGATCTGCTCGATATTCCTTATACTTCATGCGGTTTTTACCAGGCTGCACTTACTTTTAACAAACGGGATCTGCTGAGCGTACTCAAACCCAGGGGGGTTTACTGTGCACAGTCTTACCAGCTCGATAAAGGGGCCGAAATCCGACCCGATGAAATACTTGCACAGGTCGGACTTCCGTGTTTTGTAAAGGCGAACCGGGCGGGGAGTAGTTTCGGTGTTACGATGGTGAAAAAACCGGAAGAACTGCGAGCTGCCATAGAGGTGGCCTTTATGGAAGACGATGAAATTCTTATTGAAACGGCCCTGAAGGGAACTGAAGTATCCGTGGGAGTATTGCGATATGAGGATGAAGTACGGGTGCTGCCCATCACCGAAATTATCCCTGAGGGGGACTTTTTTGACTACAAGGCTAAATACGAAGGTAAATCCAGGGAGATCACACCTGCCAGAATCGAGGCAGACTTACAAAAAAAGGTAGAGGATACCGCCAGGTTTATATATAAAACCCTGAAAATGAAAGGATTCAGCCGCAGTGAATTCATTATTGTTGACCAAACCCCATACTTTCTGGAGATGAATACCATCCCGGGGTTGACTGCCGCGAGTATTTTACCCGCGCAAGCCCGGGCGGCCGGGATATCCTTACCCGACCTCTTTGAAAGCGCTATTGAAACAGCTCTGAAAGAGAAATCAAAATTTTAATAGTTCTTAAATATCGCTTATGAAACGCGCCATTTTTCCGGGATCATTTGATCCTATCACCCTTGGACACTACGATATCATCCAACGCGGGATCTCCCTTTTTGACGAATTGATTATCGCCATAGGTGAAAATGCAGAGAAATCTTATATGTTTACCATGGAACAGCGAATGGGCTTTATTGAAGAGGCATTTAAAGGTGAAAAGCGAATCCGCGTGACTTCCTATAGCGGCCTTACGGTTGATTTTTGCAAAAAGGTCCATGCTGATTTTATCCTCAGGGGGCTCAGGAACCCCGCAGACTTTGAATTCGAAAAAGCCATTGCGCATACCAACCGGAAACTCTCAGAGATTGAAACTGTATTTTTACTGACCTCATCCGGCAAGTCGTATATCAGCTCCTCCATCGTCCGGGACGTGATCCGAAATGGGGGGGATTATACCGGGCTGGTACCCGATACCGTGCGGTTTTAATTTGGTTTTTCAGGCCATATCTTTCAGTCCGGAACACTTACTAATCCTTTAAGTTAAATGCGTTACCCTTACCTAGCATCATTCCTTTTACTCCTCACTTTGGCATTGCTGCCGAGTTCCTGCGCTGAAAACACTGAAAAAGCAACTCCGGTCCTCGAAACTCCTTTTGAAATTGGGAATGGGAACACTACGGCTACCTATGATGAGCTCATGGAGTTTTACCGGGACCTGGCCCGTGAGTACGCTGAAATCAATTTACAAACCCTGGGGGAAACCGACAGCGGAGAACCCCTGCACCTTATAACCTATAACCCCGAAGGTGGATTTGACTTTCAAAAACTACGGAAAGAAAAGCTCATCCTACTCATTCTAAATGGTATCCATCCCGGGGAACCCGATGGTATTGACGCCACAAGCCTGTTGATGCGGGATTTGGCCAGCGGAAAGGTCACGGTGCCGGCGAACGTGGTTATTTCGGCCATTCCTGTCTACAATATTGGAGGTGCCCTGAACCGGAACACTGGGTCCCGGGCGAACCAGAATGGTCCCGAATCTTATGGTTTCAGGGGTAATGCAAGAAACTATGACCTGAACAGGGATTTCCTGAAAATGGATACAGAGAATGCCCGTACGTTTGCCTCTATTTTCAGGATGGTGCGCCCCCATTTGTTTCTCGATACCCATGTCAGCAATGGTGCAGACTATACCTATACGCTTACCCATCTTTTCACCCAGCACAATAAACTGGGGGGTCTTGCGGGAAATTTCCTCGAGAACACCTTGAGGCCCGGACTTGAAAAAGCGCTGAAGGATAACGGGTGGCCGATCACTCCTTACGTCAATGTTTTCAACCGCCCGCCGGACGCAGGGTTTAGTCAGTTTATGGACTATCCAAGGTATTCTACAGGGTACACGGCCCTCTGGAACACCCCGGGGCTTATGGTGGAAACCCATATGCTCAAGCCTTATGCCTCCAGGGTTGAGGGGACCTACGAACTCATGCAAGGCCTTATCGGGCTGATGGAAACACATGGGGATTCCCTGAAAATAATCAAGGAAGTATCTCAGGACTACTACCGGGCCGGGGAATATTATCCCTTTAATTGGCAAATCGATTCCACAGCCTTCCAGGACCTCAATTTTATGGGGTATCAGGCAGATACTATTATCAGTTCAGTCACCGGTCTCCCCAGGCTAAAATATAACCGGCAGGAGTCCGCAAATCTTAAAATCCCCTATTACAATCAGTTTAGAAATCTCGATTCCATAAAGATTCCCAGGGCCTATATCCTGCCCCGGGCATGGACCCGTATCCGCCAAAGACTGGATTGGAATGGAATTAAGTATATGGAGTTTGAAGCGGACAGTACGCTGGAAGTAACCCGGTACCGAATTGAAGATTACAAAACGTATTCCCGCCCCTATGAAGGGCATTACCCACATTATCAAACCCAAATTCAAAATGAGGTAGAGTCGGTATCCTTTCGTGCGGGTGACCTTTGGATACCCACGGACCAGGAAGGAGTACGCTTTCTTCTGGAGAGCCTGGAACCTCAGCTCCCCGACTCCTTTTTCAATTGGAATTTTTTCGATCCGATCCTCCAGCAAAAAGAAGGTTTTTCACCTTACGTCTTTGAAGATACGGCTGCCGGGATGTTGCAATCTGACCCCGGGCTCAGAATGGCTTTTGAAACACAAAAAAGCGAGGATGCCGACTTTAGGGAGAACGCATACGCCCAACTGGAATGGCTTTTTAAACGAAGTCCGAATTACGAAGCTGCGCATCTGCAATACCCCGTCTACCGGGTGGAGTGATGTACCTATTGGGAAGGGGGCTCAAACAGAATCCGAATATT
>CAZEQO010000196.1:0-4472 GCA_964514365.1 uncultured Robiginitalea sp. | reverse complement strand
GTAGCGCCTCTTGTGCCCTCCACCTTTATAGCGCATGGTCATTTTACCCTGCTTGTTCCGACCCCCGCTTTTCTTCAGGGGAGCCAGGAGGCTTTTTTCCGGCTTGTCCGTTGTGATGGCATCAAAGCCATTGACGACTTTAAATCGCTGGCCGGGTGTTATCGGTTTTAATTTTCTAACTGACATGCCGTTTCTTTAGAGGTTACTGTAAAAATCAATGACATCGCCATCCTCAACATTTACGATGGCCTTTTTGAAAGCTCCGGTCTTCCCTTGCTGTACCCCGGTTTTGGTGAATCGGGTCCGTCTTCCGGCTCCGTAATTCATGGTACGCACTGAAGTGACTGAAACCCCATACGTCTGCTCCACAGCTTCCTTAATCTGTAATTTGTTCGCCGTCCGATTTACGATGAAACCATAACGGTTGTACAACTCACTATCAGAGGTCATTTTCTCGGTAATGATGGGTTTTATCAACACACTCATGATTTCCTATTTCTTAAGGTTGGACTCAATGGCTTCCAAAGCACCTTCCAAAAAGACGACGCTGTTTGCGTTTAATATTTTGTAAGTGCTTAATTCTGAGTTAGTTATGACTTCAGAACCCGCCAAATTGCGCGACGACAAATATACGTTATTATTTATATCGCCCAACACAAAGAGGGACTTTTTGTTTTCAAGCCCCAGCGCCTTCAGCACTTCAATGAAATCCTTTGTCCGGGGTTGGTCAAAACTAAAGTCTTCCAGAACCACAATTGCGTTCTCGCTGGACTTCATACTCAGGGCGGATCTCCGCGCCAATCGCTTCACATTTTTATTCAGTTTCTGGGTGTAATCTTTAGGTCTTGGCCCAAATATTCTACCCCCACCTTTAAAAATAGGCGATTTAATACTCCCTGCCCGAGCGGTTCCCGTTCCTTTTTGCTTTTTAATCTTCCGGGTGCTCCCAACAATTTCGGCCCGCTCCTTGGCTTTGTGCGTTCCCTGGCGCTGATGTGCCAGATATTGCTTTACGTCCAGATAAATAGCGTGCTCGTTTGGCTCTATTTTGAAAACATCGTCCGAAAGCTCAGCTTTGCGACCGGTGTCCTTTCCCTTGATATCTCTAACTGCTACCTTCATTACTTCTCAATTGTTATGAATGCATTTTTATGACCTGGAATACATCCTTTAACGACCAGCAGGTTCTTTTCCGGAACTACCTTAAGTACCCGCAGGTTCTGAACAGTCACGCGCTCCGAACCCATCTGGCCCGCCATTTTCATCCCTTTAAAGACTCTTGCAGGATACGATGCCGCTCCAATGGAACCCGGAGCCCTCAGCCTGTTGTGCTGGCCATGCGTAGCCTGACCGACACCGGCAAAGCCATGACGCTTAACAACACCCTGGAAACCTTTTCCTTTTGAGGTGCCGACCACATCGACAAATTCACCTTCTTTAAAAAGATCGACCCCTATGGTGTCTCCCAATTTGTACTCGCCTGCAAAATCTCTGAATTCAACGACTTTTTTCTTGGGAGAAGCGCCTGCCTTTTTAAAATGGCCGCTTTCGGCCTTGTTAGCACGCTTTTCTGCCTTGTCATCGAAACCGAGTTGCAGGGCACTATACCCGTCTACCTCTTCGGTTCTGACTTGGGTAACTACACATGGTCCGGCCTCGATAACGGTACAGGGAATATTCTTCCCGTTCTCGTCAAAGATGCTGGTCATGCCTACTTTTTTTCCAATTAACCCAGACATACTATTTATATTAACATTTAAAGTTTCTGAAGTTTCCTTTCCCCCAGGCTCTGAAAACGCTTTAGAGTTTTCTTTCGCTGCAGGTCCGGGTTCCTCCGGTATTGATTTACACTTTTACTATTTCCAGATAAAAAAACAGGGCCAAAAACAATTCGACCCCGAATTTATTTTTGTTTCCGTTTTTCCTTCGCCAATGGGCGGCTCCGGACATGTTCAGAAGGCCTTCGGACCCTCCGTCTCGCTAATGTCAGACCTTGATCTCAACCTCAACTCCGCTCGGAAGCTCCAGCTTCATAAGGGCGTCGATAGTTTTTGATGAAGAACTGTATATATCCAGCAGGCGCTTGTAAGAGCTGAGTTCAAACTGCTCCCTCGATTTCTTATTCACGTGGGGAGAGCGCAATACTGTAAAAATCTTTTTATGTGTTGGCAGCGGAATCGGCCCTGTGACCACCGCCCCGGTTGTCTTAACCGTTTTCACAATCTTCTCAGCAGACTTGTCCACCAGATTGTGGTCGTACGATTTGAGCTTTATTCTTATTTTCTGACTCATCCTAGCGAAAATTAAGCGGTTACACCTTTAGTGGCTTTAATTACTTCTTCTGCGATATTCGATGGGGTTTCTGCATAGTGCGAAAACTCCATTGTGGAAGTCGCCCGTCCGGAAGACAGCGTACGCAGCGAAGTCACATAACCAAACATTTCCGAAAGTGGTACATCTCCTTTGATCACCTTAGACCCCGCACGATCAGACATACTGTTGACCTGCCCGCGACGCCTGTTGAGATCCCCGACGATATCCCCCATATTCTCTTCCGGAGTCAATACCTCCAGTTTCATAATTGGCTCGAGCAATACAGGGCGACAGGTTTTAGCTGCCTCTTTGTACCCAATACGGGCTGCCAGTTCAAAGGAAAGAGAATCTGAATCCACCGGGTGGAAAGACCCGTCCGTAAGGGTAACCTTAAGACTATCCATTTCAAAGCCAGCCAAAGGACCATTCTTCATGGCCTGTTTGAAACCTTTTTCCACTGAAGGAATGTATTCTTTAGGAATGTTTCCACCCTTTATTTTATTTTCAAATACCAGTCCGGTGGTTTCTTCATCCTCCTCACCCAAAGGCCCCATAGTAAAGACGATATCCGCAAATTTTCCACGTCCACCTGTCTGTTTCTTGTAGACTTCCCGGTGATTGCTGGTAGCCGTAATAGCTTCCTTGTACTCCACCTGGGGTTGTCCCTGGTTGACTTCAACCTTGAACTCCCTCCTCAGGCGATCGACAATGATGTCCAGGTGCAATTCACCCATTCCTGAGATAATCGTCTGTCCGCTGGCTTCATCTGTCTTAACCTGGAAGGTCGGATCCTCCTCAGCAAGTTTGGCCAGTGCCATTCCGAGCTTATCTACATCCGCTTTGGTCTTGGGTTCCACCGCAATACCAATTACCGGATCGGGGAAGTTCATACTCTCCAGAACGATAGGGTGTTTTTCATCACACAGGGTATCTCCGGTTTTGATGTCCTTAAACCCTACTGCAGCCCCAATATCTCCGGCAGAAATTGAATCAATGGCATTCTGCTTGTTGGAGTGCATCTGATAAATCCGCGAAATCCGCTCCTTATTTCCGGAACGGGTATTCAATACGTAAGATCCCGCATCCAGTTTCCCTGAATAACAGCGGAAAAAGGCCAGCCGACCTACGAAGGGATCGGTCGCGATTTTAAAGGCCAGGGCCGAAAATGGTGCTTTAGGATCTGGTTTGCGCAATTCGGTCTCTTCTGTGTCCGGATTTATGCCTTGAATGGCTTCTTTATCCAGAGGTGAAGGAAGGTAGCGACAAACACAATCCAGCAGAAACTGAACCCCTTTATTTTTAAAAGCCGACCCGCAAACCATTGGTATGATACTCATATCCATAACGGCTTCCCGCAGTGCAGCGTGTACTTCATCTTCCGTGATGGAATCTTCATCCTCGAAGAATTTTTCCATCAGTGTGTCGTCGTATTCAGCAACAGCTTCGATGAGCTCTGCCCTGTACTGGCGCACCTCGTCTTTCATTTCAGCCGGAATATCGATCTCCTCGAATGTAGACCCCATATCCTCCTCACTCCAAATGATCGCGCGATTCTTGACCAGGTTCACAATCCCCCTGAAATCAGCCTCGTCACCAATCGGCAATACAATCGGGACAGCATTGGATTTCAGCATGTCGCGCACCTGCTGGCACACGGCAAGGAAATTAGAACCCTGACGATCCATCTTATTTACGAATCCCATTCTGGGGACCTTGTAATTATCTGCAAGCCTCCAGTTGGTCTCGGATTGAGGCTCCACCCCATCTACCGCACTAAACAGGAAGACCAGTCCGTCCAAAACACGGAGGGAACGGTTTACCTCGACGGTGAAATCCACGTGACCGGGGGTGTCAATAATATTAAAGTGGTAGGGCTTGGTGTCCTCGGTAGGCTGGCCGTTTTCCAAAGGAAACTGCCAGGTACACGTAGTGGCTGCAGAAGTGATGGTGATTCCACGCTCCTGCTCCTGTTCCATCCAATCCATCGTAGCCGCCCCATCGTGTACTTCTCCGATTTTGTGGCTCACCCCGGTGTAATAAAGAACACGTTCGGTGGTGGTGGTTTTCCCGGCATCGATATGCGCCGCGATTCCAATATTCCTTGTATATGTTAAATCTCTTGCCATTTCTACTAAAATCTGAAGTGAGAGAATGCTTTG
>CAZEQO010000195.1:0-4518 GCA_964514365.1 uncultured Robiginitalea sp. | reverse complement strand
TTATGGTGGCTGTGTACGTCGACCACGGGGAATTTCGCCCGGGTGACGGGATTTTCCGGGACCACCAGTGTGGACTCGGGGTTGTATTCTTCAAAAGTTAAGTCCTGAGCCTGTGAGGTTCGCAGAATAAAGAACAAGAGGAGAGCTATGGGTACTAATTTAGTCATTTGTTTAAATTATTAGTTTGATTCGAGCGATATATGGCCAGGGCCTTCTTGTAGGCTTCCGGGGTATCAACATCCATGGTAGCTTTCCCAATTTCTACCACCCGAACCGAATTCCTGTGTTGTCGAAGATAGGCTTTGGCTCCTGAATCTGCAGGTAATGTTTTAAGGGAATTCCAATATTCACGCGGGAAAATCGCAGGAGCCCCAGGCCCTGACTCATAGGCAGAGGCAACAATCAGATGCGGAAAGGCCTTATGTTCCGCAAGTAATATTTTGATTTGAGAAACCCCTAAAAAAGGTTGGTCACAGAGGGATATCAGGACAGATCCGGCTTTTGGGAATTCACTTTCTATATAGCGGATTCCTGCGGCGATACTGCTGCCCATTCCTTTGCGCCACTCCGGGTGATAGCAAACCCCAACGCCCATAGAATCGACTTGACGTCGGATTTCATCAGCATGAGTACCAACGATCAGAACCACTTGTCCCGGGCCCGCCTTGCGGAGCTCTTGGATTAAGGACTCGACAATAGAAGATGATCCCCAACTCAGAAGGGCTTTAGGACTTCCCATTCGGGTAGAGGCCCCTGCAGCGAGTATCATGCCTACTGTCTCACTCATCTCGGGGAATGGATTGCCTTTGCTTTATTGCGAAGCGAGACAGGCACCACATTCCGAAAAACTGCAAGAATTTCAGCAAGAATGGAAACTGAGATTTCCTGAGCCGTTTCTGAGCCTATATCAAGCCCGGCCGGACCATGTATTTGATCCACAAATGCAGTTCGAACCTCCGGATTTCTTTCTATCAGATCCCCGAGGAGTCTTTCCCGTCGCCTGGCAGGTCCCAGAACACCCAGGTAGCCTGGAACCGTCTCCGATAATTTTAGCAAATATTGCAGGTCTTTCACATAGCTGTGGGTCATTACAACCACAGCACAGTGTGAATCTATAAAATCAAGCCTCAGCGTTTCCGGTGTTACCGCCTTTAATTCCGAAATTCCAGGAAAAAATCGTTCGGTTTTTGCTTCATCCGCAGGAACGACTACCACCACCTCCCATCCCATTGTCGAGGCAATCTGGCACAATGTAACCGTATCGTGTTCTGCTCCGAATATGACCAACCGCATACGCGGGAATAATTCCCCGGTAAATTTAAGACTTCCCGCTACGGGTTGGAATCCCGGGCGTAGTGAAAATGAATTCTTTCCTAATTGAAGCATGCTGCCCATATTCGAATCAGACCCTTCCTTCAGAGCGTAGAAGGACTCACATTGAAAAGCGGTACGGGATTCAAGAATAGCATTAAATGCCTCGAGAGCTTTTTCCCCGGGATGGAAAGGTTCCAATAAAATATGGAGTATACCTTCACAACCCAACCTGTATCGTCCATCATAGGCCATCATTTTTGGCAAGCCTGATTTGAATACCTCTTCGGCCTGACGCCGGACTTCCTTTTCTACACATCCGCCACTGACGGCACCGATTTCCGTTCCCTGATCGGTCAGCAACATACGAACCCCAGGCCTTCGATAACCAGATCCCTCCAGGGACACCACCGTTGCAAGCACACAAGAGATACCCCTTGGATGAGCCTGTGCGTAATGGTCCATTATTTTTATAAACTCGTGAGTCACGACTTGATTGATTTATAAGAAAGAAACGGGCACAGGGTCCCGGCTTCAAACCTCCCCTTTCCAGGATCCAAACGAATAAAGCCATCGGCATCGGACAGGCTTACAAAATCTCCAGAGCTATTCATAGCTACGGGTACGACTTCTGTATTTCCATCTTTGATGACAACCTTTCCCAAATGAAACTGCGTCAGCCCGCTGGTATTGTTCAGAGGAAGGGAAAGAGGCAACATTGGCATAGAAACCTTAAAGTTCCATGATTTAAACAACCAGTTCCTAAAGTACAAATGATAATTCAAAAACGTAGATACCGGATTTCCCGGAAATGAGAAGACCCGGCATCCTGAATCGGGCTGTATTCCGAACCAAAAGGGTTTTCCCGGACGCTGGGCGACCCGGTGAAATGACTTTTTAACCCCTAGTTGCTCAAACACTTCGGGGAGGAAATCATATTTACCCATGGAAACACCCCCACTGAGAATAAGGACTTCAGTGGAGGCCAGGATTCGGCTTAAGTTTTGGTATATCTTATCTCGCTGATCTGGAAGGTGCTCCATTTGTGCTTCAATCCCCAAAATTTTCAGAGCAGAGACCAATGCATACACATTTGAGCGACGAATTTGATGGGGTAAAGGGTTTTGGGAAATTTCAACTAATTCATCCCCAGTCGATACCACAGTGGTACGTGGCGCCCTGCAAACGGGGACAGATGTACAGCCGACTGAAGCGAGAACGGCAATCTCTGCAGGTCCTATCATAGTTCCCTCAGCTAATAACACCTTTCCCTTTACAGCATCACTCCCTTCCCGGTGGATAGCTTGTCCCGGTTGCACCTCCCCCGTTATTTTAGCCTGACCCGCTTCAATACTCAGGTCTTCATAACGAATCACGGTATCCGCACCGGAAGGGACAATTGCCCCGGTCATTACTTCCAGGCAAGTGGTTTCATCCTGAAGCTCCCGCTGGGGACTTCCCGCACGAGCCTCTCCCACAATGGGAAAAGTACTTATCCCATGTTCCAGCGCTGAATAACGAATGGCGATTCCATCCATTGTAGCCCGGTCAAAAGGAGGAAGATTACGGTCTGCCCTGATCCCCAGTGCGAGAATGCGGCCCGAAGACTGTTGAAAGGGAACATACTCTACACCAAGTACGCTGCTCTTTCCGAGTACGTGGTCGTAGGCATTTTGAAATGAAATTAACTCCATAGGATCTCTTCCCGTGCGTCTGGTTTTATTCTTGTATTACCCGCTCCATAGCCGGAATACCTCCCCGAATCCAGGATAATGTCCCGTTCGAATTTCTGTTTTTTAGTATTCGGTACGCCTGAGCACTCCGGCTTCCGGAATGGCATATCAAACAGGTATCCCCTTGGATATTCATTTTCGCAAAAGCCCGTTCAAGATGGCTCAGGGGCAAATTCTTCGACCCCGGCAGGTGGTAGTCAGAGAATTCATCAGGCTCCCGCACATCGAGTAGCTCAACCTTCCTGCCTCCCTCAATGAGTTTCCGATACGATTCGGCAGTGATACTCCCACCTGATTCGCATAAAGAAGTGTCGTACTGGGCGGGGGAAAGGATTTCACGGGTGCCCGCAGTTGCCTTTTTGTCAAAACCGATGTGTTGGATTTGATGATCCAGGGCGTTGTAGAGTAGTAGTTTCCCAGCCTGAACGGACCCCAACCCTGTGATGATTTTTACGACTTCAAGGGCTTGTAGTGTTCCCATAACCCCTGGGAGGATTCCCAGAGTGCCCAATTGATTGCAATTTGGTATTTCCCCGGGTTTCGGGATTTTTGGAAAGAGGCAGCGATAGGTTGGCCCTTGCTGATAATTGAATACACTAAGTTGTCCTTCAAAACCGTGAAGTGCACCATACACCCATGGGATTTCCCTGATTACACAGGCATCATCCAACAGGTATCGGGTGGGAATCCGGTCCGTAGCGTCCACGACCAGATCATAGTTTTCAAGGAGCTCCAGGGCGTTTTCAGTGGTGAAATAAAAAGAGTATAACCTCACGTCGGTTTCGGGATTCTGAAGGCGCATAAAACGCCCTAAAACCTCCGTTTTGTATTCTTTACAATCCCCGGGAGTAAACAGGGGTTGCCGGTGCAGATTGCTTTCCTCAATACGGTCTCCATCCACGATTCCAAGGGTCCCCACGCCCATAGCATTAAGGTACTGACATACAGGTACACCGAGGCCCCCTGCCCCAACCACGAGTACCCGGGCAGCAGATAGCCTTTGTTGCCCTTCAATACCAAAACCGGGAAGCTGGATTTGTCTTTCGTACCGCGTAGTTCTCATCGGCCGTGGATTTTGTCCCGAATCTCCTTATACTCGGAGGGGGCATTGGCATTGGCAACCCAAAGATCATCTTTGGGAGTAACCAACGTAGTCTGTGAATGAATCAGGAATTTTCTCGGACAACTGCTCTTTGCTGTCTCCAAATAGATTTCTGCCGAACGAAGCCCCGCTGGTTCCCAAATGGCAGCCAGGGGTTCCGGCAGTCCACTCTCCCAGGTAGCAAAGGCCGTGGCCACAGATCCCGTGTTCCGGTGAACATGCAGGTACTTCAATACTGTACTACTGATAAGGGGCAGGTCACAGGCAATAACAAAGAAAGCAGCTTCCGGGTAGGCATGGTGAGCAGATAAAAGGCCATTGAAAGGTCCTCTATATTTATCCTCATCCACTATACGCGGTATAGTATCGTCC
>CAZEQO010000194.1:2670-4558 GCA_964514365.1 uncultured Robiginitalea sp. | reverse complement strand
ACCAGGCAAAAAATATAACTAAATTTTAAGAGTCTTCGGGGTCCGTTGTTCTGCATTTCTAGATTGTATTGTGTAATTTTTGCGGCTTTAAACCTGATAAATCTGTTTATGTCAAAGATATTAAACGTTGAGCAGCTCGGAAAAAGTTATCTCAGTGGGGGCAAAACCCTGACGGTGTTGGAGGATATCTCATTTTCGGTGACTTCAGGGACGAGTTATGCTATCGTTGGACCCTCAGGGAGTGGAAAGACCACACTACTGGGGCTCTGCGCGGGCTTGGATACCCCGGATACCGGACGGGTGGAATTGTGCGGGCAGCATCTGGCGCAACTCGACGAGGATGGGAGGGCACTTTTGCGAAATAAAAAGGTCGGGTTTATATTTCAGAATTTTCAATTATTGCCGACGCTTTCCGCCCTGGAGAATGTCAGTGTGCCTTTGGAACTCAGGGGGGGCAAAGGGGCAGGTGAGGCGGCAAGGGCCCTCCTGGAAAAGGTAGGTTTGGGGGATCGAACTCACCACTATCCAAGCCAGCTGTCCGGAGGGGAACAACAACGCGTAGCCCTGGCGCGGGCCTTTGCCAACCGACCGGATATTCTCTTTGCCGATGAGCCTACGGGAAACCTCGATGAAGAAACCGGGGAGCGCGTGGTGGAATTACTGTTTAACCTTAACAAGGAGGCGGGAACAACCCTCATTATCGTGACACACGATCTCAGCCTCGCGCGACGCTGCGATGGATTGATGCAACTTAAAGGCGGGCGAATCTTTAAAACGGAAGGAGCACCTCAACTATGAGTACTGTAAATCAAAAAGCAGGTGTGGGATGGCTTTTCCGAATGGCCTGGAGGGACGGGCGTGCGAGTCTTAAACGACTGGCCCTCTTTATGAGCGCTATTGTCCTGGGTATCGCCGCCCTGGTCAGTATTCAGAATTTTGGAAAGACATTGGAAGAAACCATATCCGGGCAATCGAGGGAACTTATGGGAGCCGATTACCTGATCGATAGCGATCATCCTGCTACGCCCCGCGTGGCCCAGATTATCGATTCGCTGGGGGGTGAGCAGAGTAAAGAGGTCAATTTTGTATCCATGGCCCTCTTCCCCGGTAAAGAGGGCAGTAAATTAATTCGGGTACGGGCCATGGAAGGGGAGTACCCTTTTTACGGGGCCTTAAGCACACAGCCTGCCAAAGCTGCTGAGGTATATCAGCAAGAAATTTCGGCCCTGGCAGATGCCACCCTGATGGTTCAATTCGGGTTACAGGCCGGGGATTCTATAAAAATCGGGAACCGGGTCTTCCCCATCGGCGGCAGTCTGATTGAAGCTCCGGGGAATACAGCCGTTTCTACTTCCGTGGCCCCGGCGGTATGGATTCCCTATTCGGCCCTTGAAGAAACGGGCCTGGTCCAAACCGGCAGTCGCCTGAGGTACAACTATTATTTTCGGGCGGCCCCGGAAACGGATCTGGAGGTGCTGTACACCGAAATAGACCCTGTTCTGGACGATGAAGGTGCCGATTTGGATTTGCATACGGATACCTCACAACGACTGGGGAGGAGGTTTGAGAACGTTGGAAAATTTCTCAAGTTGGTCGCTTTTATTGCGCTATTACTCGGATGTTTGGGAATTGCCAGTTCGGTGCACATCTATATGAAAGAGAAACGCACTTCGATTGCCATATTAAAATGCCTGGGAGCTTCGCGAAAACAAACATTGTTTATTTTCCTGATACAAATTGCAGGAATCGGCCTCCTTGGTGGAATTCTTGGAGCTGGCCTGGGGCTCTTGCTTCAGCAGGTTTTCCGTTTCGGTCTTCTGGAGGAAGTTGAACGGCTGCTCGTGAACCTGATGCTCGAGCGCCTCGATGATCTTGCGGGCCTCGTCGG
>CAZEQO010000194.1:666-2660 GCA_964514365.1 uncultured Robiginitalea sp. | reverse complement strand
TAATGTGCCTTGGAGCTTCCCGAAAACAAACGCTCTTTATTTTCCTGATTCAAATTGCCGGAATTGGCCTTTTGGGTGGAATTCTGGGGGCGGGCCTGGGGCTTTTGCTTCAGCAGGTTTTCCCTCAATTTGTACAGGATTTCCTGCCCGTTCAACTGGACTGGGCGACGCACTGGGGCCCCGTCTTCCTTGGGGTAGGGCTCGGGGTTTTGATGGCAGTGCTCTTTGGGTTACTTCCCCTGCTCAACAGTTACTTTATCAGCCCCCTGTCTGTGTTGCGCATCAGCGAAGGGGAGACGGAAGGCTCCAAACGACTAACGGCCCTGGTCTTTTCACTGATTGCACTGGGGATCTGGGGAGCGGCCACCTACCTGCTGGAGAGTGGAATCCGGGCCCTCTGGTTTGTGGGGGGCATTGCGATCACTTTCCTGATTCTGGCGGGAATCGCATGGGCCCTGATGCGATTGGTTCGACGGTTTTTCCCCCATAACTGGGGATTTGAAGCCCGCCAAAGTTTACTTAATTTATTCCGCCCGAACAACCAGACCCTGGTTTTGATTCTCGCAATAGGTATTGGGACTTTTCTGATCAGTACGTTGTACTTCACCCAGGATATGTTGCTTGCGCGGGCGGAAATTGAAGACGATACCCCTGCCGCAAATCTTATATTGCTCGATGTACAGGCCGGGCAGGAAGCCCAGGTCGAAGAAATGATCCGTCCCCGGGGGCTTCCCGTCCTCGAGAATATCCCCATAGTCACCATGCGTCTGGATCAGATCCGCAATCGAAAGGTGGAGGAGATTCGCAAGGACACTACTTCCACAATCAACGGCTGGATCCTTAACCATGAATTCCGGGTCACCTACCGGGATTCCCTTATTGCCTCAGAACGCCTTCTCGAGGGGGAATGGATTCCTTCATTCAGGGATAAATCCGGACCCATACCCATCTCCCTCTCTGACAATGTGGCCCGGGATGCCGAGTCGGGGGTAGGTGATACCCTGGTCTTTAACGTACAGGGCGTGCTTATGGAAACAGTGATTTCGAGTATTCGGGAGGTAGACTGGGGCCGTTTACAACTGAATTTTTCAGTAGTCTTTCCGGAGGGAGTCCTTGAAGGGGCACCCCGGTTTCACGTCCTGACCACCTTTGCAGAGTCGGAAGATACATCCGCGAGATTTCAACAGGACCTGGTGAGTACCTATCCGAATATTTCCGTCCTGGACGTCCGCCAGTTGCTATCGGCAGTAGGTGATATTCTGGAGAAACTCTCCTGGGTAATAAGGTTTATGGCCTTTTTCAGTATCCTCACAGGCTTTATCGTCTTGTTGGGAGCCGTGCGCACGAGTAAATTTCAGCGCATTCGTGAAAGTGTCCTGCTTCGGACATTGGGGGCTACCGGGCAACAGATCCGGAGGATAACGATTTTGGAATACCTGTTTTTGGGTAGCATTGGAAGCCTGATGGGGGTGTTGCTATCACTCCTGGGTACACAATTGCTCGCGTACGGTGTTTTTGAACTCAGTTTCACCCCCTCTTGGGTACCCTTCCTTGTAGTCTTTCCGCTGATCAGCCTGACCGTTTTGGCCATAGGGCTGTTAAACAGCAGGGGGGTTCTGAATAGCCCGCCTTTGGAAGTACTCCGCAAAGAAGGGGTTTAACGCAGGTCATCGGTTGGAAGGATCAGGTTGCGAAGGAAGGTCAGGGCATGACGATACGAATGGGGTATTTTTCGAAAACCGCAGCCTGTTCTGAAGTGGTGAGTTCAGTGAGGTTTTTGCCCAGGATGGAACGGGAATAGAAATCTCTCACTTCGCTGATAGCCAGTGCAATCTGATCCTTTACCGAAACAAATTGACTATACTTGACATCTGGCTCAATTTCAATGATATAAAGAGAGCTTTGTTCGAAGGTTCGGGCATGGTCACGGACCAGTTCGAGCATTTGCTCACGGCTTATCAATTGGTCCGATACGATAAGCTGATCCCGTTCAT
>CAZEQO010000194.1:0-656 GCA_964514365.1 uncultured Robiginitalea sp. | reverse complement strand
AGATACACCCGGAAGACGTTGGCTCCTCTGGCATCGAGCTGGGCAAGCGGGCCATAGGTGGTAAAACCGGTATCAGGAGCGCTGGTTTGAAAGGCCTGACGGTCGATCAGTTCATACGTAAAGAGACGGTAGTAGAGCAAAGCCAGATCCCCGTCGGTCAGTAAATCCAAATAAGCCAGGGCTTCCAGGGCGGGGTTCAGATTTTCGTGGAGGAGGGAATCCCTGAGAATTTCAAATTTTATTAGGGTGGAATTAGAGGTGTCTACAGTGTTTATATCCAGTATTTTACTGCATTGACTTAAAGTTATACTATCCTTATTGATACTGCGAAAACGAGGGCCGAAATACAGTTCGGGGGGCCGTACGATCCCCTGATCTGAGGCGATGCGTTGCAGCAAGCCCCTGTAGCTTTCTCCATCAGTGTTCTCCAGCAACCCTTCGGAAAGAAGTTCGCCCTCAAAACGGTTAATGAGACTGTCAAGGACCTGGGGGCCACCTTCAAAAGTCCGGGCGATACACGAATAAAGTTGAGATTCCAGTCCTTCTCCTTGTGAAAAAGAGAGGGTTGGCACGAGTAAGAACCCAAGGCCAAGAAAGAGGCCCCGGAGTATTTTCCTCCGAAAACACATCAAAAATGTAAGGGTATTTCTGGATTT
>CAZEQO010000193.1:3172-4562 GCA_964514365.1 uncultured Robiginitalea sp. | reverse complement strand
AAGACCTCTCCTGCATCGAATACAGCACCTACGTGCAGCAACTGGCGGATTATCTCGTAAAGTCTGTAAAAGGATCTGACACTGACATACGGCTACGGATCGATATCCCTGAAGTTGAGTTGGGCATCGATACGGCCCTGCCACTGGGCCTGCTCATCAACGAAGCGGTGACCAACGCACTGAAATACGGATTTGAAGGTCGGGACACCGGCGAGATCAGTATTTCATTGGAAAAAGAGGATGAACAAGGGTATGTGCTCCGAATTGGAGATGACGGGGTCGGTTATCCTGAAAACATGGATTATAAAACCTCCAAATCCCTGGGATTAAAACTCATATACAACCTCAGCAGGCAACTCAAAGGTTCGGTCATCCGGGACCTCTCCAAGCGCGGAACCAATTATATTATCCGTTTCGAGGAAGTACGGCAGGACCCTTTTCACTCTATGGCCTGAGCGCCATTGAAAGAAAGCACATACCCGTTGGGACTTCAGGCCGGAACGGAGAGAATACCTATATTTAATCAGAAAAACCAAATTAAGCCTCAACCTATGCGCATACCGTTGATTTTTATTCTGACCGTTGTTTTCCTGCCTATGCAGGCTCAGGACTATTTCCTGAAACAATACGAACCCTATAATGAGGCCATTCCCTCTCCTGAAGCTTTTCTTGGATATGGTATTGGGGAGTATCACACCCGCCATGACCGTATCGTGCACTATCTGGAAACCCTGGCGGAGCTCTCAGAAAACGCCGATATCGAAACCTACGGGTATACACACGAAAAACGCAAACTCGTGATGTTGCGCGTGAGTGAACCCGGACAGCTCCAAAATATCGACGCCCTTCAGCAACAGCACCTGGCATTTACAGACCCGTCCCAATCCACTGATCCGGAGGCGGATTTACCCATATTTGTTCAACTCGGATACAACGTACACGGGAATGAACCTTCAAGTTCAGAGGCAGCCTTGCTCAGCGCCTATATCCTGGTAGCTTCACAGCACCCCCTGATCCAGCGTTTTCGAAGGGAAGCGATAGTCTTTATCGATCCGACGATCAATCCGGATGGACGGGACCGGCATACCCAATGGGCCAATTCCTACCGGGGGAACCCGTTGGTTGCAGACCCCCAGGATGCGGAGCACAACGAATACTTTCCAGGCGGGCGAACCAATCATTACTGGTTTGACCTGAACCGCGACTGGCTATTGGCTATTAACCCGGAGAGCCGAGGAAAACTGACGTGGTATCATAAATGGTACCCGAATGTAGTCACAGATTTTCACGAAATGGGATCCCAAAGCACCTATTTTTTTGAACCCATGAAGGCTAATGGTTCGTTGAATCCGATCATGCCACGTGAGAATTACGAAGATCTCAACAACCT
>CAZEQO010000193.1:1161-3162 GCA_964514365.1 uncultured Robiginitalea sp. | reverse complement strand
GAAAACACCTTTCGGGGAAATCACTTTTCCTTTTACGATCCGGAATCAACTCGTTTCGAGTATGACCACGGTCAAGGCCGCTGTGGAAAACAAAGCCCTGCTGAGAAGGTATCAAAAAGACTTCTTCAAAAGCGGACTTAAGAATGCTGCCGACGGACGAGTCGGGGCCTACAGAGTAGAAGAGAAATACGACAAGAATCGGCTGAAGGCCTTTATCGATAAGCTGCTGATCCACAAAATCGAAGTGTATAAAGAAGGGGAAGACGCCATTGTTGTTCCAACAAATCAGCCCCAATACCGGATGGTCCAGACATTTTTTGAAACCTATGACACCTACAGGGATAGTGTTTTTTACGACGCTTCTGCCTGGTCCGTTGCCAATTTCTACAACATGAAATACAGCCCGCTTCGCTCCGTGGACCGGGGGGAGCGTATTACCGATACCGAAGAGCTGTACCCGGTACCGGCGGTTCCCTATTCGGAATACGCCTACCTGATCAATTGGCAGGATTACAATGCGCCGGCCATGCTCTACCACCTGCAGTCCAGGGGACTCGTCCTCAGCAGCGCTTTCAGAGCATTTACGACCTCCGCAGGGGGTGTCGAAATGTCTTTTACCCCGGGAACCCTGGTACTCCCGGTGTCCCTTCAGGACAAAACACCACAGGAAGTCCATGAACTGCTCAGGGAAGCCCAGGACACTTTTCGGGTACCTACTTACGCCGTTGCCAGCGGGTACCACCTGAAAGGAGTGGATTTGGGAAGTCGGTATACCCGGCCATTAAAACAACCCAAGGCCGCCATGCTTATCGGAGAAGGCGTACGTTCCTACGAAGCCGGGGAAGTCTGGCATTTACTCGATACCCGGGTACATATGCCCATCACCAAAATACCGTTGAGGGACTTCCGGGGAACCGATCTCGACCCATATAACACCCTGGTGATGGTGAGCGGGCGCTACAGATGGAACGATAGTGAAATAGAGCGGATCCGGGAATGGGTTTCAAAAGGGAATACCCTGATCACGATTGGGGGGGCTTCGCAAACGGCCATAGAAAATAAATGGATCGAAGGTGATTTGGTCGAAGCCGCCCAGGATAGCACAAAGCAGGTGAAACGATTGCCTTACGGGGACGCCGAAGAGAACCTGGGCAAAGAAAGTGTCGGTGGGGTCATCCTCAGAATTGAGCTCGACCTGACCCATCCCCTGGCTTTCGGGTATACAGATTCGCAGCTTCCGGTGTACAAGAATAATGAAGTATGGATAAAGCCCAGCAAAAATCCCTATGCCACCGTTGGCCAGTATGCCGAAAATGCCCATATCGATGGGTATCTCAGTTCTAAAAACCGAAATGACTTCCTGGACAAATCTGCCTCCTTGCTGGTGGGCGCTCAGGGAAGCGGACGGGTTGTGCTCTTTGCCGACAACCCCAACTTCAGGGGTTCGTGGTATGGAACTAATCGTTTGTTTTTAAATGCCTTGTTTTTGGGAAATCACATTCGGGTGCCGGAATAATTCCTATCGAATCACTCCCTTTTCTGTAAAGTCCCATAAACCCGCCAATTTGTAAACTATGAAAAACACAGTCTTTTTTTTGACCGCCCTCCTGCTCGTATCGGGTATCTCCAGGGCCCAGGAATCTTTTTCAGAAGGTCCGTTTAACCAGCTTATTATCCGCGGTGCTACCCTGATCAACGGCAATGGGGCGCCGCCGCAGGGCCCTGTGGATATCGTGATTGAAAATAACCGGATTACAAAAGTTAGTGTGGTGGGATATCCCGGGGTCGCCATTGAGGCCGATCGGCGACCTGTTCTGAAAAAAGGAGGTCGGGAGATAGAGGCCGAAGGTATGTTTGTACTGCCTGGCTTTGTAGACATGCACGGACATATCGGAGGAAAAGCACAGAGGGCCGAGCCCGATTATGTTTTTAAACTGTGGATGGCACATGGGATTACAACGGTAAGAGAACCCAGCGGCCGGGGTGTTGATATTTCAATGG
>CAZEQO010000193.1:0-1151 GCA_964514365.1 uncultured Robiginitalea sp. | reverse complement strand
TAAAGCGCAAGAGTGAAGCCAACACTATTGTAGCCCCCAGGATCTTTGTCTATACCGGATTTGGACAGGGAAGGGAAGAACCCATCACCAATGGAGAACAAGCCCGGGAATGGGTACGTTCAAATGCCAAAAAAGGTGCAGATGGTATTAAGTTTTTTGGGGCAGCTCCTGAAATTATGAGTGCCGCACTGGACGAAAACAAAAAACTCGGCCTCCGATCTGCCTGCCACCACGCCCAACTGGACGTAGCCCGATGGAATGTATTGAATTCAGCGCGTGCAGGCCTGACCAGCATGGAGCACTGGTATGGCCTGCCCGAAGCACTTTTTGAAGACCGGACGGTGCAGGACTATCCCCTGGACTACAATTACAACAACGAACAACACCGCTTTCAGGAGGCAGGTAAGCTCTGGCAACAGGCGGCAGCCCCGTACTCTGACCATTGGAATGAGGTCATGGAAGAGTTGATTGCCCTCGACTTTACCCTGGATCCGACTTTTAATATTTACGAGGCCAGCCGTGATCTGCACCGTGCCCGCCGGGCGGAGTGGCACGAGACCTATACCCTCCCCTCCCTCTGGCGATTCTATGCCCCGAGCAAAATTTCTCATGGTTCCTACTGGCATTACTGGGGTACAGAACAGGAAGTGGCCTGGAAAAAGAACTACCAGCTCTGGATGACCTTTGTCAATGAATATAAAAACCGGGGCGGAAGGGTTACCGTAGGCTCGGACTCCGGATTTATCTACCAGTTATACGGCTTTGCTTACATTCGGGAAATGGAGTTACTCCGGGAGGCCGGATTCCACCCCCTGGAAATTATCCGTGCGGCGACCCTCAACGGAGCAGAGGCACTTGGTTTTGACAGTGAAATCGGGACCATTACCCCTGGAAAACTGGCCGATCTGGTCGTCGTGGAAGTCAATCCCCTGGAGAATTTTAAAGCCCTCTATGGTACCGGGGCCATCAAACTTACCGAAGATAATGAAGTTGTTCGGGTGGGGGGTGTAAAATACACCGTGAAAGATGGGATTATTTATGACGCCAAGGCCCTTTTAAATGATGTTAAGCGGCAGGTGGACGCCGCTAAAAAAGCAGAAGGGTTTCAGGTCAGGCAACCCGGGATGAACGATTAAGGCCCCGGGATGCTT
>CAZEQO010000192.1:0-4685 GCA_964514365.1 uncultured Robiginitalea sp. | reverse complement strand
GCATGTACCACAGCATGAGGAAGATACTGCTTCAAACCTAAAGCAATGCATCCACTTCCGGTTCCCACATCTAAAATCAAAGGGGTGTCGTTTTCGGGTGAAAATTGGGCGGATACCCAGGTCACCAATTCAGCAGTTTCAGGCCTTGGAATCAAAACATCCGGGCTAACCCGAAGGGTCATGTCCATAAAATAAGCCTGTCCGATGATGTGTTGCACAGGCCGATGTGCTTTGAGCCCGTCCAAAGCTCCTGAGAGAAGTGCGGCTTCAGCCTGACCCAGTTGGGTAGCGGGCTCCATAGCTATTACAGTTCTCGGGAAGTCAAAATAATGCGCGATCAGTTCATAAAAAATGGCGTCGATTTCCGGAAGTGGATACCCTGCAGATAATTCCGATCTAAAACGCCTGCGAAGGTCCTTTAAATAAATAGCGCTCATACTTTGTGAAGCGGTTTTGACATCCATACCGTACATACCGTATGGCCTGTATTGCCCATAGGCCCCTCCAGATAGGAAAACCCATTTCTCCGATACAGGGACTGCGCAGCCTGCATATAGGGCATTGTTTCAAGATAGCACTGCCTGTATTCAAAGGCCCGTGCCTTTTCCAGGGCCAACAACAAAATACGCTCACCCCAGCCCTGTCCCCGTATTTTTTTCCTGAAGTACATCTTTTGCAGCTCGCAGACCCCGGAATCTCCGTTTTCCAGGGGAGCAATACCTCCCCCTCCCCAAATTTCCTCACCGTCTGTGAGCACCCAATAAACAGACCTCGGCACCTGATAGTAGCTGTAGAACGCCTCCATCGAGGGATCTGAAAATGCACTGCCTTTTTTGGGCACGTTGTATTCGACCAAAACCTGCCTGATGATCTCCGCCATTGCCGGACCATCTCCCGGCAATACAGGACGCACATAAACCTCAGGGCTAATCATTTTCTAAATACTATTTTTACGGGGTGAAGATACACGAAAAATACCTTTTGCGCTGCCTGCAAATCGCCGAAAACGGTCTGGGTTCCACCGCCCCCAACCCGATGGTAGGTGCTGTTATTACTTACAAAGACCACATTATCGGGGAAGGCTTCACAAGCCCATTTGGGGGGGCACATGCCGAGGTAAGGGCAATCGATTCGGTGACAGACAAATCCCTGTTAAAAAAAGCCACCCTATACGTTACCCTTGAACCCTGTTGCCATTTCGGGAAGACACCTCCCTGCACCGACAAGATCCTGACAGCGGGTATCCCTAAAATTGTCATCGGGCTAAAAGACCCGCATAAAAAAGTGGGCGGAAAGGGCATTGCTGTCCTGAGGAGAGCCGGATGTGAAGTTATAACTGGGGTTCTGCAAGGGAAATGTGAGGAACATCATCGCCGGTTTATAACCTTTCACACCAAAAAACGTCCCTATATTATCCTGAAATGGGCCCAAAGTGCCGATGGGTTTATGGCACCTGACCCTTCCAAAAGGGAAGCTGCTCCCGGGCCTTATTGGATTTCAAGCCCGCTTTCCCGCCAGTTGGTGCATAAATGGCGCAGTGAGGAGGCCGGTATACTGGTAGGTACCCAAACCGCACTCAAAGACAATCCGGGGCTGGATACGCGTTTGTGGAAAGGCTCTAACCCGGTTCGGATCCTTATCGATCAACGGCATCGGGTACCCCACCACTTTAAAATCTTTGGACCCGGGGCTAATACTATGGTCTTTTGTGACAAAAAAAATGTACCACAAGACACAGGAAATATTATATACCGTCAGGTTTCGGAGCATAAACCCCTGGTCCCACAGGTTTTGCATGCCTTGTGGCAGGAAGATATTCAGAGTGTGATCGTAGAGGGAGGGGCTCGCACCTTAGGGTATTTTATCAATTCGGGGTGTTGGGATGAAGCCCGAATCATTACCGGGCCCCTCTCATTAAAGCAAGGCCTTGCAGCTCCGAAAATTTTGAATAAACCCATATCTATTTATAAATCAGGACCGGACACGGTCCGAATTCTACGCAATGATTCAGAATATCATCTTTGATTTTGGGGGGGTATTTATCAATTTGGATACCGATGCCGTCACCAGGGGATTAAACAGTTACGGGTTGATTGCTCCCCACCCTGATCTGTTATCCCTGAGCGAGCAGTATGAGAAGGGAGAGGTGGATTCTACAACATTCCTGAGGCGCGTACAACAAGGTATTCCCGGGAGTCAGCAAGAACGTATTCGGCAAATTTGGAATGCAACCATAGCCGATTTCCCCTTGAGAAGGCTTGATTTCCTTATAAAACTTAAAGATTCGGGGCGATACCGCATGTTCCTTTTGAGCAACACCAACGCCCTGCATATCGAACAAGTCCGGGAGAACATGGGGAAGGATCTCTTTGACCGCTTTCGAGGGTGTTTTGAAACTTTCTACCTCTCTCATGAGATCGGAATGCGCAAACCAGATCCGGAAATATTTTCTTTTGTGCTTGACAACAATGGACTAAAGCCGGAGGAAACCCTATTTATCGACGATACGAAGGAGCATATCGAAAGCGCTGCGGGACTCGGGATAAAGACCTGGCACCTGGACGTCCATAAGGAGAGTATTCTGGAGCTTAATAAACACTTGGGTTAATCAGGATGTGGGATCTCATATGGAGCATCTGCTGCTCCAGTATCATTTTTGTCGTATTTAAACTCTTCAAGACCTATAAGGCGGATACATTTGACGCAATCATTGTAAATTATTTCACTGCTTTAGGCGTGGGATTACTGGTCAATCAAGAGCCCATCCTATTTGAAGAACTCGCCCAAAAGACCTGGCTGACGGGTGCCTTTCTCCTGGGTGCATTCTTCATTCTCATATTTAACCTAATGGCCGCAACTTCCCAAAAATTAGGGGTTTCAGTCGCTTCTGTTGCGACAAAAATGTCTTTGGCTATTCCTGTAATAGCCGGCATTATCCTGTACGAGGAACACTTAAATACCATGCAGTTTATCGGAATTGGCCTGGCACTTTTTGCGGTCTATTTCACAGCATACAAGGACAAAAGACAGGGATTTAATGCCGAATTGAGAACAATGATTTTGCCATTATTGGTTTTTCTGGGGTCGGGTATTATCGACACAAGTCTTAAATATCTTCAGCACACCCTGATCCCGGAAAATGAATATTCTTTATTTTCTGCCGTTGTTTTTGGTTTTGCAGGACTGACGGGCATCCTGGTCCTCCTTATTAAAAAACCGGAAACACTGATTCGCCTTAAGTCCGTCAATATTTTGGGAGGGATAGCACTGGGTATTCCCAATTTCTTCTCTATCTACTTTTTGCTCCGCGCCCTAAAATCTGATGAGCTGAACAGTGCTTCGGTCTTTACCTTGAATAATGTCGCGATTGTAATGCTTACAACGTTGATGGGGATTGTTTTATTCCGGGAATCCCTAAGCCGGAAAAACTGGATCGGAATTCTTCTGGCGATAATCAGTATATTGTTAATCAGCCTTTTGTGATGTCGAATCAACTAAAAGACTTTAAGACTATCTCAGGCATCGCAGGTCCGGTTTTGTACCGTGAGAAGAAAAGCCGGTTTATCGGATATGCCTTTCCCGTGTCGTCCGTAGAAGCTGCCGATCAGCAGCTGGCCTCACTCAGAAAAGAGCATGCAAATGCCACCCATGTTTGCTATGGCTACCGCATTGGAATTGTAAATACACACCTGAGAATGAACGACGACGGAGAACCTGCCTATACGGCCGGAAGCCCTATCCTCGGACAAATTACCTCGGCTGGGCTACATGACGTCCTGGTCTGTATAGTCCGCTATTATGGAGGTGTCAAACTCGGGGCCGGTGGACTTTCCAAAGCCTACAAAGAAGCAGCCAAAGGCGTCCTGGAAAGTTCAACCGTTATTCGTAGAAAAGCCTTCTCCTTGATTCGGGTCCAATTCCAGTACCCTCAGCTCGAAGAGGTTATGGGTTTTATCTCTCAAAACAGATTAAAAGTCGCCTCTCAAAAAATGGAGTTGGATTGCACCATGGAGATAGTCGTTTCTCCTGAAAAAAGCGAAGCTTATTATTTAAGGTTTGAACGTATGGAGGGCGTTGAGGTTCAAAAAAAAGAGGTCTTCCGGTGATCAGGTCCGCAATTTGTCTAAAATATAATCCGGGCATCGAACAGGTCTGCGTGTTTTGGAATTTAAAAAGGCCAAATCTGTCTGAGCCGTGGCCAGAATTTCCCCGTTTTCACCCTCAATTTCGAAGTCAAATGAGATACGGACGGTAGGTATATTCCTAAGGTGGGTACGAATGGTGATCAACTGGTCGTAGACGGCCGGTTTTTTATATTGAATACGGAGACCTGTGACGGGAAGAATGTAGCCGGTTTCTTCCATCTCCGCGTAGGATATTCCGAGGGCCCTCAACCACTCAACCCTCCCCAACTCCAGGTATTGCGGGTAATTCCCGTGATATACAACTCCCATTTGATCGGTTTCGCCATAGCGGACCCGGATTGAAATCTCATGAGAATGCATAAAAATTGATTGAAAAATAGTATATTTAAAAGGAGTCCTGAAAGGGGCTGAACTTGCAAAAAAAAAACTAGAATTTCAACCCTGTTCAGGTTTTTTTTTTAGGTTTTTTGTTCACATATTTGTCTCTCTCTAAAGAGGTAAGTTTACTGTCCTTTTTTTTACCAACTAAAAAGTACCTAA
>CAZEQO010000191.1:0-4778 GCA_964514365.1 uncultured Robiginitalea sp. | reverse complement strand
AGACAGGACAAAGGGTACACCTATAGTACGTACTCCTCCCTTGGAAATAGTAAATGGGGAACTTCTACTTTTGGAGCCACTGCGGGTGTCCGAAATGTGGTTACCGATAGTGCCGTTGTCGAAATCTTAAAAGAGATCGATAATATGGTCGACCAGCCAATCACAGAAAAGGATCTGGACCTTGCCAAGGCCAAATACGCCGGAAACTTTGTGATGCAGCTCGAGAAACCTTCTACTGTGGCCAATTATGCAGTAGATATCCTCCAACAGGACCTGCCCGAGGATTTCTATGAAACTTTCCTGGAGCGCATCGACGCTATTACCATTGAAGATGTGCAACGTGTTTCCAGGGAATATTTTAAGCCCGGCAATGCGCGAATCGTCGTCGCGGGGAAAGGGAGTGAAGTGCTCGAAAACCTGGAAAAAATAACTTTTAACGGGAAACCAGTACCCATTAAGTACTACGATAAATACGCTACCCCAACGGAAAAACCGGATTTTGGGGGAGACCTGCCTGAAGGCGTAAGCGTACAATCTGTAGTAGACGCCTATTTTGAAGCCATCGGAGGTAAAGAGGCTGTTGATAAAATTAAATCATTGAAACTCGTCTATGAAGGTTCGGCCATGGGTGCGACCATCAAAAGCGAAGAGTTGAGAACCGCAGACAGATACGCCCAGACCACTTATATGAACGATGCCCCTATGATGGGCATTATCGCCAAGGGAGATGAGTTGTTTATGAAACAGGGCGGGAATAAAGTACCCCTGCCTGATGGGATGAAGCAGGACATGAAAAAGACCCTGGGTATTTTTCCAGAACAGTCTTTCGCTTCGAATCCGGAAACAAAACTCGTTGGTATAGAAGCGGTGGAGGATGCCAAAGCATATCGGATTGATGTGCCCGGGGAGACCGTGCAGGCGAGTTATTTCTACGATGTGGAAACAGGCCTTAAAATCAAGGAAGCCACCCTGATCAATATGAACGGTCAGACCCAGAATCAGGAGGCCCTGATTAAAGGGTATGAGGAAGTGGATGGGATCAAGTTCCCCGCATTGAAGATTAGTGCGATGGGGCCACAGCAAGTGGAAAGCAAGTTGCTGGAAGCCGTAATCAACTATGAAGTACAGGAGTCTGACTTCAATTAGACAGAACGCTTAGAATGAGTTAAGGGCGCTCCTGTCGGGGCGCCCTTTTTGTTTTATTTATAAGATAAATCCCGAAAAGGATAAGCAAGGCCGCCCCCGCCTGCCCTGGGCTGAAACGCTCTCCATCCAGTATCCCCCAAAAAACACCGACAATGGGAATTAAATAGGTTGTGGAAACTGAGAATACGGGTGTTGAAATTTGTATGAGCCGGTTAAACATTACTTTGGCTATAGCTGTGCCAAAAACGCAGAGCAATCCGATGTAAGCGAGTGAACTCAAAAAATACGGTCCTTCGCGCACTGGTTTTGAAAGTGCGCCGGAAAAAATTACGATAAGAAGCGCAGGGCCGATAAGAAAAATAAAATTCCCTGTAGCAATGCCCATCGGGCTAACATCCTGAAGCTTGCTCTTAATAATATTGGCATTAACGGCATAACAGAAAGAAGCCACCACCACGGCCGAGGTATACCAGTAGTTTTGATCCGGGTTTACGGCACTTCCGAGGTAAATCATAAGTGCGGCTCCCGCCAATCCCACAATTACGCCCAATATTTGATTTATTGTAAAGGCTATTCGAAATAAGCCGTACCCCACAAAAATGGTAAATAAAGGTACCAGCGAATTCAAAATAGACACCACCCCACTGTCGATTTCCGTCTCGGCCCACGCAAAAAGGAACATAGGGATAAAACTCCCAAGCAAGCCACTGAGCCCTACCCATTTCCAGTCCTTTCTTTCTATTGTCTTAAGGGAACCAAATCCGATCCCCAGCAAGATTAGACCGGCCATCAATACCCGAACTCCCCAGAGCTGGATCGCACTGAATCCTTCCAGGCCTTTTTTAATGAGTATATAGGAACTTCCCCAGATGATCGAAAGGACCACGAGATAGATAAGGCGCCTTCTGGAGTCGTTCATCTGTAGTTGAATTGGGTCAAAGTTCTTATTTTTGACAGAATAAACACCCCTTATGAAAATCAGCTTTATCTATTCCCCTATTGCCAGGAGTATCGGCAGGGGCACTGTAGTACTTCTAAGCCTTTTCTTAACGCTATCGTGTGCTGAGAAAAAAGAGACGGACACCCGTATGCAAGAGGTAATCGCCGTCCACGACTCGGTCATGCCGAAAATGGGAGAAATCGGACAATTGATATCCCAACTCAAACCCCTGGCTGACAGCACAACCAACGATTCGCGTTACCAGGATGCCATTTCGGATCTTCAGCAAGCCAATACAGCCATGATGGACTGGATGCAGGGTTTTGGGGATCGGTTTGACTATGCAGAAATTCAGGAGGGAAAAACACTAAGCGCTCAAAAATCTGAATGGCTGGATGAAGAGTTGGTCAAAGTAAAAGAGATGGCCAGGGCGATGAATGAGAGTATTTCCCAGGCAGAATCCCTTTTAAAGAACGGTGCTCCCAAGGAGTAAACCCTAGGCAAAAGGAAGATTTCCGAGGTCCACATTACCTCCTGAAATCACAATTCCCACCCGTTTGCCCTTAAACCGTTCCGGATCTTTAAATACCGCTGCCAGTGCTACAGCGCTGGAGGGTTCCACGACGATTTTCATCCGTTCCCAAATCAAGTGCATGGCCTGTATAATTTCAGCCTCCGTGACCCGGAGTATTGTCCGGACGTACTGTTGAATTACAGGAAAAGTATACGATCCCAAAACCGTTTTAAGGCCATCGGCGATGGTATCCGTGCTTTCATTTCCCAGTATCCGGCCAGCCTCCAGAGATCTGTAGGCATCGTCAACAGCCAGGGGCTCTGCCCCGATAGCTTCGCAAAGGCCGCCAAAAAAAGCAGAGGCCAATGCAGTCCCCCCTAACAAGCCCCCACCACCAACCGGAACGACGATATGATCCAAAACATCTACATCCTCCAGCAGCTCCAGGGCTGCAGTCCCCTGACCCAGCATAACCATAGGATCATTTGAGGGATGTATGAAAATCGCCCCTGTTTCTTTGCCAATCCGTTCCGCCTCAGCTTCACGGGCCTCAAGGGTCGGTTCACATTCAAATACCGATCCTCCGTATTGTGCAACGGCCCGCTTTTTTACTCCCGGGGCGTTTTTGGGCATGACTATATAGGCAGGTATATTCAGGGATTGGGCAGCCAGGGAAAGGGCCTGGGCAAAATTTCCCGAGGAATGAGTGACCACTCCGGGTAAAGGCCCCTCCTCCTTCTTTACCAGGGCAGCATGGGTTGCCCCCCTCATTTTATAAGATCCGCCTCTCTGAAAATTCTCGCACTTAAAAAACAATGAAGCCCCGCTGAGCTCATTTAAGAGATGGGAAGTCAGCACAGGGGTTTTATGGATATAGGGTTGGATTTTCCTATGGCATTCTCGAAGCGCTTCCGGGGTGTAGGAGGACATATCGGATGTATTGGGGTTACTCAGCCTTCCAACGGATCGACTCAACGATACGGCGTATATCCCGTTGAAGATAGTCGGCCGCCGGGAGAATCGAATCGTAGTTGGGTTTGGCGTAAAAATACAGAGATCCTGTCACAAAATGGTTTGTACTGTCGGTGACGTAGAACTGGGATTGGGAAGCGGCATCCCCTTTGACTTCATAGAACATTCCAAAAACCCTGTCCTGCCCATTCATAAAAGGCTGTTCGAGAATATTATCGGCCTTTACCACATGTTCATAGGAAAGCTTTTGGGCGTCGGACAAAAGCTCTTTTATATTACCTTCTACCGGTTTGTAAGAAAGATATATACTCCCTTTCATTTCCTTGTAATCAAGCACGAGATTACAGCCCTCCTGAAAATTTGGTTGCGCTAAAAGATTGTAGTCAAAAACAAAAGGACAATCGGATTCCATCCTGCTGTAATCCTGTTCCGGGTACTCCAGACGGAGCATCGCTGATGGTTTTGGTACGGGTTCATCTTTACAGCCTATAAGTCCGAATACCATACAGGCCAATAAAAGGGTGATACTATTTCTCATGCGGCAGGGTTACTTTAATTTGCTTCAGGCGTTTCTTATCTATGCTTTCAACCGTAAAACTGAAGCCTTTAAAGGGAATTTTTTCACCTCGTTTAGGAAACCTTCCGGAAATTTCCAGCACAAAACCAGCTATCGTTTCAGATTCTCCTTTATGTGCTTCAAAATCTGTGTCGTCTTCTATTTGAGCTGCCCGATAAAAATCCTTGAGATTGGTTTTACCTTCAAAAACAAAATTGTATTCATCCAATTTGGAGTACACCAAATCCTCATCGTCAAACTCATCACTGATGTCTCCAACAATTTCCTCGATAACGTCTTCAAGGGTGACAATACCCGAGGTACCTCCAAATTCATCTACGACTACGGCCAGGTGGTTCTTTTTATTCTGAAATTCCAGGAGTAAATCATCCAGCTTCTTATTTTCGGGTACAAAGAAGGGTTTGCGAATCAGGGTGGTCCAGTTAAAAGTTTTCCGCTCGAGATACGGAAGGAGATCCTTAACATAGAGGACCCCCAGCACATCATCGAGATTCTCTGCATACACGGGTATACGTGAATACCCGTTTTTTTTGATCTCTTCCAAAACTTCCGGATATTTCAATTCTGCAGACAAGGCAAAAATATCCAGCCTGGGCCGCATGACCTGTTTGGTGTCCGTATTTCCAAAA
>CAZEQO010000190.1:0-4803 GCA_964514365.1 uncultured Robiginitalea sp. | reverse complement strand
GGGGGGGTGTATTGATGACGGATAAATCTCTGGCGGCCATCAGGCTGAACTGCAGCGTTCTCGGAATGGGTGTGGCTGTGAGGGTGAGTACATCTATATTTTCCTTCAGGGCTTTGAGTTTGTCCTTGACGGCCACTCCGAATTTTTGTTCTTCGTCTACGATCAGTAACCCCAGGTCCTTAAATGAAACGTTCTTACCCACGAGTTGATGGGTTCCGATGACGATATCCAGGGAGCCCGAGGAGAGGCCTTCCAGGACGGTTTTTCGCTCTTTGGCTGTGCGGAAACGGTTGAGGTAATCCACACTCACCGGCATCTCTTTGAGTCGTTCGCTCAGGGTGCGATAATGCTGAAAGGCCAAAATAGTCGTCGGTACGAGAATCGCGACTTGTTTGCCATTATCCACGGCTTTAAAAGCTGCCCGGATAGCCACTTCCGTTTTTCCAAAGCCCACATCCCCGCAAATCAGGCGATCCATCGGTTGGGCCGTTTCCATGTCCTTTTTAACAGCTTCAGTAGCTGTACTTTGGTCCGGGGTGTCTTCATAGAGGAATGAAGCTTCCAGTTCGTGTTGCAGATAACTGTCCGGACCGTATTGAAAACCCTTTTTTAGTCGTCTTTTGGCGTATACCTGAATCAGGTCAAAAGCAATCTTCTTAACCCGGCTTTTGGTTTTTTGCTTCAGTTTTTTCCAGGCGGCCGACCCGAGTTTGTAAATTTTGGGTGTAGTTCCATCCTTCCCATTGTACTTGGCGATTTTATGGAGGGAGTGAATACTGACGTAGAGGATGTCGCGGTCGCCATAGATCAGTTTGATGGCTTCCTGCTGTTTTCCCTCCACTTCAATTTTTTGAAGGCCACCAAAAGTTCCGATTCCATGATCGATATGTGTGACGTAATCGCCCACTTCAAGTTTGTTGAGTTCCTTCAGGGTAATGGACTGTTTTTTGGCGTATCCATTGCGAAGGTGGAAGCGGTGAAAGCGTTCAAAAATCTGGTGGTCTGTATAGCAACAAAGCCCGAGGGTGTCCGATTCAAATCCCTGGTAGAGTGGCTGGACAAGGGTGGTATAGGGTACATCCTGCCCGATTTCGTCAAAAATGTCGTGAAATCGTTTCGCCTGTTGTTCGCTGGCACAGAAAATAAAGTTCCGCATTCCGGCCTGTTGGTTTTCCCTCAGGGCCTCAAGTAGAAGGTCGAACTGTTTGTTAAAGGCGGGTTGCGGACGTGTGGGCATCTCAATGATATCCATTGCTTCCCCCGCTGAAGGGGGAGGGGCCTCAAGGCTGACTTCACGGAATTTTCCCACGGTTCCCCGGAATTCCTCCCCGGTGAGAAAAAGAGCCTCGGGACTGGCGTGCTTTATGGTTTCCGATAAATTTTTAAAGGCAGCGGTCGCCTTTTCGAATAACTGGTCCAAACGGCCCTGGCACAAAGCAGGGTTTTTTAACACTATTACCGTATCCGGGGCTATGTACTCAAGAAAAGAAACCCTGGATTCGTGGATGAGTTTATCGGTAACATTGGGCATGACCGAGATCTTTCGGACACGCTCCGTGGACAATTGGGTTTCCACATCAAAGCTGCGGATGCTTTCAATCTCATCTCCAAAAAATTCCAGGCGGTAGGGCTCGTCATGGGAAAAGGAAAAAACATCCAGAATCCCTCCCCTTACAGAAAATTCTCCGGGTTCTGAGACGAAATCCGCGCGTTTG
Organism: uncultured Robiginitalea sp.; assembly: GCA_964514365.1. Lineage (GTDB taxonomy): Bacteria > Bacteroidota > Bacteroidia > Flavobacteriales > Flavobacteriaceae > Robiginitalea. The sequence continues at coordinate 3,088 of CAZEQO010000190.1, read as the reverse complement.
AAATGGTATTCAAAGAGGGTTTCGTTGAGAAAGTCCAGGGAGAGCTTATCTCCTGTTGTTATTTTAAGGGTGTTTTTTTCGAGTTCTTTACGGGTGACCACCTTTTCAAAAAGGGCATCCGGATAGGTGACGATCAGGGCCGGTTTCCTGCGGGAATTAATACGGCTCAGGACCTCTGCCCGCAAGAGGATATTTGCGTTATCGGTAGCTTCAATATCGTAAGGACGGCGGTAGCTTCCGGGATAGAAATGTACGGTCTCCGTATCCAGCAGTTGTTCCAGGTCGTTCAGGTAATACGCCGCCTCCTCTTTGTCGTTCAGGATGAGTAAAAGAGGCTTTTCACAAGCCTTGAAACTCTCTGAAACCTGAAAAGAAAGGGCTGATCCTGTAAGGCCTTTTAAGTATATTCTGGCCTGGGGTTGGGTAAGGGTTTCCACAAGTTTGCCGAATGCCGGGTCTTTTGTGAAACGCTTGTTGATATATTCCAGGCTCAAAGGAGGAAATTTTGGCAAAAGTACGAGCCAAAACCGGCCCGGACAAGAGTTAGGCCTCAAATTGCAAAAATGAAAATCCGGGGTATTATCGTCCTGGCGGTCATTCGCCTGCGCTTGCCTGTGTTATGGGAATGATACTGTCCTCTGCAAGGCCATAAACAGAGTCCCCTGTCTCAATTTCCATAATATGGCTGCCGGTGAAAGCGCCGAAAGCAGGCAGGATCAACTGCCGGTTTCTAATATAAAAGCACGGGACGCGAAGGGATTGCCTTCCGGCACCTTTGAGGCGTACCGCAGGATGAATATGCCCGCAGATGTTATATCCTTCAAAAGTCTTCAATGGATGATGCGAATAGGTAAAGGGTTCTGAAAAAAGAGTAGGGCAAACCCGGATCCCAATTTTTTCAAAAGGCCGGTGCCCAAGGATATCGTGGTTTCCCTCCACCAGGAGCAGGTCGGCCGGGCATGTATTAACCCAGGCGGTAAAAAAATCCCATTCCCGGTTCATATGTGAATGGAAAAGATCTCCCAAAAATACAATGGCTTGAGGCCGGAATGTTCGGATCAGGTCGTCCAGGCGTTGAAAATTCCTATCGCTGGCCTGAAGGGGCACGGCGGCTCCGTGTTTTCGAAAATGACTGATTTTCCCCAGATGTAGATCACTGACCAGCAATTGTCCCTTTTCTTCGCGATACAGGGCACCCCAGGGATGCAGGTGTACCATTTCTCCTCCAAATGAAACAGCTTGGGTCATCGGCTCAAAGGTATCAAAACCTGGGGGGATAAAAAGGGAGGTTCGGGAGGTTAACGCCTTAATTTTTCGGTCATCCGCCGGATTCGATCAGCCAGCTTTTCACTGGAGAGTTTTTCCCTCAGGCGGTCGGTAATAATTGGAAAGGAAAATGGTGTGGGCTTTTGGCAGGATTTCCAGACGTGCTTTTGTGAACCAATGCGCTCCAGGGCCAGGCGGAGCCGTCCTTCCTCCAACTGGTGTTCAAAAGTCTCCTGGAAAGCCTGTTGAAAAAGGAGGTTGTCGGGTTCGTAATCCCTGAAAACTTCAAATAATAATTGTGAATTGCTTTGCAGGTGTTTCAATTTGATTCCTTTTTTGGGATAGCCTGAAAAAACGAGGCCGCTGATCACTGCAATGTCCCTGAATTTTCGGCGGGCCATTTCAGTAGCGTTCAGGCTTTTTTGAAGGTCATCCATCAGGTATTGGGGGGAAAACAAGTCGTTGTCCAGAACCATCTGCATGTCTACCTCACGGTCCGAAAGGAGTTCAAAACCGTAATCGTTATAGGCCAGGGAAAAAGTTATGGGAGACAGGAGGCTGATTCTGTAACTCAACAGACTGGCCATAGCCTCATGCACAAAGCGGCCTTCAAAAGGATAGAAAATATTGTGGTACCCGTCTGAGGTCTTAAAGGTTTCGATCAGAAATTCTTCGGGCCCCGGTACAATGCTTTCGAGCCGCTGCCGTTCAAAAAGCGGTTTTAGGTTTTGGATTTCTTCAGATTGTTCGGATTCAGGGAGGATGGCGGTATACAATTCCTGCCTGAGCAATTCAGACATTTGTGCGGAAAGCGTCAGGCGACCCCCCATCCAACTGGGTACACGGGTGGTTTTGGCGCGGGATTTTCGCACGAGCACCTGCATTTCCCGAATCTGCAGGAACTCCAGGTTACGTCCCGCAAAAGTAAACACATCCCCCCTATGCAATTGTGAGGCGAACCATTCTTCAACCGTGCCTATGTATCCTCCTTTCTGATATCGTACCGTAAGATCGGCATCCCCGACAATGGTCCCGATCTGAAAACGATGGCGCATGGCCACGCCCCGGTTTACGACTTTAAAGCGGCCGCCTTCCAGAATTTCTACTTTTTTATACTCGTCGTAACTGTTGAGGCTCTGGCTGCCCAGCACGAGGAATTTCAGCAGCCATTGCCACTGCTCCCGCGTCAGTCCCTGATAGCAAAACGTGCCCTGGACCTCCTTAAAAATCATCTCCGGGTCAAAACCGTCTGAAACCGCCAGGGTGGTGAGGTATTGCACCAGGACATCAAAACTGTTCAGGTACGGCATACGATCTTCGATCCCTTCCCCTTTCACCGTTTTCTTAAGTGCAGCGGCTTCGACCAATTCAATGGCGTGGGTAGGCAGGAAGTAGATCAGGCTTTCTTCCCCGGGGCGGTGGCCACTCCGGCCAGCCCGCTGCAAAAACCGGGCAACACCCTTGGGGCCTCCGATCTGAATAACGGTTTCCACTGGGGCGAAATCGACCCCGAGGTCCAGGCTGGAAGTACAGACAACTGCCCGAAGACGGTTGTCGCGAATGGCTTGTTCCACCCAAAGTCGGGTATCTTTATTTATGCTTCCGTGGTGCATGGCAATTTCACCGGCCAGGTCCGGGAAACGCTCCAGGAGTTTCTGAAACCAGATTTCACATTGACTTCGTGTATTTGTGAAGATCAGCGTGGTTTGGCTGGCGCGTATAATGTCAATCACCGAATCCAGTAAGTGCAGTCCGAGGTGTCCGCGCCAGGGAAAAGTTTCCATGGTTTTGGGAAGGATGCTGCGCACGGTGATGCGTTTTT
>CAZEQO010000189.1:0-4809 GCA_964514365.1 uncultured Robiginitalea sp. | reverse complement strand
CTTCCAGGTGATCGGCCGCATCCTGTTTATTGGCTTCAATACCAATGATGGCCTTTTCGGCCCCTGTGGCCTTCAACAAATATTTAATCCCGGTAAAAATGTCGCTTTCCTGTTCCAGCATTACCCGGTGGTCGGTGGTCAGGTAGGGCTCGCATTCTATACCATTGATAATTAAGGTTTCACATTTTTTCCCTTCGGGTACTTTCAATTTTACGTGGGTTGGAAACGCCGCTCCCCCTAAACCTACAATACCTGCATCCTGTATGCCCTGCAAAATTTCTTCGGCTGTGGCTGTATCGGGATCTATCGGTTTTCCTTCGAGTACCTCCTGGGTGGAAGAGGGAAATGTTTCCAAGTAGATTCCCGGAGACATTTTTCCGGAAATGGTCGGGACATTGGCGATTTTCCGAATAATACCGGAAACCGGTGCATGCATGGGTACAGACATGTACCCGCCAGATTTGGCCAAAAGTTCTCCCCGAACGACTTCCTGCCCTTCCCGAACAACGATTTCGGATGGGACTCCAATGTGTTGGGCCATGGGCAAAATAATGACGGGCGAAAAAGGAAACTGCCGGATGGGCAGCCCCCTTGTTTCGTCCTTACTTTCCGGGGGGTGAATACCGTGTTTAAAGGTGTTCTTATGAAAGTTGAAAAACGCCATTACACTTTGTTAGTTGTATTTCTCTCCCCGGAGGATCCATTTTTCAATGTCCCCGGCGTTCCGGTCCGCCGGTAATCCCGGATGGATTACCCCCGCCGTACATTTTTCCGCGGCTTTGACCAGATCCTGATAAGGTCCGGCTTTGGGATTTTTGATGTATGCCTTGTTATTTTCATTATAAGCAAACACATTGGGGTTGAGTTTGATACATTCGTCACAGGAGGTACATTCCTCTGTTTCCAACCAGGGGGCCAAATAGTCACCCTCTGCGGGCTTTTCTTCGACTAAGACATCCGCTGTTTCCGCTTTGCCCATGGCCATTTGTACAAAATCACCTCCATTGCCCCCGGCCATTTGCATAAGGCCCTGTGCAATATTTCCGACAACCTCATTTCTGATTTTTTCTTCAAGGTTCTCTTCCTGGGGTTTTTCTACCACTCCTGCCAGGTCTCGTAACATCAACCAGAAGTCACGCCTTTCCTCGCAAGAGTCCACGATGGGTTTGGCCACAAGTACCCTATTGAGTTTTTGATCTCGGTCTACCACCCAGATGTAGGGGAATTTACCTTCCCGTTCGCTTTCTTCCAGTTCCAAAAAGTCTACCAGCAACATCATATTGTCATTCCAGGCGCTGCGCGGGACTTTTCTAAAGTGTTTTCTGAACCGGGCTTCCGTCAGGGCAAAGTCCGCAAAGGTCATCGGCAGGGACATGGTGCGTTCCTGTCCGTATTCGAGATATTTCAAATCATAGGTAGGCCAGACCTGGTCTATGGCAGGGTTACCGGATAAATCAAGGGCCTCCTGGACTTTTATTCCACGATCCGGATTATACCTGAATATGGGGTACGCCCTGGACTCCACAGCGAGCTTCGCCTGGTGTGCGCCCAGGTCATCTCCCACACCGTGTTCCGGTTGGCAGGTGGTGTAGAGGTTGAACAGGGCAGGACGTTTGGTCATCAGGCCGTCGATAAAACCTTCTATCATCTGGCTGGTGTTGGCCAGGGTGGCCTGCATGACGTAAGTATTCCGGTGCGCCATCGCAATTAAGCCGATCTCTTTTCGGGGTTCCCCCTTGCCCTTCCACACTTTACCGTACTGGGCCATATCTGAAATCTGTCCGATAAACCCTGAAGTACAAGCCTGGCCTCCCGTATTGGAATAGACCTGCGTATCTACGACGATTACCTTAATCGGTTTCCCGGAAGCCATCATCCTGGAGAGGTTTTGGAAACCAATATCATACATGGCTCCATCCCCGCCCAGGCTGACTACCGGTGGGCATAACAGCCATTCCTTATCGGTAAATTGCTGCCAGTTGAAATAGGTGAAATAATCATCGTGGGTACTGGAATCGTATTTCCCTTCCAGCTCCAGTTCAGCCTTCCGTATGGCTCTGAAGCCTTCGGCCATTTTTGACATATGCCCTTCAAAGATTCCCATTGCCATAGAGGTGGAATCCTGGAACAAGTGATTCGCCCAGGGGAAGGGGTAGGGGTTAAACGGCCAGGTGCTCCCCCATACGGAAGTACACCCTGTAGCGTTGAGCATCCCCATATTGGAGCGACCCTTACCGGTGGTTCCCTTGGTATATTTCCATTGTAATTTTTTCAACTGGGCGAGCAGTTGGGTGACCTGCTGCAACCATTCCTGGTCAATCGGTTCACCTCCATGTTCAGATTCCAGCCGGCGGGTAATTTCAGACATGGTTAAATCTGAATGCTGCATTTCTGTAACGATGCGGGACATCATGTCCGAATCGCTCAAATCGATCCGGTGCATCAGTTTCTCCTGTATGTGTTTTTCGAGTTTATCGGTGAGTTCCTCAAGGTAGGCCACGTGTTTTTCAATACGCGGCTGCATCAGGGACTCCACGGTGGCAATAAACAAATGCACTACTGATTTTTCAGAGCAGCCCAGACAAGCCCCGTCACCACTGGCAAAATTCAGGTAAGCGTCTTTATTCAGGAGCATGGTCTCCAGCGGCCCGATTTTCTCTTCCAGATCATCGATGCGATTGAATTTTTGGGGTGTGTTGGGCAAGTCCATCCAAAGATCCCATTCCTTATTCAGTTTCACGATAGAACCTTCGGTCTGGGGGATCTTAATCAGGGCATTGTCATTACAGACTTGCACGCATTCCATACATCCCTTACACGTATTCGGATTGATGGTGATGCTGAATAGACCCCCGCTGTTTTTTTCTTTTTTCTCATGCAGATCGAAATAGGGGCGGGTCAGGGCGAAGTTAAACTCCCCCAATTCTTCCTTAAACCACTCAAATTCCGTAGCCAGGTCCTTATCCTGCCCATGGTCTGCGATGGTTTTATCAATGGCGTGCTGAATATAATCGTTGACCGTCGCCCCGTTTTTCGAAGATTCAAACAGGTTTCGAACATGGCCTTCCATTTTACGTACGGCCTTGGGCAGGTGCTCCAGTTTTCCATGGTTCTTTTTCACCCGTTTGACCAGGGTATCAAAAACCTCTGAGACTTCGCTGACCAGTCCCGGTATGGCCGTATCCGGACAAACCGTGTAGCAGTCTCCACAAGCCGTACAGTTGTTGGGGATCCATTGTGGGTGTTCAAAGCGGATACCCGTCATATCGCGGAAGGTGGAGGAAAGTGCCGGCATGACACTCATACCTATAAAAGGGTCGGTGAGGTTGTCGTTCCCCATGCCCCTTAAATAGAAATTCCCGGTTTGTTCCCAGAAGCGATGGATATCACTTAACTGGGATTCACTCTGGGGCATTTCTTTCATCATCTTAGGGATGGGTAGCAGGGCCTGGCCATTGCTGCCGGCCTTGTCCTTACTGCCATCGCCCAATACCTTATTCTTTATTTCAAAGACTTCGTCAAAGCCGCGTTTTACCACGCGCATATTGTCGTCGACAACCCTTTGCCCCTTGGATCCAAATTTATGTTGTAATTGTTGTTCGATGGCTTGTAGCAATTTCTCTTCCGATAACCCGGATTTTTCCATCAGGGGAGATGCCGCGAAAAATGCGCCCTGAAACGCAATACCCTGCATACGCAATTGCAATTCAGGATCGGTAGCTTCTTCACGGGCAATCTTAAAGCCGTCGATATAAAACACATGGATGTCTTTGTCAATAATGATCTTCTGATACTGCTGGGGGATTTCTGCCCAAACTGCATCCGGTGTTTTTTTATCGCTCTGAATGATGAAATTCCCGCCTTTTTTGAGGCCTGCCAGGGCGTTGGTATGCTTAAATACATTCGGGTCAGGGGATAAAACAACATCTACAAAGAAGTACTCACAATTGATCCGAATAGGTTCGGAAGAAGCCGCGAGATAGTAGGTAGTGGGCTGTCCTTTTTTCTCGGATCCGTATTTTGGATTCGCCTTGATGTTATAGCCCAGGAGCTCATACAAGGTCATCGCCAGGTTTTTCCCGGTGGTTATCGCCCCCCAGCCCCCTACAGAGTGAAAGCGTATGGTAACGGCGTCCTCAGGCATGAGGTTCGGGTTCTCGGAACCGCGGACGGATAACTCCTTCACGCGTGGGTATGAATCCACAATGGTTTCCTGATAGGCCTTTTGCTTGGGGGAGTGGGGGATTTCGCGAATAAAATCTATGGAGAGGTAAAAGTTCTTTTTGTGTTTACCATCGGGCAACATATTTTCAATGGCGCCGATGATTCCCTCCGGTTGTAAATCCCGGCTTCCCATCCCGAAGGATCCTGAGTAAATAGCAGGCATCTCGGATATGGAATAGGTAGTTAATTCAGGATACGCAAGGTGTTTTGGATCCCTGCCATTCTCGATACACTTGTTCAAAACCGACCGCACTTCCCGTGTGATTGGGGAATCTACGGCCAGGGGTTGATCGAGTCGTTCCAATACGGTGACGGCTTTTTTGCCTTTCAGGATTTCTCCCAACAGGTCTGAAGGGAAGGGTCGGAACATGACCAGGTCAACCACCCCGACTTTAATTCCCCGGGTTTCCCTCAGGTAATCCACAACCACCTCAGCACTCGGAACCAGACTGCCCTGCCCCAAAATAAGGTATTCAGCATCTTTTGCCCTGTAAGTCATCACGCGATTATATCGCCTGCCGGTCAGTTGGTGGTACTCTTCAAAGGCCTGATCGGCCAATTCCCGGATGTGATCAAAGAAAAATG
>CAZEQO010000188.1:413-4935 GCA_964514365.1 uncultured Robiginitalea sp. | reverse complement strand
TTCCATCATTCGCTAATACAACCATAGGGGTGCAAATATAGGATTCTGTGTAAAGACCCGATCAGGCTTTTCGCTCCAGGTCGCTCATCACGTCTACGAGTACGCCTACACTTTCAAGGGGAAGCGCGTTGTACATGGAAGCGCGATAGCCCCCAACGGAACGGTGGCCGTTCAGGCCGTTAATTCCGGCGGCCTTCCAGGCTGCGTCGAAGGTTTCTTGCAGAGCGGGTTCTGTCAGGGTAAATGTGGCATTCATCATCGAGCGGTCTTCCACCTTGGCATACCCTGTAAAGAGGGGGTTTAAATCGATCTCGGAGTAGAGCAGGGTTGCCTTTTTCTCATTTTCGGCACCGATAGCTTCAATCCCCCCTCGTGCCTTTAACCATTCCAGTGTAAGTAACGAGGTATAAACGGCGAAAACAGGAGGGGTGTTGAACATACTGTCCTTGCCGATATGTACGGCGTAGTTTAGCATGGATGGGATTTTACGGGTAACCTTACCGAGGATTTCCTCTTTGACCACCACAAGGGTAGTACCCGCCGGGCCCATATTTTTCTGGGCTCCCGCATAGATCAGGTCAAACTTTGAATAATCCATCGGCCTTGAAAAAATATCAGAGCTCATATCCGCCACTAAAACGGTGTCTGTTTGAGGGAATTTTTTGAATTGGGTGCCGTAAATTGTGTTGTTCGTCGTAAGGTGGAGATAATCCAAACCTTCGGGTACCGAATACCCCTTGGGGATATAATTGTAATTTTCATCCTTTGAAGATGCGATTTCGACCACACGCCCCAGCATTCCGGCTTCCTTAATTGCCTTGTCACTCCAGGTGCCTGTATTGATATATCCTGCGGAGGTTTCCAAAAGGTTATAGGCGACCATCAGGAATTCCAGACTCGCTCCGCCCTGCAGAAAAAGTACTTTATAGCCCTTGTCCTCCAAATCGAGGAGTTCCAGGACCAAATGCCGTGCCTTTTCCATAATGGATACAAAAGCTTCGCTTCTATGCGAGATTTCGATAAGGGAAAGTCCCGAGCCCTCCAGGTCGATGACGCTTTCGGCTGCCTTTTTCAGGACTTCTTCCGGAAGGATACATGGGCCTGCACTGAAATTGTGTTTCTTCATCTGAACGTTGCTTTATAAGGATGTAAAGTTCTGAAAAAATCGCGGGCTTCAGCCTAAATGGCCGAGGGAGATTCTGCGGATGTTTTCAACAGGAAGTCAACAGTGTCCACTCCATCGGCATAAGTGCCGAGTCCGGGTTGCTGGGAACTTCCAAACGGAATGGCCCCGGGGAACCAGGAGCCTGCCACAATACACTGGAGTTCCTCCTCAATGGCCTCTAGTCTTTGGGCTACTGCGTCTTGTTTTTCATAGGATTCATAAAATAAGGTACCTATGGGGGAACCTAATCCCGGGTCTTCCTTCAACAGGAGAAAACCGTTATCCAGCATGGGGCTGCCACTCATCAGATACACTGCCTTGTTGTAATCGTAATTATTCCCGTACTTCTGATGGTCGACAAGGTACTTGTATGGGTAAAAAGCATTGAACAGGGGGTCGAAGTCATAGCCCTGAGGGACATAGAGTTTGGAGACGCTGCGACAGCCCATACCAAAATACCTGAATATATCTTCTGCCAGACCGCTTAGATCGGCAGGTGTTTCCCGCCCGGATAACACGGCAACTCCGTGCCTGTTTTTACGGATAATATGTGGTTTACCTGAAAAATAATACTCAAAATACCGGCTTGTATTGGTGCTTCCCGTCGCGATTACCGCATCAAAGGTGTCGAGTTTCCCATTTGTAAAACGAATACGGTTTTTAAGCTCCGGATCAAAACCGGTGAGAAGGCCTACCAGGTATTTGAGCAGAAGGGTGTCTTTTGAAGCGCTTTTGACCAGGGCATTATGGCCGGTCAAAAGGACTGAAATCAGATCGTGGAAACCCACAAGTGGGATATCCCCCGCCATAATCAGGGCGACTACCCGCGGGCTGCTGGCTGGGGCGGCATAGGCAGACAGCCATAGCTCCAGAGCATCTTCCGAGAGGGCATCTGCCCAATACCTCAACGCATATATGGAGGATTCTTCTGTAAACCATGGGTTGTGCTGTCGGACGCTCTCAAGTAGGGCTCCCAACTCACTTTGCGATCGAACGCTGCGGGAAGCAGATACCTCCGGTTCAAGGTCGATTTTCCCTGGGCGTTGTGATGTCAGTTCACGGAGCTGCTCGCCCAGTTGAAGCAGTGCCCGAAAAGATGGATCTTTGGTTTTCATGAAATTTGTAAGAGAGCGGTTCAGCCCTTAACTTTGTACAAAAATACGGATCACCGGGCTTAGAACAAATCTGCGGGGATTCGTTGTTCGAAAAAGAAAATAACGATGGCGATAATTATCACTGACGAGTGCATAAACTGTGGGGCTTGCGAGCCCGAATGTCCTAACACGGCCATTTATGAAGGGGCCGAAGAATGGCGCTATAGCGACGGAACGTCCCTTAAAGGCAAGGTAGTGCTTCCCGATGGAAAGGCTGTCGATGCGGATGCCGTCCAGGAGCCCGTTAGCGATGAGGTATATTATATCTCACCGGATAAGTGCACGGAGTGTATGGGGTTTCACGAAGAGCCGCAGTGCGCCGCCGTTTGCCCGGTAGATTGTTGTGTGCCTGATGAAAGTCATGTGGAAACGGAGGAAGAGTTGCTCGCCAAACAGCGTTTTATGCATCCGGACGATTAGTCGTTGACTACTTTAAAGTTCTTCATCTCTTCCAGGGGGGCAATTATTTCAGTGTCCTGCCATATGGTCGGCTCATAGGAATCCAGTTTTTGCACCAGTATATCCCCTTGAGAAGCCGGGCTCTCCAGTGTGGTGGAAGGGCGAATCAGGATGCTTTCTTTCTGGCGTACGCCTCCTTCCAAAAGAAAATCGAATAGCACTTTTTTCCGTGAAGCGCTGTTTTCAATAAATTTCAAGCTTCGATGTAGGTAAACATAGTTACCGTACTCTTTTTGAATGTAATATGGATGATATTTTCCTGTGTCATCTCCCTGAAAAACCATTGTTCCACGGTCCAGGTTTTCGATGTATTTGATGCCGAGTAGCAGCTTTAGATTAACGCTTTGGCCATTCCTGCCCTCGGCATATTTGTAGTCTGCTTTGAGCACAGCAAAGTTGCTGGCATCTACATAGAGCGTGCCCGCGTACTTCGCTTTGCGCTTACGGGGTGTAAACCGGACCGCATAGACGTAAAAACCGTTGAAATAGGTCGGTTTTACCAATTCATACCGATACATATTTTCATCCAGAAAATCACCTAGCCGATTTTCCTCCTCAAACCCGGCCACTGCGAGAACATCGGAAATCCTTGAGTTGAGCGCTTTTACGCTTATACTGTCCCCATAACCTGATTGTCCCATTTCATCGTTCATTGCAATACTGTCCTCTACGGTAATTATGCCTGTTTTAACTTTATAGGTTTGAGTGGTATCCAGATGCGAGAGGATAATCTTCTGCGCCCGCTCCTGTAATTTATCAGTGGTAAAGTCGTTTTTGGCATCCACCAACTCTGTTGCCCGGTCTACCCAAATATGGCTGGTATCCCTTAAAGCCTTGTAATTCCCGTTAAAATCAAAGAATGAGACGGCGCGACTATCAGTGATATACCGCTCCAGGGCATTGAGTTCTTCCCCCGCTTTTGCGAGCTGTTCTTTATCCAGTTCAGAATCCTTTTCAACTTCGAGATCGAGTTGCTCCCAATTCATATATTCCGACTCCCGATAAAAAAAAGAATAATCGCGTTCGTCCAGATTATAGTTTACAGCGATATTTTCATTGACTTTCCGGACGATCTCATCGGCATCGGGGATACGCTCTCCGATACGCACTTCATTGAGGCGGATGGCTGCTGGGGTTAAACTGAGGATTTGGTTTTCCGTTAGCGTGTCTGGAGGGATTTCCAGGGTTTCGTAGCCCATGCAGGAAATTTGAATATTTTCTGAGCCCAGGCCCGCCGTGTCCAGGCTAAAGTACCCCTCTTCATTTGAAATAGTGCCTTTATTCGCCCCGGTCACTATTGTGGCAAAGGGAACGGCTTCCCCGGTTTGTCCATCGACAATACGGCCTGTCAGGCTTTGTGTGTACACTGCAGGCGCCAGGGCAAACAGAAGGACAAGGAGTAAAAAGATTCTCATACCCAATAGAAGTTTTTAATGAGACGAAGTCTGATTTGAATTGTTACACAGGGGCCTTGTAAACCAACAATGCCAGGGGGGGTAAAAACATCAGTAGCAGGAGATCACAAATAGGGCTATATTTGCCCCTCTTTTGAAAATTAAAAGATCTGAACCATAGATATCATACCATATGAAAGCAGGCATTGTCGGGCTCCCAAACGTAGGCAAATCTACATTGTTTAATTGTCTTTCGAACGCCAAGGCACAAAGTGCGAATTTTCCTTTTTGCACAATTGAGCCCAACCTGGGCGTGGTCGACCTGGGCGACCGCACCATGGTTGTGGCCG
>CAZEQO010000188.1:0-403 GCA_964514365.1 uncultured Robiginitalea sp. | reverse complement strand
ATGCTTGAAAAACTTGTAGGCCCGCAACAAGTGGTGCCTGCCACAGTGGAAATTGTGGACATCGCGGGTTTGGTTAAAGGAGCCAGTAAGGGTGAGGGGCTCGGGAATCAGTTTCTTGGCAATATTCGGGAGACAGATGCTATTCTGCATGTATTGCGCTGTTTTGACGATGATAATGTAGTTCATGTGGATGGTTCTGTAGACCCGATCCGGGATAAAGAAACCATAGATATTGAACTACAGCTCAAGGACCTCGAAGCCGTTGAAAAAAAACTGGAACGAGTAGGACGTGCTGCCCGTACGGGTAACAAGGAAGCCATGAGCGAAGCTAAGGTTCTGGAAACTTTGAAGAAAGGCCTGGAGCAAGGGGTATCTGTCCGGGCGATCGATGTGGATTCCGACG
>CAZEQO010000187.1:0-4954 GCA_964514365.1 uncultured Robiginitalea sp. | reverse complement strand
GCACATCAATACAATTCAAAATGAATCAATTAAAATGCCAAAACCCAGCAAATCAGATCATTTACTGGGTTTTCTATTCAAATCGAATCAAATTTTAGTGACCACGCCAGGATTCAAACCTGGAACCTTCTGAGCCGTAATCAGATGCGCTATTCAGTTGCGCCACGTGGCCGGGAATCAATTTCCCTCTTTAGAGGGCTGCAAATATATTTCTTTTTAGATTTAGGGCAAAATAACCAAGGCCTGATTTAAAGTGAATTTACGAGACTATATTGAAGAAGTACCCGATTTTCCGGAGAAAGGGGTGAGTTTTAAGGATATTACCCCCCTGTTGGAGGATCCTCAAGCTTTTGCCTATGCGGCCCGGTCGTTAATGGAGTTTACGGAAGGGCTGAAGATCGATAAAGTTGTGGGGATAGAAAGTCGGGGTTATTTTTTTGCCCCTTTGCTGGCCTTCAGGCTGGGGGCGGGGTTTATCCCGGCCCGCAAACCGGGTAAATTACCGCGAAAGACGCGAAGTCAGCGGTATGACCTGGAATACGGCAACGATGCCCTTGAAATTCACGAAGCCAGTATTTCTAAAGGAGATCGCGTTCTGATCCACGACGACGTGCTGGCTACCGGGGGCACGGCCCGGGCCATGTGTCACCTCATTGAAAACCTGGGCGCGCACGTGGTTCAATGTAATTTCCTTATTGAGCTTCGCTTTCTAAACGGACGGGATAAACTTGAGGGTTTCCCCATGAAGTCATTAATTACCTACTAACCGAGCGCCCGCCTGGTGACGTAGTAACGCCAGCCAATCAGGGCCAGTTGCCACTTGCTGGCTTTGGATAAATCCAATTGTTTTTTGCTCAAGGAAGGGAGGAGCCATTTGTTCAGGCGGGCGACCCCGGTAAAGAACGCTTTTTCCATGGGGCAAATATACCACTCCGGCTCAAACTATATCTGTTTGAACCCTTTCCGGACTTGTACCTGAAAAGCGATATAGCGGTTTTGGGAATTGACATAGGGTACGTCCCCGACTTCTACCATTAAATGAATACGAGGATCAGAGTGAGCAAAGTGTAGAGGACAAACTTGGCGATCGCAATCATGGTATTGGTATTAGGTTTAGAGTTTTTTGAACTTATTCGACGGCAAAATAGCGGGTTTCCGCTCGAGCCGCCAAGGATTTTGACCAAAAAAAATAGGATAGACTTCATAATAGTAAGTATAAAAACCAAAAACATAGGAAACTACCACATTAACTCCTTGGTCTGCCTTTTAAATTATAATCATAAAATCAATTAAATACTACACATTAAAACAATTGTAGGGGGTTTTTGGACCCCTATTCGAAATTCAAGGCGTAAAAAGGGCAGTTTAGGCCTGTTTTATGCTGTTTTGGTTTTTCCACCACCAAAAACACCGGCCAGGGTTGGGGCCGGTGCTTGCGTTCTTTCGTGCATGAAGCGGTTCAATCTAACTAACTTTTGTTGCTTTCCTTACAATTTATCTTTAAATCGAACCATTATTAATAATATTGGTTCATCATGGCGATAATTAGAAAATCTTTCACATTTACAGAACAACAAAATGCCTATGTAAAAAGTTTGATCGAACAAGGCTTTTATACGAACGACAGCGAAGATGTCAGAGATAGAATTGGCGAATAACCCAGAACTGGGTGGAAGATATGTCGCCGTGAAAAACCTTGAAGGCTATCTTTACCCTACAACTTACCAGTTTGAGTTGGGCACCCACCCCAAAGAGATAATCGCTAAAATGGTGCAACAATTTAAATCAGTTTGGCAACCAGAATGGGATAATTTAGCACTAGAAACAGGAAGAACAAAACGAGAAATTGTCATCATTGCCAGTCTCATTGAAAATGAGTCAAAAATAGATTCGGAACGTAATTTGGTAGCTTCCGTTATCTATAATCGCCTTGAGCAAGGAATCCCCTTGGGAATCGATGCTACCAATGTATACATCGCCAAACTACTCGGCCGTTGGGATGGCATCATTCACAAGAGTGATGTTGAAGTAGATCATCCGTACAATACTCGTAGAATACTTGGATTACCTCCTGGTCCAATCAGTTCACCGAGCAGAGCCGCTATTAAAGCCGCGCTACATCCGGCACAGACAGATAAACTTTATTACGTTCTAAATGTACAGGCTAATGATGGTTCACACTACTTTTATTCAAGCGCCACTGAGTTTGCTAAAGGTAAGGCTGATTATCAAAGGTGGTTGGCTGGCCAACGAGACAACTGAAATTAAAAAAGGTAAAGATCAATTAAACGATGCGCTGAGTGCTTAGTCAGATTTGTTCTCGGCCATAGGGCTTCATCCCTTTTTTGTGGTGATCTCCACCACGCCGTTTTTCGCCTTTTTACCGTGTTTCTCTATGGCTTTATCTCCTTTGATCACATTGATGGATTCAATTTGGTCCGGGCGAAGTGCCTTCATCTTTTTTTCACTGGCTTTTTTACCGTCGATAAAAATCAAAGGTTTTGCCCCATCCGTAGCGACAAAAATCGCATCATCGGAATCACCGGAGGTTTCGGAATCTATGATAACGGTCTTGACCCTGGTATCGGAATCCCCTTCGGTGTGCAATTCGATGATTTCGTTATCATCTGAGTTTATGCTTTTTGCAATAAAAACCTTCCTGCGCCCATCGGAGGTTTCATTGTCCTCGAGGATTTTAATAGTCATATTCTTGTCCTCACCCATTTTGTGAAGTTCAGATTCGCTCACCGTCTTCCCATCCACGACAATGACCCGCTCGCCGTTCACCTCGCGAATTTCAATGGTCTTCGCATCCGCACCTTCAGAGTCGTACACCCAGACGTTGTGATTGCCGGACCCACTGCTGAAATGTAACTCAGAGCCTTCCTCAATTTCGTGCAGGGCGGATACCTCCCCGATAGAAATGCCCCCATCTGTGGTGATGCGCAGCATCATCGGTTTGATGGGCTCTTCGGAATCTGAATTATAAGAGCCTGAAAAGGAATTTCCATTTTTGGAAGTGCCAATGACGTTTATGGAAATGTCTATGATCTCTCTGGCTTCATTGCGGACGGTCGTATAGGAGAAGTCAATATCGTCCTTAGCCAGCTCATTTTTCATTTTTAATAACTGGGCGTCCGTAGTATTCTTATCGATGAGGTATTCTATTGATTTCGCATCCTGGGAGTAGGCCATGGAGGCGGGGCTTTCTTCCATGACATAGACGGTTTCCCGATTAAAGGCCATCAGGAAAAGGGCCAGCATGGGAAGGACAAGCAGGTACTTTAACACCTGAATGGATTTGGATGGATTGCGTTGTAACATAACTATTCGTTTTTTGATTAATGATTGATTGAAATGATTGACAAGGGGTGGGGAAGTCGGATTCCCCGAAACTTTTAACAAGGCATACTGGTATTCACGCACGGAAGATAAATCGCGCACAGCCTGGGCATCTGCGAGGTATTCCAGATTTTGCTGAATGATTTTCTGGTACCACCATACCATCGGATTGATCCAGAGTACAATAGCCGCTACCCGGGCCAGCAGGATATCCACAGAATGTAGCTGTTTTCCATGGGCCTTCTCGTGTTCGAGGACCAGCTCGAGTTCGGCCTGGTCATGCACCTGGGGGTTGTAGAAAATGTACCTGAAAAAAGAAAAGGGTCCCTGTATATAGTTGGAAGGGATCAGGATATATCCGTCATGGGTACGTTTTTGTCCTTTTCGAATGATGGAGAATAATCCGTGGAGTTGTCTGAAAACCAATCCCGTACAAATGAGGATGCCCGGCAGGTAGGCCCAAAGCACCATCCGTCTCCAGTCCATGGGAGCGGTTTCGGAAACGACCATTCCATTGACGGCAGGGCCTGCTTCCACGGCAGTTGCCTGAATGAGAACTTCATCCTGAAAGGTTACAAAGGGCAGGAGCAGGGCAGAGAGCAACCCCCCGAGTAGGAAAAATCGGTTTAAGGTAAAGAAAGTTTCGTTTTTAAGGAATATCTGATAGACGATCAGAAACAATGCTAATATGGCTGAGGCCTTGAGTATATAAACTTCCATTGGAGGGGTTATTTCTTTTTTTCAATAAGTTCGATGATCTCCCGGAGTTCATCCGCAGAGATTTTTTCTTCGCTTGCGAAATAGGACACCAGGCTTTTATAGGAATGATCAAAATAGTCGGCCACCGTTTCCCCAATAAATTCCTTCCGGTACGCCTCCCGGGTCACCACAGGGAAGTACCGGTGCGTATTCCCAAAGGCTTCATGGCCCACAAAACCCTTTTCCTCCAGGTTTCGCACCATAGTCGAGAGGGTGTTGTAATGGGGCTTACGTTTCCCTGGAAATGCCTCAAGGAGTTCTTTAACAAAGGCCTTTCGGAGCTTCCAGAGGAGTTTCATAATTTCCTCTTCTTTATTGGTGAGTTTTTGCATTTGTCTAATTATTAAGAGTGTTCAGGGCTTTTTTGGCCGATTCCATTTCGGGATCCAATTCCAGGGCGTGCCCATATGCTTCCCGGGCGCCTGCAAGATCCCCCTGTATCTTTAAGGCCTCCCCATAGCTGTCCCAGCAGTTGGCAACCTCGGGGAAGAGCTCTGTATTGAGTTTAAACAAGTCCAGGGCTTTGTCTGAATTCTGGGCCCCATAGAGATAGGCATACCCCAGAACGTTGAGGATGAGGTCCCGCGGGTCGGTAGGGTGGAAGTTGACCGTTAATGTCTCAAAATTATTGTGGACATATTCAATACCATGTTTTTCGTAGTGAATCCGAACATTTTGAACGGCCGGAAGCTGTGGCTTTTTTGGGGTTTCGCCCCGGTACAGCGCCAGGATGTCCGATCCGATCCGTTCTGCAACGGGCTCATCCATATTGGCCAGGACCACAATTGAAAAATCATCACTGAAAACCTGGAGCAGGACAGAGTTGAATCCCTCAAAGCCCCCGGCCGCCCCG
>CAZEQO010000186.1:4663-5065 GCA_964514365.1 uncultured Robiginitalea sp. | reverse complement strand
ATGCCCGCGAGACCTATGCAGCTGAGCCCCTGATCGATTCCCTTAAAAAGTTATCCCGGAAAAACCTGAGCAACCTTACGCCTCACTGGGCGTATGTCTTCTTTCATTATTCGCACCCTCCCCTCATTGAGCGTATCCAGGCCTTGGAAAAACACTGAAAACCAACTCATTTAATAACGCCAAAAACTCAGCTGATTATGGACTCCCAACTAAAAACAATGATCGAAAACATGCCCGAAAAAACGGGTAAGTCCCTTGAAGAATGGAAGGAAATTCTCCGCGGGAAGTCCTTTTCCAAACATACAGAAGCGGTTAATTTTTTAAAGAAACAACACGGGGTCACCCATGGTTTCGCCAATACCATTGTCGCCCTGTCCAGGGATTCGGGCACCTCTGAGGAGG
>CAZEQO010000186.1:4232-4653 GCA_964514365.1 uncultured Robiginitalea sp. | reverse complement strand
TCCCTGGTGCCCATTTACGAAAAAATCCTGGAGGTAGTGCAGACATTCGGGCCGGAGGTTATGATAGTTCCCAAGAAAACAACGGTGAGCCTGGTGCGCAAAAAGCAATTTGCCCTGATTAAGGCGGCTACCAAAACCCGGATGGACCTCGGCTTGAAACTGCGTGAGAAGGCCCCTGGAGGAAGACTTGAGAATTCAGGACCTTTTGGCACCATGTGTACCCATCGTATCCGGCTGTCAGAGGTCTCAGAGGTTGACCCCGAGCTCATCGCATGGCTTGCTGACGCGTATGAAGAAGCCGGATAATCAATCCATTTTTGGTTTTGGGAAAAATGCATTTTCACGCTCCCCGGGGATTGAATGCTTTACTGGAAGTCATACGATTTTTCAAATATTCGGCAAGAAATTTTAGCAAAAAAAT
>CAZEQO010000186.1:662-4222 GCA_964514365.1 uncultured Robiginitalea sp. | reverse complement strand
CCTATCAATTACTCGTTCAACTTGGCGAGAATATCGCTTTCCCGCATGATTAATAATTTTTTACCTTCATACTTAATTTCAGTACCATCATCAAATTTGTTTAATTGAAAAATGTTAACAATACTGAATTCTTTTTTAAATTTCGAACCCACTAAAATATTTTTTAAATGAAGACTTTTTTTAAAGCCAACCCAATCCTTAATTTTCTTGTAGGATTCCTGCTTTTAGGTATTCCCGGGCAGGGACTCCAGGCACAGGAAATCCGTGTAGAACGGGTGCAATTCCCGCCCGGGGCGAGTACAGCGGCAATTGAAGGGTCGATCACCGGTAACGAAACCGTAGATTACCTTTTAAACGTTCGCAAGGGCCAGTATATGAATGTCAGTATGGCTTCGGCAAATGGGGGCGTTTATTTCAACATTATGGAGCCGGACGCCCAATATGAAGCCATTCATATTGGTTCTGCCGCCGG
Organism: uncultured Robiginitalea sp.; assembly: GCA_964514365.1. Taxonomy (GTDB): domain Bacteria; phylum Bacteroidota; class Bacteroidia; order Flavobacteriales; family Flavobacteriaceae; genus Robiginitalea. Next base: position 3,750 of record CAZEQO010000186.1, on the reverse strand, counting down.
AAATCAATTTGAAGGCGTCACGGCCAAAAGTGGCGATTATCGCGTTAGGGTTTATCTGATGAAAGGTTCTGGCAGTTCTGTAGCCAATTATATGTTGGAAATGATCGTCAGCGGTTCAGGACAATCGGCTACCTCCGGGGACCCCGTGGTAAGCGGAACAGATTATAATGCTACAGGCATGATCCCTTGCAGTATGGGAAATGGCCAACCCACAGGGAACTGTAAATATGGCGTTATAAGACAGGGTAATGGAAGTGGCATGGTCACTATTACAAAATCCGACGGGCGGACCCGGACTATTTATTTTGAGAATGGCAAGGCAACCGGGTATGACGAAAGTCAGGCAGACAGGGCGTCATTCAGGGCGAGCAAGGAATATGATTTATACATTGTACATATTGGTGATGAACGTTATGAAATTCCCGACGCCGTCATCAACGGGGGCTAATCCAATTCGGTATTTTACTCGTATATGTAGTATATTTCATCCCTATCGGACTACCGTAACTGTAAACAAAATTTAACCCATTTAAACTAAATGAATATGAAAATGAGTCTTAAGTATATCACGCCCCTAATAGGCCTTATGTTGGCTTTTTCATTCAACTCCTGCAAACAGGAGACCAAGGATAAGATAAAGGAAGCTCAAGAAGCGGTGGTGGAAGATGCCGGGGACGCAGCGGAATCCGTGGGGGAAGCCGCCGAAAAGACCGGTGAAGCCGTAAAGGACGCCGCTGAAGATGCAGGCGAAGCGGTCAAGGAAGCCGCAGAAGACGTGAAGGAGGCCGTCAACGATGAAATCAAAAAGGTACGCGTGCAGTTTGACAGCGGCGCTAACAGTAAAACCGTTGAAGGCAGTATTACCGGAAGGGAAGGCGTCGATTACAAACTCAATGTTAAAGAAGGCCAGCTTATGAATATTAGCATGGCCACACAGCACGGGGCCACCTATTTTAATATCATGGAACCCGGGGAAGAATATGAGGCGATCTACAATGGCTCTATCAACGGGAACCAGTTCGAGGGTACGGCTGCGAAAAGCGGGGATTACACCATCCGGGTTTATATGATGCGCAGTGCCGCGCGCCGGGGCGAAACTGCAGACTACCGCCTCGAAATGATCGTGGGCAATTAATCAGGGGGTCGAAGTACTTTCTGAAATCTATAACCGAATAAAATATTTAACCTTAATTCCAAATTGGATTATGAAGCTAATTGAAAAAAGTATTTCACTCCTCCTGGTTCTCGGATTTTCAATGACCCTGAACTCGTGCAAGCAGGAAACCAAAGATAAGGTGGAGGCGACTGGGGAAGCCGTCGTGGAAGAAACCCAGGCGGCTGCTGAAAATGCAGGGGAAGCTGTAACCGAGGCCGCCGAGGATGTAAAAGATGCGCTGGTGTCGGGTACCAACTACAACGCTACCGGAAAAGTGCCATGTCAAATGAGTGGTGCCCCTACAGGCAATTGCGACTTCGGGGTGGTACGGGAAGGAAATGGCAATGGCTATGTGACTATAACCAAGCCCGATGGGAGCAAGCGCACCATTTTCTTTGAAGAAGGAAAGGCCACCGGCTATGATTCCAGCCAGGCAGATAACCAGGAATTCAAAGCGGCCAAGGAAAGTGATATGTATATCATCCATATCGGGGAAGAGCGGTATGAAATTCCGGATGCCGTGATTATGGGGGGATAAGTCCTCGGATCAAAGGTGAGTAAAAGCATTACTGCAACTAAGGGAAAGCCCAATACTTCTGAGTAAGTGATGGGCTTTTCTGTTTTCCCGACAATCGCGATCAGGGCATCTTGGTTTTGGTTTCTAAATCCGAAAGACACCGGCTTGAAATCCGGTTTTTTCTGAGAAGTCCAGAGTCAGCTTACCCTATATCTGAATATTGCAATAATAACCTTGGCACAATATTGAAATCATAGGTTTTCCCTTGTAGAATCCAAGAACAACTGGTAAATTACTACATTGTTTTATGCCCTTTAGAAACCAATCAATGAAAAACGTATTCCTTCTCCTATTGCTGTTCTCCGTAACAGCTTTTTCCCAAACCGAAAAAAGCATCGATCCTATCGCTATTTCCCTTATTGACAAGATGGGAACGGTGATCGGAGGCTTGGAGGCTGTTAGCTTTGAATATCATTCGGTTGATGATTCCCAGAATGCCGATGGACTCTGGGAGCGCAAGTTTGATTCCCACGAAGTCTTTTTCAGGGGGCCGGACCGAATGGCGGTCCATTCCCGCGGGAATAATGGCAATCAGGGGTTTTGGTACAATGGTGAACTAATCACCTGGTATTCTTTTGACGAAAACAATTACGTAACCCTCCCCGCCCCGGAAACCATAATTAAAACTATCGATAGTGTGAACACAACTTTTGGGATGCGCTTTCCGGGTGCAGATTTGTTTTATCCCTCCTTTGGGGATGATGTCATGGAATATTTTGATACAATCGCTTATGCGGGAATCAAATCTGTTGAAGGCGTGGACTGTTATCACATTATCGCAGAAAACAGCACGATGAACTTTCAACTGTGGATCGAAAACGGACCTTTTTACCTTCCCCGCAAACTCCTCTTTTTCAATAAGGGGGCCCAACATGACTTTACAGAGGGGACTTTTGAAAATTGGGACACCAATCCATCACTACCTGACGAAATTTTTGAGTTCTTGCCCCCGGCCAATTCGGACCTGATTAGTATTATGCCTAAAAATTAAACGATTAAGACCTCTTTGCATATGAAATCGCTTTCTATAACATTTTTAAAAATAGCCGTCCCGGCACTATTATTACTGCTTGCTCCCGTAGAACTGGAAGCTCAGCGCATGGGCCACCGGAGTTCGAGAAGCACGATGTCCAGACCAAGTAGCCGTCCGGCACCAAGCAGCAGGCCTTCCACCCGGCAAAGCAGGCCCACAAGCCGTCCTTCTTCCCGGCCCAGCACCAAACCATCTACAACCCGGCCGACGACGACACCTTCCCCGAGGGCTTCGTCATCAGCGAGCGCGGGTCGTTGTCGTGGAACGAGGGTCTCGACAAGGTCTTCCTCGAGGCCGGCTTCGAGTGGCGCGAGCCCGGGTG
>CAZEQO010000186.1:0-652 GCA_964514365.1 uncultured Robiginitalea sp. | reverse complement strand
CCGGAGTACTTCGAATACCAGAGACAGAGTTTCCACCGCGGACAGAAGCAAAGTAGTTGACAGATCGGCCGGGGACCGTACCTCCAATGTCACCAGACCCGGAGACCGAAATTCAAACAATCGGGGAAATTTAGACAATAACCGCAGGGGGAATACCAACATCAATATAGACAATAGTAGAAATGTAAATGTCAACCGAAGGAATACGTACGTTCGGAGCAGTCCAAGGCGGTATACCCGGCCTCCTTACCGATACGGAGGTTATGGCTTCTATTGCCACAGGCCTTATTACTACCATCCCTACAGGCCCTTTTATTGGGGTCCCGTCTGGCATCCCTGGGGGTATTTCGTGACCACCATGGTCACCACAGCTATTGTTGTTAGTATCGTGAATGACAGTGGGCAACAAGAGGAATACCATTACGACGACGGAAATTATTACATAAAAACGGACAAGGGATACGAAGTTGTTCAAGCCCCTGTAGGTGCGACCGTAAATAATATACCGGAATCAGCAGAACAGGTACAGGTAGGCGACACCTATAATTATTACTATGGCGGGGCCTATTACGACAAGTCAGAGGAGGGTTATACCGTAGTACCAGCCACAGCCGGAACCATTGTCCCTGCCCTGCCCGAGGGGGGGGAAGAA
>CAZEQO010000185.1:0-5148 GCA_964514365.1 uncultured Robiginitalea sp. | reverse complement strand
GTAGGCTCCCGTACTGGGTGTAAAGATTTTCTTGAGTTGCAGCCAGTAGCCGCCCAGTTGATTGCTGAACTTCTTGGCCCCCACTGAAAAACTCTCGAAAAAGCCGTATTTCTTCTGGACAATATCAAAGTACCCCATCTCTTCGAACTGCTTATAGGTTCCCCCGGGGAAAATGCCCAGTTTACCGTCTTCGCTGATATTGAGCGTCAGATCTACCGGACGTCCCTCTCTGAGTACGACCGCAGGCACTTCTTTCCCCTTATTTTCTTCAAGGGCAGCGACCGCTTCATCGAAATAGGTGATCTCAGTTTGGTCAATGCGTTTGAGCAAATCCCCTTCTTCAAGCCCTGCCTGGGCATTGATGGATGAATCCGGAACAGCTCCTACCTGGAATGGTACACGCAATTCAAAAAAGCTCAGGTCTTCGCCAGTACTGAGTTTACCCAAAAAGTCAACGGGTAATTCAATGGTGAGGGGTTGCCCGTCCCGTTCCAGGGTAAAGCGCTCCGCCGTAATCATGTTGCGGCGCAGGTCTGAATAATTCTCGTATTCGACTCCGTCGATAGAGACAAGGTTGTCCCCGGTCTGCACCCCGAGTTCTGTAAAAACCGGGTTGGTCACCCAATACCCATCCTTGATGCTCGCGGTGGAAATATCGGCGTCCCCGTAATAAAAGGAGGCAAAAATATAAATGAGTAGGGCCACGATAAAATTGACCGTAACACCCCCGAGCATAATAATCAGGCGTTGCCAGGCCGGCTTGGAGCGAAACTCCCAGGGTTTGGGAGGCTGGTTCATCGCCTCGGTGTCCATACTCTCATCGATCATTCCGGCGATCTTGACATACCCGCCTAAGGGCAGCCAACCTATGCCGTAAACGGTCTCCCCAATCTTCTTTTTAAAGAGGGAAAACTTGACGTCAAAAAAGAGGTAGAATTTCTCGACCCTTGTTTTAAAGGCTTTTGCGGGGAGGAAATGCCCCAACTCGTGCAGCACGATCAGAAGAGAAAGGCTGAGCAGGAACATCGAAGCTTGAATCACCATGGAGGACATAAAACGCTTGAATCGATTAAAACGCACAAAACTACACTTTTGGGGGCGCTTTTAAAAAGAAATTAGACCCCCTGCCTCCTTCTTTAAGAAAGTTTTAGCAGGAGTCCCCTTATTTCCGGTTGATGGAGAAAGAACGGGGATGTACCTTTGCAGACAAATCAGAGGCATATGCGTGCTTTTTTTGCCAAATTTAAGATTTTCGGCCTGGTCATGCTCGGGATCTCAGCCGTGATCATCGTCCTCTTCTACAATGCCCTGCAACCTAAAAAGACGCTCCCGGTATACCAGCCTGCCGATTTTAATCCCGAACTGGTGGCCCCGGAGCTCTCACATGTTAAAAAATACCATACCATCGCAGACTTTTCACTGGTCAACCAAAATGGGGATACGATTACCGAGCAGGATTATAAAGATAAAATCTACATCGCGGATTTCTTTTTCACCACCTGCCTGACCATCTGCCCCATCATGACCGGTAATATGGAGTACCTGCAGCAGCAGATTATGGATGATCCCGAGGTGCTTTTGCTCTCGCATTCGGTGACGCCCGAAATCGATTCGGTTCCCCGTTTAAAGGAATACGCCCTTGAAAAAGGAGTAATCGATTCGAAGTGGAATCTGGTGACGGGGGATAAAAAACAGATTTACGAGCTGGCTCGCAAGTCTTACCTGGCCGTCAAGACTGATGGAGACGGAGGGCCTTTTGATATGATCCACACGGAGAATTTTATCCTGGTAGATCAGAAAAAACGCATCCGGGGGACGTACGACGGCACCAAAAAGGAAGAGATGGAGCGTCTATTGGCAGACCTCGAGATCTTGAAAAACAGCATTGCCGAGTAAATAACCCCGCCTTTTTCTCCTGAAAAGCCCGCAGTTTGACATTTTCGTGTATTTTTGTCCTTAATTAAAATCAATCTAAATAAGATTTGGGGTTCACGGTAGCACATCTCGGCAGGGGCGAAAAAGGAATTATCAAGGCTTTTCGGGAAGACGCACTGCCTATTAAACTCCTTGAACTGGGATGCCTCCCCGGGAACGAAGTGGAGCTCATTCAGGTCGCCCCACTCAAAGATCCGATTTACATCAATGTAAACGGCTCGCACATCGCTATCCGCCGCTCGGTTGCCCTGCAGATTGAACTGGAACCTATCCCCGGCGATGAGTAAAGACATCAAAGTAGCCCTTATCGGAAATCCGAATACCGGAAAAACTTCTGTATTCAATGCGCTCACAGGCCTGAAACAAAAGGTGGGGAACTATCCGGGGATTACCGTGGAAAAGAAAATGGGGATATGTAAACTCTCCCGTGGCGTCCGCGCACATATTCTGGATCTGCCCGGTACTTATAGCCTCAATACCACCTCCCTGGACGAAAGTGTGGCGGTTGAACTGCTGCTCAACAAAAATGCCCCGGATTTTCCGGATGTGGCTGTTGTGGTGAGTGATGTGGAGAACCTAAAGCGGAACTTACTGCTCTTCACCCAGATTAAAGACCTGAAGATTCCCGCCATCCTGGTGATCAATATGGCCGATCGTATGGACCATAAGGGGATTAAACTGGATCTCCCGAAAATGGAGCAACTCCTCAAGACCAAAATAGCCCTGGTCAGTACCCGGAAAAATACGGGGATGGAGGAATTGAAAAAACTGATTGAAAAATACAGGGACCTCCCCAAGACCGAGAACCTGGACATTTCAGGAATCGACCCCACCTATTTTAAGCGGTTGCAAAGCGCTTTTCCCGGGAAGGACCTGTACAAATTGTGGGTGGTGATCACCCAGGATGTGAATTTTACCCCACTCGATAAAAAAGACTTTCTTTCGGATTCCCCTTTTGAAATCAAGTCCGGGGCGGAGCTTAAAAAACTCCAGCACAAGGAGACCATTTTAAGATACCGATATATTAATGGAATCCTGAAAGAGACCTACACCGTAGACCGTTTCGCAGCCAAAGGCTGGCGTGCTACCCTCGATAAAATCCTGACTCATAAGGTCTTTGGATACCTGATCTTTTTTGTGATCCTGCTCACCATCTTCCAGGCCATCTACGATTGGAGTAGCGTTCCCATGGATTTCATCGATGAGCAGTTTGCCGCAGCCAGTGAATGGATCAAGGACACTTTACCCCCGGGTGTTTTTACAAATCTCATTGCCGAAGGCGTAGTGGCGGGTATTGGGGGGATCGTAATTTTTATTCCACAAATAGCCTTTTTGTTCTTTTTTATCGCCATCCTGGAAGAATCCGGGTATATGAGTCGGGTTGTTTTCCTGATGGACCGCCTCATGCGCCCGTTTGGCCTGAGCGGAAAGAGTGTGGTCCCCCTGATTTCAGGTACCGCTTGTGCTATTCCTGCGGTTATGGCCACCCGGAACATCGAAAACTGGAAGGAGCGCCTGATTACCATTTTAGTGGTCCCCTTTACCACCTGTTCCGCCCGACTGCCGGTATATCTTATTATCATTGCGCTTGTCATACCCGAGGGTCGATTCCTGGGGCTCAGCTACCAGGCCCTCACGCTTATGATGCTGTACCTACTGGGTTTTGCAGCTTCCATTTTGGCGGCAAAAGTGCTGCATCAAATCCTGAAAGTACGGAGTCGTACCTTTTTTATGGTGGAGATGCCCAACTACAAATGGCCTTTGTGGAAAAATGTTTTCTACACCGTCGTGGAGAAGACGAAGAGTTTTGTCTACGGAGCCGGTAAAATCATCCTCGCAATATCTATAATCCTTTGGTTCCTTGGGTCCAATGGTTTTTCAGAAGAATTTAAAAACGCCGAACAAATCGTTACGGAAAGGGTCTCACGCGAAGGTCTTTCCCCAAACAGCCAGGCTTTCGTGGCCAATAAATTAGAGGAGTTTAAGACCTCTATGCCGATCCTGATAGACGGCGTTGATAACCGGGCAACTTATGTTGCCATACAGGATTCTCTTTCGAAATTTCAGGCCGACATTAGAACCCGGGTCATCAACCAGGAGATCGCGAGTTATCGCTTGGAACACAGCTTTATTGGAAAAATGGGGAAATTCATTGAACCGGCTGTCCGCCCGTTGGGGTACGACTGGAAAATTGGTATTGCGGTCCTCACCTCCTTTGCGGCCCGGGAAGTTTTTGTAGGTACCCTGGCCACGATTTACAGCGTGGGCAACGACGAAGAAGAAACCATAAAAAACCGGATGGCTGCGGAAGTAAAGCCAGACGGCCAGCCCCTTTTTAATTTAGCTTCCGGGATTTCCCTGATGCTATTTTACGCCTTTGCCATGCAGTGCATGAGTACCCTGGCCATTGTAAAGCGGGAGACCAACAGCTGGAAATGGCCTATGCTACAGCTGGGCTTTATGACCGTGATTGCGTATCTTGCTGCTTTAACTGCCTATCAACTCCTCTCCTGATGTCCTGGAGCCTGCAACACATCCTGGTTTATCTCACCCTGGCCGTTTCAGTGGGCTATCTGTTGTATAAATTCGTCTGGCCCGAGATCCGTAAACCGAAAAATGCGGACCCTTCCAAAGGCTGTGGCAGTTCCGACTGCGGTTGTCACTGAGTCTTCGTAAGTTTTCCGGAATCAAAAGAGGTTGGCGATAAAACTATAGCCGAGCAAGGCCCATCCAATGAGTAATAAGAGCCCTCCCAAGGGGGTCACCGGCCCCAGAAACCGCCATTTTTTTCCAAAGCCTTCACTGAGCACCAACCCGTAAATACTAAAGGAAAACAAGAAAATCCCCAATGAGAAAGCGCGGACGATATAGCCGTCCAACGCTGAAGTAAAGTTCAGGTTAAAACTCAGGACAAGCAGGAGTACCGCATGCACCAACTGATAGCGCACACCGGTTTCAAAGGCCTGTAACTGGGTGTCGGCGAGTTTCCCCTTTAAGTAGTGCGCCCCAAAAGCGCCGAAGAGTACCCCGAGAAATCCAAGAAGCGCTCCCAGTACCTGGGCTAAGAGTATGTTTTCCATAAGATTTTTTGCTTAAAAGTTAAGTAACTCTGCAGGTGTAAAAATAAGCATGCTTGCCATTTAACCGAATCTTTTGTTGGAGACCTGCCCGCTTATGAATACCTTGGAGAAAATTAAAACCCTGATGAAAAAA
>CAZEQO010000184.1:3208-5186 GCA_964514365.1 uncultured Robiginitalea sp. | reverse complement strand
TGTTATTATCGTCTATTTTGAAATATAAGGCCTCTTTTCGCAACCGGCTCCCACAGCAGGTGGGACAGGTGATTTTATCCATATACCCCTTTGCCCATCGCTTAATATGAACGGAATTGCTATCCGCAAACTGGCCTTTCAGGAAGGAGGCAATGCCCTCGTAATCTATGCGGTAGGACCTGCGTACCCCTAAGGTCTTTGAGTCCACTTCAAAGGCTTCTTTACCGCCATTCAAAATGACATCCAGGGCTTCCGCGGGAATACGGTCGATGGGATCCTCCAGGAGAAAACCGTATTTCAAACCAATGGTTTCCAGCTGCTTAAACGCCCATGATTTTTTGTATTCCCCAAGAGGGGCAATTCCTCCGGCTTTTATCGATATCGAGGGATCGGGTATAATCTTACCGGTATTGACTTCATAGATATGGCCGAGCCCATTGCAGCCTTCGCACATTCCCCTGGGGGAATTAAAAGAAAAAGTATTGGGCTCCGGAACCGGATAGGAGATTCCGGTTTCCGGACACATCAAATCCCTTGAGAAATACCTCGGTGTTTTGGTTTGTTCTTCAAGAATCATCAGTACGTCGTCCCCTGCATACATGGCGGTTCGGATACTTTCGTCCAAACGCTTAAGGATTTCGGGAGTATCCGCGACTTGTAAACGATCTATGACGATTTCAATATCATGGGTCTTATACCGGTCTACTTTCATTCCTTTCTCAAGGTCGGTAATGGTTCCGTCTACCCGTACTTTAACATACCCCTGTTTCGCTATTTGTTCGAAGAGTTCTCTGTAGTGTCCTTTGCGGGACCGGATAACAGGTGCGAGGATACTTATACGCTTTCCCTGGTAGTCCGCAACAATGAGATCGCGGATCTGCTCATCGGTATAGCTGACCATTTTTTTACCCGTATTAAAACTGTATGCATCCGAGGCCCTTGCAAATAAGAGACGCAGGAAATCATACACCTCGGTAATAGTCCCAACCGTGGAACGGGGGGAGCGGGAAGTAGTTTTCTGTTCGATCGCAATTACGGGAGAGAGTCCGTCAATTTTGTCTACGTCGGGACGTTCAAGGCTACCCAAAAACTGCCTGACATAAGCCGAAAAAGTCTCGATATAGCGCCTTTGGCCTTCTGCGTAAATGGTGTCAAAAGCAAGGGAGGACTTTCCGCTGCCCGATAGCCCTGTGATCACTACGAGCTTTTCTCTGGGGATTTCGACATCAATATCCTTCAGGTTATGGACCCTGGCACCCTGGACTGCGATAATTTGATCGTTGGGAAACATCATGGTTTTAGCAAGGTGCAAAATTACGATTTTGGCATGTAAATAAGAAGCAGCCCTGGTTTTTGTTGGCTATTATAAATCCACGGCTTAATTTAGGTCCCAAAACGCTGACTTATGAAACTACTGGGTATTGGATCGCGTCTTTCTCATCCGGATTACGGTAAAGGGGTAGTAATCAATGTAAGCTCAGATCACTATTGGGTTTCTTTCCTGGATTCAGGTATTGAAACCATTGATATAGGTTCTGATTTTGAAGTGATTGAAGCCATACGGGACGAGGTGGATTCGATTAGTTTTTCCGAGGTGGAAACCATTCTGACCGACATTTTAAGGAAATGGAGCGATGTCACGACCCTGGTACCCCTTTCCGATAAATGGAAGGGTGGGAGTATCGTCCTGCAACCCGGGGATCCCAACCTTACCCCAAAAGAAATCGGAATAAGTGCATTCTTTCATAAAATCGTCATGGTTCGCGATCGGTTGCGGGTGATGGAACAAAAAATTAACTCCAGTGACCGCCTGGACGATCAGGAAAAGGTAGATCTGCAACAGTACATTACCCGTATCTACGGGAGCCTGACCACATTTAATATCCTTTTTAAAAACAAAAGCGATCAATTCGTTGGCGAGCGGAGTTCAAAACCTTAGCGAATAATCCCTTTTTAAACGGCCTGTTGTCCCCATACT